>JAPOYG010000390.1 GCA_026706755.1 Acidobacteriota bacterium
CCCTTGTACAGCCTTCCCGTCGCGTACAGCATGTTCTCGGGGAGGGCGCTGCAGAACATCATCATCGGCCAGGTGAAGTGCGGCCCGTTCGTCTTGCGCAGCCGCGTCGCCCAGAGGGCGACCCCGCCGATCTTGAACGACAGGGGCCCCCACCAGCTGTAGAGCCCCGGCCGCATGTTCATCTTCCAGCAGCGCATGATGAGCTGCCACTGCAGGCGCGTCAGGTTCCGGGTCTCGGTGACGCCGGTGTCGTGCTCCATCCGGGTCCCCTCGAGCGGCGTGAAAACGGAGGGGACGAGGAAACCGAAGAGCCCGCGGCGCTCCATCTCGTAGATCAGGTCGAGCGTGGCCTTGACGTCCTCGTCGGTCTCGCCGGGGTTGCCGACCATCAGGGTCAGCATGGGGAACCAGTTGTTGGCGTTCAGGATCTCCAGACCGCGAATCACGACGCTCTGCCAGTCGTCGATGTGGAAGGGCACGCCCTTGCTCGGCATCACCTGCTTGGCCATGCGGACCGAGCCGGTCTCCAGGCCGATGAGCGGCACGAGCGCCTTGCCTTCGGGGTGCGAGCTGAGCCGCTTGAGGTGGATGGGGCTCTTCGGCAGCAGGACGTCGGTGAGCTGCTCGATGAGCACGGGGTCGACGACGGCCGGGGCCATGGTCGAGTGGCTCAGGACGTGCTGCTCGACGCCCGGCGTCTCCACCACGTCGCGGTAGAGGTCGACGAGGGCTTCCCGGTTGGGGAAGAAGAACGGCGTGTCGGTCCGGACCTGCCCCCAGATGAACATGTCCTCCGTCGCCAGCGAGATCTGCCGGTTGCCGTTGGCGACGTTGGCCCGTACCGCCTCCAGGATGCCCTGCCGCGGGAGATCGATCTGCGGGTTCAGGTCGGGCACGCAGAACTGGCAGCGGCGCCCGCAGCCGGTCGTCATCTCGACCACCCCGAACGTCGTCGGCTTCTCCGGGAAGAGCAGCGAGAGCCCGTCCGTCGGATGGGAGACCTCCACGTGCTGCGGCAGGTCGCCGCCGTCGATGGCCTTGTGGAAGAGGGCGATCGTCTCCGCCGACTCGCTGCGGCCGTCGATCACGCAGTCGATCCCGAGGCGTTCGTACGAGTTGGTCTGCGCGATCTGCCACGCCCCGGAGCCGCCGAGCAGCACCCGGAACCCGCCGCGGTGCGGGTTCGCCTGGATCCGATCGAAGAGCAGCTTCGCGTAGTGCGAGTTGATCGGCTCGCGGGAGCTCCCGAAGATGGACGTGTAGACGCCCGCCGCGAAGGTCACGCCGAGTGGGTTGTGGGTCGACAGGGCGACTATCTTCGTGTCGGGACCGATGAAGGCGTCGATGTCGTCCGGGTAGCAGACCACGACGTCGCCGGCCCCGAACTCCTGCGCCATCACCCGCTCGAGAACGCGCAGTCCGGCCGGGGCGGCCTGGGCCGACCCGTCCTCGAACCGCTTGACGTTGCGCCACTCGGGGTACTTCCGGTCCATCACCCATTCCATCCAGATGGGGATGGACGCCATGCCCATCTGGATGAAGTACCCGGCGTGATCGATCATCTCCGTGAACGGAGCCGTCAGAACGATGCGTTTGCCACGACTCATGAGTCGTCCGCCTCCGCGCCGGAGTACCGCTCCGGGCGCTCGAGGGCCGTCGCGGGCCTTGCGTGCCCGTGCGGGCCAAGCTCCCATGAATCTATCGCACCGACCGCTAAACGCCAAGACTGTTGGTCGCCGAGGGGCGGAGGACACTCGGGGAGCCCGCGTCCGGCCGCGCCCGCCGGATGTGCGGGTCGGCGCCGGTATGCTCTTCCCCGGGATGCTGTCGGCACGAGTCCCGGAGCGCTGGCGGCCGAACCGCATGTCGCGCACGCTGGCCCGGCTGCGCGCACGCCCGGGCGCCGTCGTCGATCTGACCGAGTCGAATCCCACGCGCGTCGGCATCGACTATCCGCCCGGCATCCTGAACGCGCTCGCGGACGAATCCGGCCTCGTCTACGATCCGCAGCCGCGGGGGCTGGCCGCGGCCCGGGAGGCGGTGGCCCGCCACCTGGACCGCCAGGGAGTGCGGGTCGACCCCTCGCGCGTGGCCTTGGCGGCCGGGACCTCGGAGGCCTACTCGCGCCTGTTCACGCTTCTCTGCGACCCCGGCGACGAGGTGCTGGTGCCCCGGCCCGGCTATCCGCTGCTCGACCACCTGACGCGGCTGGACGGCCTCGCGCCGCGGCCGTATTCCCTCGTCTACCACGGCGCCTGGGAGATCGACGGCGACGACCTCCGGCGGCAGGTGACGCCGCGCACCCGCGCTCTCGTCGTCGTCAACCCGAACAACCCCACCGGCTCGTTCCTCTCGCCGGCGGACCGCGCGCTGGTCCGCGACGTGTGCCGGAGGCACGGCCTGGCGCTGATCGCCGACGAGGTGTTCCTGCGGTACGGGTGGGGCGCCGAGGCGGGTGGCCCGACGCCGGCCCCGCCGGCGGGCCGAAGCGTTGTCGGCCGCATGGACGGCGTGTTGACGTTCGGTCTCGGCGGCCTCTCGAAGGACGTCGGGCTGCCGCAGCTCAAGCTCGCCTGGATCGTGGTCGACGGCCCCCGCCGCGGCGTCGCGCGCGCGCTCCGGGCGCTCGATTTCGTGAGCGACGCCTACCTGTCGGTCGCCTCGCCCGTCCAGCTCGCCGCCAGGCGGCTGCTGGAGGACGGCGACGCGGTGGCGCGGAGCATCGCCGCGCGCGTCCGCCGCAACCGGGCGGCGCTCGGCCGGCGGGTGGCGGAGCAGCCGGTCCACACCCTGCTTGGGGCCGGCGGGGGATGGTACGCTGTGGTGCAGGTGCCGGCCACGCGATCCGAGGAGACTCTCGTCCTCGAGCTGCTGGAGCACGATCGCATCGTCGTGCATCCGGGCTACCTGTACGACTTCCCGCACGAGGCATTCGTCGTGCTCAGCCTGCTGCCGGAGCCGCGGCGCTTCGAGCCCGGCGCGGCCCGCGTGCTGGCGCGCGCGGCCGGCGCCGCGGCATGACCGGCACGTCCGGCACGCCGGTCCTGAAAGACCTGGTCCTGGTCGGGGGCGGCCACAGCCATGCCATCGTGCTGCGCCGCTTCGGCATGCGGCCCATGCGCGGCGTGCGGATCACGCTCATCGCCCGCGACCTGCACGCCCCGTACTCGGGCATGCTCCCGGGCCTGATCGCAGGCCACTACGACTTCGACGAAGCCCACATCGACCTCGGCCCGCTCGCGCGCTTCGCCGGCGCCCGGCTGTTTCACGACACGGCCACGGGCCTCGATCTCGCGCGGCGCCGCGTCCTGTGCCGCGACCGGCCGCCCGTCCCCTACGACGTCTTGTCCATCGACGTCGGCATCACCCCGGCCCTCGACGTCCCCGGCGCCCGGGAGCACGCGGTCCCCGTCAAGCCGATCGGCTCGCTGGTGGCGCGCTGGGAGCGGCTCCGGGAACGGGTGCGCGCGAGCCCCGACCGGTTGCGGCTCGCCGTCGTGGGGGCGGGCGCGGCCGGGGTCGAGCTGACCCTCGCCATCCAGCACGCCCTGGGCCGCCTGGCCGCCGCCGGCGACGGCTTTCCCGAGCCCGCGTTCCATCTCTTCGGCGCCGGGGGGCAGGCGCTGCCGACCCACAACCCGGGGGCGCGCGCCCGCTTCGCACGGGTCCTCCGGGAGCGGGGCGTCCACGTCCACCTCGGGCGCCGGGTGGTGCGCGTCGAGGCGGGCCGCATCGTGGTCGAGGGGGGCCGCGCGGTCGAGGTCGACGACGTGATGTGGGCCACCGCGGCGGCCGCCCCGCGCTGGCCGCGCGAGTCGGGGCTCGAAGTCGACGAGCTGGGTTGCATTCGGGTCGCGCCGACGCTGGAGGCGCTCTCGCATCCCGGGGTGTTCGCGGCCGGCGACGTCGCCGCGGTGGCGGGCCACCCGCGCGAGAAGGCGGGCGTGTTCGCCGTCCGCCAGGGACCGCCGCTGGAGGCCAACCTCCGCCGCGCCCTGCGGGGAGAGGCGGCGCGGCCCTTCCACCCCCAGCGCCGTTTCCTGAGCCTGATCAGCACCGGGGACCGCTACGCGGTGGCGTCGCGCGGGCGCTGGTCGTTCGAGGGCGCGTGGGTCTGGCGCTGGAAGGACTGGATCGACCGGCGCTTCATGCGCCGTTTCAACCAACTGCCGGAGATGA
Organism: Acidobacteriota bacterium; assembly: GCA_026706755.1. Taxonomy (GTDB): domain Bacteria; phylum Acidobacteriota; class Vicinamibacteria; order Vicinamibacterales; family UBA8438; genus JAGWAJ01. Next base: position 4,180 of record JAPOYG010000390.1, read on the forward strand.
CCGACGCAGGGCCGGCGGCCGACGCCGACCTCCGGCGCCTGGCCCCGCCGGACGTGGTGCGCGAGCTCTCCGTTGCCGCCATGCGCTGCGGGGGGTGCGGGTCGAAGGTCGGCGCGACCGTGCTCGACCGGGTGCTGGCGCGCCTCGCCCCCCTGCGGCGCGACGACGTCGTCGTCGGACTGGACGCGCCCGACGACGCGGCGGTGGCGGAGGTTCCGCCCGGCAAGGTCGTGGTGCAGACGGTCGACGCCTTCCGGGCCCTGGTGGACGACCCCTACCTGTTCGGGCGCATCACCGCCAATCACTGCCTGAGCGACCTGTATGCGATGGGGGCCGAGCCGCGGTCCGCGCTGGCGATCGTCACGGTGCCGTACGGCTCCGAGGCCAAGACCGAGACGCTGCTCGACGACCTGCTCGCGGGGGCGGTGGCGGAGCTGAACGCCGCCGGCGCGGCGCTCGTCGGCGGGCACACCACGGAGGGCGCCGAGCTGACGCTGGGGTTCTCGGTGAGCGGGGTCGCGGAGCGCGAGGCTCTGCTGCGCAAGGGCGGCATGCGCCCGGGAGACCGTCTCCTGCTGACGAAGCCGGTCGGTACGGGGACGCTGTTCGCGGCCGACATGCGCCGTCGGGCGAAGGCGCGCTGGATCGACGGCGCCATCCGGACGATGCTGCAGCCCAACCGGGAGGCGTCTGCCGTGGTGCGCCGCCACGCGGCCACGGCGTGCACCGACGTTACGGGGTTCGGCCTCCTCGGCCACCTCGTCGAGATGACCCGGGCCTCGGAGGTCGACGCACGGCTCGCGCTCGACGCGGTCCCGATCCTCGACGGCGCGCGCGAGACGGTGGCTGCGGGCCTGCTCAGCTCGCTGCAACCGCACAACGTGCGGCTGCGCCGCGCCGTCGCCAACGTGGAGTCGGCCGCGTCCGACCCGCGCTTCCCGATCGTCTTCGACCCGCAGACGGCGGGCGGCCTGCTGGCGAGCGTGCCGGGGCGGGCGGCCCGGGCGTGCCTGTCGGAGCTGCACGAACTCGGCTACGAGCGTGCGGCGATCGTCGGCGAGGTGGAGCCCCGCAGCGAGCGCGAGGCGCCCATCCACATCTCGCCGCGCGAGGAAGTGCAACCGGAGCAGGAGTGAGGAGGAGGAAACGATGATCGAAGTCGGTGCGGCATCGCCCCCGTTCGACCTGGAGAACCAGCACGACGAGAAGGTGAGCCTGGAGAGCCTGCGGGGGCA
>JAPOYG010000169.1 GCA_026706755.1 Acidobacteriota bacterium
GGGACTGGGCGGCGGAGGAGACGGACCACCCGCGTGAGGTCATCGAGGCGGCGCTGGCGCACGTGGTCCAGAACAAGGTCGAGGCGGCCTACGCGCGGTCGGACCTGTTCGAACGCCGACGGCGGCTGATGGACGACTGGTCGGACTATCTCGCGGCAACTCGTCGTCCGCGCTGAACGACCTCCGGAGAAACGGCCCTGGGGCGCACAGGGGGGGCTCATACGGTAGCCCGCCCCTCTGCCCAGCGCGGGCGGAAAAAGTCGCGCGCTGTGCGCGCCTTGGACGTTGCCGCGCTGTGCGCGGCAACGTAGACGAGGAGCCCAGCCGGCGATGGGCGCACACCACGACCGCGAGGACGCTGGCGAGGGTGGGCCGGCACCGGCGCTCTGGGGACGTTCGCCGACGATCGCCAGACCTGCACGACCTCGCGGCCAGGACTCGTCGACTCGGAGACATCGCCATCTGGCCGCCGACGCACCGCTCATCGGGACCAGGCGCGCCAGCGCTCCCTCGTCGATGGCCTCCCGCTTGTAGTTGTCGTTGATCCGGTTCGACGCAGCGCGACGGTGCGGTCGATGCGAGAAGCGCCGCGCCCGGGGGCATGCCGTCCTCTGCCGACGCCGCCGGCCGCGTCGTCGAGCAGAAGCGGGCTGCCTGGCGTAGCGCCATCCACGCCCGGACCCTGGCTGAACGGCCTCGAACGCCACGGCCTTCCCGCACATCGTCAGCCGACCCGTCTCCGAGGTGACCAGCGCTGACGCGCTGGAGGTTCTGATGTTGATCTGGTCCGTGAAGGTCCAGACGGCCCCGGTGCCCGGCTGGCAGAACGAGGTCGTGAGTCACATGCGCTGCCGCATCGGACGTGGCGGCGGCGATCGCGGCGGTGCGGGCGTCGAACGCGGCCGAGTTCGTGAGGCTGGCGTTCGAGTTCCTGGTAGCGGCGGCGGCGCGCGAGACGACCGGGATCTCGGTCGCCTACGACCTGGGGGCTGACCCCGGGGGCCTACCCCGGGACAGGAACACCCCGAAAATCGAGACCCGCCGGATCTCGGACCTCGAAACCCTCGGGAACCACGAGCCGTAAGTATCACTCGAACAAGCACATACAGCTGATCTCGAAAACCTCGGGGGCCAACCCCGAAACGGGTCTGAGGTACCCTGAGCGACCCCGGCCCGGGTCGTAAGACTCCCGGCCCCCAGTGCACTGGGCGCCGCGCGTCTCACTCCCGAGCCGACGGGGTCGCTCAGGGTTCATTTTTCCCTGCGGGAAGGCTTCGAGCACGCGGTCGTGTGCGACCACGACGGCGGCGCGATGCAGGCAGCCGGCGACGAGTCGAACGACAGCTCGCGCACCCGCCGGGCGCGGCCGACCGCAAGACTCGAAGTCGGGGGGCGGGCTACCCCCATTCGCCAAGCCGCCGGCACGTCGACACGCCGGGAAAACGGCCGCTGTGAGCCGTTGGCGACCTCCGCCGACGTTGGTCGAGCGATCCCGCTCAGGCGTTCAGTCAGCGCGCCAGGGCGCTTGACGAAGAGCAGAGCACGGACGAGGATCACCGGACGACGGTGGTCGGCGTCGACCTCCGGGGACACCCGATGGCGAAGGCCCGCACGATCGAGCTGCGACTTGGGAACGGACGGACACGTTCTGCGTCAGCGCTCGGCAACAACGCGGCGTGGAACTGTTGCTGTGACCGAGACACGCCCATGATTGGGTCGCTATGGATCGCGCGCGAGGTCTCATGCCACTGCGGGCGGCGGTACCGGGTGGTTGCTGACAAGGAGACGGGCAAGCAGGTTGACGCCGTTGAGGAGACTACCGTGACGGACCGGGTCACCCACGTTCGGCGCCCTGACGAGCAGTCGGGAGCGGACGCGCCGATCGAGGTCCACGGGGTCGATTGGAGTGGAGCTGTCAACGCCGGGAAGCATGCATGGTGGGCGAAAGGACGCCGTGACGGTTCACGCCTGCGGCTGGACTCGCTAGACCGCGGTGACTCCCTGGAAGAGAGCGGTCAGGATCGCGACAGGTTTCTCGATGCCGTCGTCGGCCGGATCGCACGGCTTGAGCGCGTAGCCGTCGGCTTCGACTTCCCCTTCGGTCTACCGGCGGCACTGCTCAACGGTGGCACATGGACCGAGTTCGTAGCGTCGTTCCCGTCGTGTTTTCCGACGCCCGAGTCGTTCCGCTCCTGGTGCCGTGAGCGTGCAGGCGGTCGCGAGCTTAAGCGCGTCACGGACAAGGTCGCGAAGACGCCGTTCGCGGCGTACAACCTCCGGCTGTACCTTCAGACGTACTTCGGAATCGCCGGGATTCTGGCACCGCTGTGCGGCTCGGGACGCGCTGTTGCGCCTCCGATGCAGAGCCTGCGGTCGGACGTTCCGTGGTTGCTCGAAGTGTGCCCGGCTTCGACCCTGAAACGTCTGAAGCTCGCCAGGAGCTACAAGGGGCGCTCGCAGCAGAACGAGGATGCGCGCCGTATCATCCTGGACGCATTGTGCGAACGTGACCTACTCGCTGTGCCGTCGTCGCGGCATGTTGCCGCGATGGTCGAGGACTCGGGAGGCGACGCACTCGATGCCGTCGTCGCTGCGATTGCCACCGCGTGCGCGGTCGGTGATCAGCAGTTTCCTCGGGCCAGGCCGTGGCATGAGGACTACCGACGCGAAGCGGTAGTGTGGTTCTGAGAGCTTCCGTACGGTAGCTAGCCGTCCCCACACGTCGAGCGGAGTCGAAACCGGCCATGGTCGATGGCCGGACGGATACGGACGGCCATAGCCCGCCCTAAGCCGGCGCGAGCGGCGTGTCACCCGTCAGGCCGGAGCAGAGCGGAGGAGGCGCGCAGCGACTTGACACGCCGCTCGCAGAGGCTAAACGACGCCCGGTCGAGGGCCGCGGCGGCCTGACACCGGCTACTTGGACAACGGCGGCGCGGTGGCCTGGACCGGGTCCCGGTTGATCGCCTCTCTCAACTCCTTGCCGGCCGTGAAGTAGGCGACCTGCTTCGATGCCACGGCCACCCCGTCGCCGGTCCTCGGATTGCGAGCCCTGCGCGGCTGGCGGCGGCGGAGGCGAAAGCTGCCGAAGGCGCGGAGTTCGACCTTCTCCTCGCGTCGGAGCGCCTCGGCGATGCTCGCGAACACGGTCTCGACGATGACTTCGGCGCGCTTCTTCGTGAGGTCGGCGACGTTGGCCACCTGCTCCACGAGCGCCACCTTCGTCAGAGTGCCTTCGGTCAGGGTCGCATGGCGCCAGAAGGCGGCCGTCAGGGCACGGGCGCGTTGCCGTCCGGCGACACCTCGTCCGGCCGAATCATGGCAGCGGCTCGACGGTGAGCACGGCGACCACGGGGAAGAGCGCCGATGCAGCCGGGGGGCACGTGCCCGGCCCGGCCGTCGAGTTCTGCCGACTGCACGCGGCCGGCGGCTCCCACGGTGCGGCCCTCGTCGGTCCGCGGCGCACCCGCCAGGGGGCGAAGGGCAAGCTGACGCCGGTCCGCTGGCACGGCAAGGGCCGGGTGCCGCCGGGGGGTTCGAAGGGGGCGCGCGGCGCCCCCTCGCCAGCCCCTTGTGTACACAAGGGGTATGCTGGCTCATGGTTCTCAATGGACCATGAGCCAGCTCTGACCGCAGGCGCTCGGTCGCTCGTAGACACGGCCGGTTCCTCCTGCTGCCGGCCTAGCGGACCGCAGTTCATCCTCGGCTGCGAGGGGGTCGATCCGAGCCGGCCCGGGGACGGCTGGCGATGAAGTCGAGCACTTCGCTCTCGACCCAGCGGACGGCCCGGCTGCCGATGCGGATGGGCTTCGGGAAGCGGGACTCGGCCATCAGCGCGTAGACGGCCGAGCGGGACAGGGCGGTCGCCGCGGTGACGTCGCGCAGGGTCAGGAGCCGAGGCATGGCGGCGTCGGCGCTCGGCTGCACAGGGGGGGTGTGTCGGTTCGTCGTCATCGGATGCGCTCCTTGCTGCGATGGACGGCCGTGACCGGCCCGCGAACGGTCTGGATCGGAGCGTATCAAGCGCCGTAACTATCTCCAAGACAAGGAGTTCCGTCCAGATCCGACCCTCTCCGTCCGGGTCTGGCCGGTTGCGGCCGGCCGGGACTCCGAGGGGCCGGTTCGGTCCTCGCGGATCCGAAGCGGTCCGGCCAGGTCGGCAGATTTCTTCGTCGCGACACATCGAGGCGGGATGTTGCGCCTCGGGGCGCTGGCGATCGGTGCGGTCCGCGTGGCCCGCGCCGCGGGGCGCCGTCGAGGTTCCCAAGGGAGAGTGGCTGTGAGCGGCCCCGGTCGGCTCGGGAGGGAGGCTCATCGGCCCGCGGGGCCGCGGGCCCTACGGCCTGGTCCGACGTCGCAGGGTCATTCAGACGGTCTCGGGGTCGGCCCCCGGGGTCTTCGACTTTCGCTGCATGTGCCTGCTGGAACAGGACTTGTGTCTCGCGGCTCCCGAGGGTTTGGAGGTCCGAGATCCGGGTTTCGATTCTCGAGGTGTTCCGGTCCCGGGGTCGGCCCCGGGGGTCGGCCCCCGAGGTCGCTGATGACCGAGCTGGCGGACCGGAAGATGGCCGGCGCCCTCGAAGCGGTCAACGGCGTGGTGGTGCAGGCCGACAGCGGCGCGGTGACGGCGGACGAGGCGACCGACGGGTGCTCGACGCCCGGATCGCGCCGCGCAACCACGGAGCGCGGTCGTTGCCGGGCAACCCGCTGGCGTCCGTCGATCGGCGCCGTGCCTGGTGGTCCGGCGGCCCTCGTCGAGCGTCAGGCGACGTTGACGCGGGTGAACCGAGCGCGTCGGCCGGCCGGCCTCGTCTCCTTGCCGCGCTCAGCGCGGCAAGGGAAGGCGCGCAAAGCGCGCGCGATTTTTTCCTCCCCGGCCGCCCGGTGGTGAGGGCGGCCGGGGAGACGGCGGGCGGTCGGGGGCAAGGGTCCCCCCCTGTGCAACCCTCGGGCCCGGGTCTCCGGAGGTCGTCGTCGCGGCGCAGGAGGTCCGTGTGACGCCACGTCGGGGCGCCGCCGGCCAGCCGATCGACGAGCGGATGCTCGGGCGCCAGCGTGATCAGCACGTGGTTCACGATCCAGGCCGCGCAGAAGACGGCGACGACGACGGCCGCGACCCCGATGGCTCACTTCACGTCGCTGCTCGCCGGGGGCCGGGAACCTCGGTTGGTGGGTTGACGACGGAAGGCGGCGCGGCCGGGGCGGTTCGCGCCCGCAGGCGGCCGGCGCGGCGCTGACACTGCGCGAGGTGGTCCTCCGCCGTCCGCACGCGCTCGGCGTCGCCGCTGTCGAGCGCGTCCAGGAGCGCCGACTCGGCGCGGTCGATGGCATCCGCCCGGCGGTCCCATTCCGTCGGTCCAGGACGTCGACCCGGGTGGGCGTCAGC
>JAPOYG010000118.1 GCA_026706755.1 Acidobacteriota bacterium
AACGGGGCGTTGCCGCCGAGCTCCAGGCTCACCTTCTTCACCGTCGATGCGCACTGCGACATCAGGAGCTTCCCGACCTCGGTGGACCCGGTGAACGACAGCTTGCGCACGGTCGGGTTCGAGGTCAGCTCGGCCCCCATCGGGCGGGACGGACCGGTGATGACGTTGACGACGCCCGGCGGAATCCCCGCCCGGTCGGCGAGATCCGCGAGGGCGAGAGCCGAGAGCGGCGTCTGGGAGGCGGGGCGGATGACGACGGGGCAGCCCGCCGCGAGCGCGGGGGCGCACTTGCGGGTGATCATCGCGGCCGGGAAGTTCCACGGCGTGATCGAGGCGACGACGCCGATGGGCTGCTTCAGCACGACTATGCGCCGGCCCGGCAGCGGATGGTCGATGACGTCGCCGTAGACGCGCTTCGCTTCCTCCGCGAACCACTCGATGAACGACGCCGCGTAGGCGATCTCGCCGCGCGACTCGGCCAGCGGCTTCCCCTGCTCGGTCGTCATCAGCACCGCGAGGTCGTCCTGATGCGCCATCATCAGCTCGAACCAGCGGCGCATCAGCCGCGCGCGCTCCTTCGCGGGACGTGACCGCCAGCCGCTCCACGCTGCATCGGCCGCCTCGATGGCGGCGCGCGTCTCCTCGCGGCCGCAGGCGGGGACGGTGCCGACGACCTCGCGCGTAGCGGGATTGTCCACCTCCATCACGTCCCCGCTCCGGGCATCGATCCACGCGCCGTTCACGTAGCACTGCTGCCGAAAGAGGGCGGGATCGCCGAGCCTGACGGTGGTCCTCGCATCCATGGTCATCTCGCGCGTGGTCGAAGATCGTCTCGTCGAGAATCGAAAGGCCGCTGGGCCTATGCTCGGGATCCTGGTACGGCCCCTAATCCCGTAGCCGGTCGATCAGCTCGTTCGTGACGGGCTTGCCGCGCCTGGGGAGCGGCCGGAACCCGTAGAAGCCGTCGCTGTCCGCGACCGCGTCGTCCTGCGGCCCGGCGTTGAGCCCCTTCCGGGCGAGCTCGGAGATCACCGCTCCGATGCTCCTTCCGTCACGGCGCGCCACGGCCCTGGCTGCGAGCAGGACGTCGTCATCGATGACCATCGTGGTACGCATGCCTCAGACGCTAGCACATCGCCGGATCGTCGCCACGATGTCGGGCACGCACCGGCCGTCGGTGTCGACGTGGGTCGCGAACAGGGGCGAACGCAGCTCGCGGATGCAGCGCTCGACGCGGCGAAGCGCCCACCATGTCGCCCGCGGCGGGGAGAGGCGCCACAGGAGTCGGCGGCGAATGGTCTTCGGACCGGCGACGAGAGCGAAGTGATGGACGGTGATGCCGGACCGGCGGAGCCGGCCGACCGTTTCGTCGAAGTACGCGGGATCGACGACCGCCATTGGCACGATGAGCGGTACCTCATGGTCGCGGAGGAGGCTCTCGATGGTCGCGACGGTCAGGCGCCGCCACGACGGAATGTCCTGGAAGTCCGAGGTTCGCACGGCCGGCGGAACGACCCTGCGCAGCATCCTGCCGATGTCCTCGGGGTCGACCACCAGAGCGTCGGGCAGCTCCGCGGCGAGGGCCCGTGCGACGGTCGACTTCCCCGCGCCGAAGGCGCCGTTCAGCCAGATTACGCAACCGTCCGGCATCCGACGTTCCAGGACACGCGAACGATGATGACAGAATGACGTTCGGAGCCTCTCGCCAGCGGCATGGACCACCGACAGTCTCGCTTCCTCCGGTGGGCGGAGGAGAGCCGCCAGGACCTGCGCCACGCGATCCGCGGCCAGCGCAGGCAACCCGGCTTCCTTGTCGCGGCGACGCTCACCCTCGCCCTCGGCCTCGGAATGGCCGTCGGTCTCTTCGCGGTCGTCGACGCCGTCCTGCTGGAACCCATGCCGTTCGCCGACCAGGACGATCTCGTCGTCCTGTGGGAGAAGGACGAGACGACCGGCAACCCGCACATCGAGGTGTCCCTGCCGAACTTCGAGGACTGGCGCGCGCAGGCCCGCTCGTTCGTCGACATGGCCGCGATGGGCTCGACCACGTGGGGCGAGGTGGAGGTCCACGAGGACCCGCCGGTCCGGTTGACCGTCAGCGCGGTCTCCGCGTCGTTCTTCGACATGCTGGGGGCGCAGCCGCTGCTCGGCAGGGCGTTCCTGCCGGACGAGGACGGGGCCGAGGCCGAGCGCGTGATGGTGCTCGGCCACGCCGCGTGGCGACAGTACTTCGACATGGACCCCGGCGTGGTCGGTTCGACGGTGCCGGTCGGCGCGCGGCGCGAGCCATTCACGGTGGTCGGCGTCATGCCGCCCGCGTTCGAGTTCCCACCCGGCGCCGAGGTGTGGACGCCGGTCGGCCGCGAGCTCGCCGGCATCTTCCGCGAGAACGGGATGGACGCCGGCATGCAGCGCAGCCTCGGGGTCCTCTACGTGATCGGACGCCTTGCGCCGGGCCGCACCGTGGACGAGGCGCGTGCGGAAATGGACGTCATCGTGCCGGGGCTGTGGGAAGCGCACTTCTCGCGGTTGGGCACGCGGCGCGCGGTCGTGACGCCCCTGACGGATTACGTCTTCGGCAGCGCCGAGGCCGCCCTGTTCGTTCTCCTCGGAGGCGTGGCGCTCCTCCTGCTGATCGCCGGCGCCAACGTGACCGGGCTGATGATCGTGCGGGCGCGGTCGCGCCGTCGCGACACCGCGGTGCGGTGCGCGCTCGGCATCGGCCGGGGGCGCCTGTTCCGCGCCCACCTGCTGGAGACCCTGCTCGTCACGGGGGCCGCGGCGGCGGGCGGCATCGTCCTCGCATCGGCGGCGCTGCCGGTCTTCGTCGCCCTCGGCCCCGCCGACATGCCGAGGCTGGAGCAGGTCGCGGTGGACGGAACCTCCGTCGCCCTCGCCGCGCTGCTCGCCGTCGGGCTCGCGCTCGCGATGACCGCGGCGGCGTCTCCGTGGCCCGGCCGGCTGGCTCTCGTCGCGTCGCTGCGCGACGGCGCGCATGGCGTGACCCCGGGGCGCGCGGGGACCGGCGCGCGCGACATGCTCGTCGTCTCGCAGGTCGCGATGGCCCTCGTCCTCACGGTCGGGGCCGGCCTCCTCGCGTCCAGCTACGTCAACCTGGCGCGCGTCGATCTCGGCTACCGGCCCGCCGGCGTGCTCGCGCTCACCCTCACCCCCAGGGACGGCGCGTACGAGGAGGTCACGCCGCGGCGGGTCGCCTGGCGCGAGCTCCTCGCCCGCGTCCGGGCGCGGCGCGGGGTCGAGGCCGCCGGCGGGACGATGCTGCTGCCGTTCGAGCACGGGGTCGTCGGCGTGGACGGCGGCGTGGTGCTCGAGGGCGAGCCGCTGGGCGGGCCCGACCGGCCGGAGCGGCCGCCGGTCACGTTGCAGTCCGTGTCGCCCGGCTACTTCGAGGCGATGGGGCTCGATCTCCTCGCGGGCCGCCCGTTCACCGACCGCGACACGGCGGACGCGCCCGCCGCGGTCGTGGTCAGCGAATCGCTCGCGCGCCATCTGTGGCCGGCCGGCGGCGCCGTGGGCCGGCGCCTGATCGCGATCGGGGCCCAGGCCGGTTCCGACGGCGCTCCGGCGTGGCAGACCGTCGTCGGCGTCGTCGAGGATGCCCGGTACCGGGAGATCGCGCGCGGGCGGTTCGGCCTCTACGTGCCGTTCACGCAGGTGTCGATGGGCCTGAACCACCTGGTGGTTCGGACGCGCGACGACCCCGCCCGGCTCGCCTCCGCGCTTCGGGCCGAGGTGCCCCGGGCCGACTCCAACTTCGTCGTCCGGTCCGTCACGCCGCTCCACGGCGTCGTCGACGACGCCATGCGCCCGTGGCGCTTCAACATGACCCTGGCGACGCTGCTCGCGGGTTTGGCTCTCGGACTCGCCGCCGTCGGCCTCTTCGGAACCGTCACCTACGGCGTCGCCCGGAGGACCCGCGAGATCGGCGTGCGCCGCGCCCTCGGCGCGCATGCGATCGACGTACTGCGGCTCGTGTGGGGGCAGGCCCTCGTGCTCACCCTGCTCGGCGCCGCCGTCGGTCTCGGCGTGGCCCTCGCCGCCGCGGAGCTGCTTCGCCCGCTCCTCTTCGGCGTGGCCCCGCGATCGGCGGGGACCCTGGCCGTGTTCACCGGGCTGCTCGTCGCAGTATGCGCGGCGGCGAGCCTGCTGGCGGCGCGGCGCGCGACGAGAATCGATCCCCTGGCGGCGCTGCGGGAGTCGGAGTGACGCCGCCGACGGTAACGTGACGACGCCGTCCACGCCGCGGCGACACGGAGTCGATATCGTCACCCACCTGGCACCGGCTCGTCGGGCGACCGAAGGGGTGGCGGCGACGCGGCTGGCGGCGAGGAAGCTGGTGATTCGGCGATGGCGATAGCAGCGAGGCCTTCGGATTGGGGTCTCAGCTGCCGGGCCGCTCGGTGGGCGGTCGTTCTCCAGGACCCGGGAGCGGCGCCTTGCGTCCGCCTGCGCGCTCGCCGGCCAGCAGCTCCTCGATGCTCGAATAGGCGTAGATCACGGGTGCGTGGTCCCGCATCAATCCGCCGGTATCGGCGGTCGGCCCGTAGTTGCTGTGCAGGTCGCGGCCGAGCATCCGAAGCACCGCCGTCTGCTGACCGCGGTGATGAGACGTGTGTGCGATCCGTCGGACAACGACCCACGCCCGCGATCGGGCCGCATCGAAGAAGCGGGTTTCTCCCTCCCACCAGGATTCAGGCTGCGATCTCAGCGCGTCCAGCCGCTCGGCAGAACTCGTGGCATATCGCTCGATGAAGTCGAGTCTCTGCTCGACCTCCGGAAGCGCGGGCTCGCGGGTCCCGATACCCAGCATCGTGCGAAACCACAGGTCCTCGCCGACGCACTGGTGCACCATCTGTTCGTGCACGCTGCGGCCCCGCCTGTCCGTGGCACGCGGACGGACCGGGAGGTCCTCATCGCGAAACATGCTCCAGACACCGAGGACCTTGAGCCGCTCCGTTTCGTAGGTCTCTACCAGGAACCCATATCGCATGGATCATCGCCTTCCGTGCCACACGGCCCTCCGACCACGAGCTGCGAGGCGGCGCGGCTGTGACGGCATTGTGCCACGGTCGGCCACTTCAGGCCCTGGGAGCTTACGCCGCAGAACGCCAACGCAGTGCGTGCCGCGGCGCAAGCTCCTAGGCCGGTGGGGCTGGGGCCGAACACGGAGCCCGCGACGGGTTTGGCGGCGCTCGCGGTCGAGACCCGGTGCGATTCACGGACCCCTCCATAGTACGCTCCTGCGTGCTCCGGGGACGGCCCGGGAGCCCAGCGGCCGAGCCGAACCGGCCGGCGGGGCAACCCTCCCGAGGACGGTGATGACGGTGAAGATCAGCGTGGACGAGTGCTG
>JAPOYG010000664.1 GCA_026706755.1 Acidobacteriota bacterium
CCAGGCGCGCTGTGGCACTCTCTGGCCGCGCTTGGCTACGATGAAAAAAATTTCGCGCAACTCGGCGATCATGCGATTTGCGGCGCCTCAAGGTCGAACAGCGGAATGTCCATCGCGCGGGCAACGTCGTTCATCCGCCGGTCGTAGCTCGCGAGCGCGACCCCCTGCCCGTGTTCGGCAAGGTAGGCGCACGACGCCAGATGCAGGGCGTCGAGGGTGCGCAGCGCACCGGGGCCGGGAAAGGCGTCCAGCGCCCGCGCCAGCACCGACGGGGAAAGCTCCAGCATCGCCACCCGCCCGGTCAGCCAGCGCGCCGCCTCGCCGTAGGACTCCGCGAGACCGCGCGCATGCAGCGGGGTCCATATCTCGTATTCCAGCAACCGGCTGGAAAACAGCGTCTCGTCCCAGAGCGAAGCGGGCGGCTGCCGGTTCTCGGCCAGAAGATGCGCGAGCGCGACGGACGAATCGAGGTAGATCACCGGTCGCGCCGGCTCTCGTCCAGATCGGCCAGGATTTCTTCCAGCGTGGCGACGGGCTTGGGCTTGGGCGGCGGTCCCGAGGCGGTCAGCCTCGGCGGCGTCAGCACGCCGGATCGCACCGCTTCCGCCAGGAAGGCGTCGGCGAGGATCGGGCTGCGGGTCTCCCGGAGCGGGCCGAGCTCCGCCACCACCTGATCCCGGTCGGTCACCAGGATGGTCTCGCCGGAGGACGCAAGCCGGACGTATTCGCTCAACTTGCTGTTCAGAACCTTGATGCCGACCGATCTCATGCCGCAAAGGTAGCGACCGCTTGCTACTACGTCAACCCGGTTCGTATCCGGTGCGCCGCGACCGACATTCTGCGACTTTCGCGGCCACGGGCGGACAGAAGCGGACGCACGTATGTTCGATACTTGTTCCGCCGGTCGCAAGTGCCCATCTTGTCTCTATGAACCGGCACAGACCCTCCGAATCCGCAGCCGCCGGGACACGCCGGCGATGGTAGCGTCCATCGGCGTCATCGCCTCGCCGTCGCAGGGCGCGGGGTATTTCGAGCGCGACGGATACTATTCGAAGGACGACCCAGCGCACCGCGAAGCGAGCGCCTGGACGGGGCGGGGCGCGGCGGCGCTCGGGCTCTCCGGTCCGGTGGACTCCGCCGCCTTCAAGGCGGTCCTCGAAGGCCGGGTGCCGGACGGGCCGCGTCTCGGCAAGCGCGGCAGGGACGGGGAGATAATCCACCGTCCGGGCCGCGACGTGACGCTGAGCGCGCCGAAATCCGTCAGCCTCATGGCGATGGTGGGCGGCGACGAGCGCATCGTCGAGGCGCACGACCGGGCGGTGACGGCGACGCTCGGCTGGATCGAGAAGAACGCCGTGCTCACCCGGATGCAGGACCCCGGATCGGGTCCGGGGCAGGCTTCGGCGACCGGGGCGATGGTCCACACAGACGGCCAGAAGATGGTCGCGGCGACCTTCCGCCATGACACTTCCCGGAACCTCGATCCCCAGCTTCACACGCATGCCGTCATCGCGAACATGGTCCAGGACGACGCGGGGAAGTGGCGGACGATGGTCAATGACGGCCTCTACCGCAACAAGATGGCCATCGGGGCGATCTACCGGGCCGAACTGGCGCGGGGCCTCGGCGATCTCGGCTACCAGATCGAGAAGTCCCATGCCGACGGAAGATTCGAGATAGCGGGGGTTCCGCGCGAAGTCATCGACGCCTATTCGACGCGCCGGGCGGAGATCGAGACCGCGATGGCCGAACGCGGTCTCGGCGAATCGAAGGACAATCCCCATCTGGCGGATCGCGCCGCGCTGCTGACGCGGGCGGCGAAGCACGACGTGGACAAGGCCGCCCTGGACAGGACATGGCAGCGTCAGGCGAAGGCGCTGGGCTTCTCGGCGGCCAAGGTGCGGGCGAACGCGCGCAAGGCGGAGCGCGGCCTGCTCGGCCCGGACCTGTTCGCGGGTCCGGGCTATGCGGCGGGCGACGCGGCGGCCTGGGCGGTGGCGCACATCTCGGAGCGCCAGGCGGTGTTCGGCCATGCCGACCTGCTGGCGGCGACGCTCGCGCGCGAGCCGGGCGCGGTCACCGTCGATGCGGCGGAGCGGGCCATCGCGGCGCTCGAACGCGACGGCGCGCTCCATGCCGCGCGCGGCCTCGACCACGGCCGGCACTGGTCCACGGACGCGGCGCTGGCGCGCGAATCCGAGACCATCGCGCTGATGCGCGCCGGACAGGGGGCGGAGAAGACCGTCATGCGCCGCTGGGTGGCGGAGACCAAGCTCCACCGGGGCCGTCTCAACGAGGGCCAGAAAGAGGCGGTCAAGACCATCCTCGCCGGCAAGGATCGCGTGGTCGCGGTCCAGGGCTACGCGGGCACGGGAAAGACGACGATGCTGAAGCGGCTGCGGGCGCTCGGGGAAAGCCAGGGCTACCGCACCGTCGGCCTTGCGCCGTCGGCCTCGGCGGCGAAGACGCTCCAAGCCGAATCCGGCATCGAATCCGAGACCCTGCAACGCTGGCTCGCGCGCCATGACGGGATCGCCCACGGGCGCGGCACGGCGGCGGGCCTGCGCAAGCTCCGCGCCGCCAACGCGAAGACGATGCTGGTGGTGGACGAATCCTCGCTCGCCTCCAGCGAGCAAATGCGCAATTTGCTGAGGATCGCGACCGCGCTCCGCCTGCCGCGCGTGGTGCTGGTGGGCGACGAAAAGCAGCTCGGCGCGGTCGAGGCCGGCAAGCCCTTCGAGCAACTCAAGGCCGCTGGAATGACCACGGCGGTGATGGACGACATCGTGCGCCAGCGCGACGCCGAGCTGAAGGCGGCGGTCAGGGCGAGCCTCACCGGCGACGTGAAGGGCGCGTTCGCGAAGCTCGGCGACAACATCCGGCAGGTCGAGTATGGCGAAGTCGGGGCCGAGACCGCGCGGCGCTGGCTGAACCTGCCGCGCGATCTGCGCGAGGCGACCGGGGTGATCGCGCCGACGCGCGCGCTTCGCGACGAAATCAACGCCACGATCCGCGACAGCCTGGTCGGCGAAGGCGCGATCTCCGGCCCCGCCCGGCAGGGCGAGAAGCTGGTGGCGCGCGATCTCACCCGCGCGCAAATGGCCCGCGCCTCGAACTACGCGGCGGGCGATACGGTGATCTTCACCCGCCAGTACAAGACGCTGGGAGTGGAGAAGGGCGACGAGCGCCGCGTCGCGCGGTTCATCCACAACGGCCATACCGTCGTCCTCGTCGATGCGAAGGGCAACGAGACCGAGTGGAAGCCGTATCTGCTCGCGGGCGCGAAGGGCGGGGTCGAAGTCTACCGGAGCGAGGCGATGGAGCTTCGCCGGGGCGACAAGGTGCGCTTCACGCGCAACGATCCCGCCTCCGGGCTCACCAACGGCGAGACCGCGACGGTCGATGCCGTCGGCCGGGACGGAGTTCGCTTCCGTCTGGAGAACGGAACGCTCGCCACACTCTGGCAGAACGACCCGCAACTCCGGCATATCGACCGCGCCTTCGCGGCGACGGTGCATGCGTTCCAGGGCAGGACGGTGGACCGGATCGTCGCGGCGCTGCCTGCCGGCAACCCGAAGCTGACCGACCAGCGCGCCTTCTATGTGGCGATCAGCCGGGCGCGGGATACCGCCCAACTCGTCACCGACGACGCCCACAAGCTCGCGGACCAGCTCCAGCGGGCGACCGGGGAGCGGCTCGCGGCGCTCGATGCGACCGCGAAACAGGCCGCCTGGGAGACCGTGTTCGAGCGCGGCGCGGGTCCCGACAGGGGCGGCGATCGCGTGACACGCGCTTCTGACGCGATGGACAAGGGCCTCGAACCGAACCGCCAGGGCGGTCGCGGGCATCCGTCCCGCGATGGAATCGAGCGTGAATCGGCTCGCGGGCGCGGGCGCGAACATCGGATCGAGCGCGAAGCCGACCGGGATCGCGACGGTAAACCGCGCGACCGGAGCGCCGGGCGCGAGCGAGCCGGTCGGGATTCCGGCAAGCTGGATCGCGAAATCGACCGCGGCGGCGAGCGCCAGCAGCGCGCGGCTCGCCAATCCGAACAGGAAAAGGCCGCCGAGCCGAAGCAGAAGTCGCGCGACTTCGACATGGGGCTGTAGCCTCCCCTCTCCCTTTCCGGCCAACACGTCACCGGCGACGACCCCGGACTCTGTCACAGAGCGCGCCCGTCACGGCCGCCGAAAACCCCGAAACCGGACAGTCGGCGCCAGTGATTGCCGCCCGGTGGCGGGGCCGCTCTCGCGTGTCCTGGGGCCACCAGCAACCGCCTCGGCGGTCTTGGAAAAGTCGTATTCTCCGGGCGCACCGGCGTGGACCGCCCGTGTAACGGGCCGGGAGCCGCGAGAACGCGAAATTCCCCGGAGAACCGCGCGGTCGTCCTCCAACCCCTTGAAATCGCGGCATGTGTTTGAAGCGCATTGCGCCGTGTTGCGCCGGTGGTTCTCGAGAGCAACCGCCTTTTCCATGAGCCGTTTGGCCGCGCCTGGCAGCGACAGGCCACGGGTGGCTACGCTTGGCGACGATTTTCCGGGGCCTACAGCCCGCTGTGTCGGGTGTGAGAACCTTAACTCGCGTCAGCGAGTCCATGCGGAATCGGCGTTCAGCCACGATGTCGGAAGATAGCAGGATGGCGGTTCAAGGCTTTAGCCCAAGTGGCGCTTGAACGGCAGTTGCCCGGTCGCGAGAGGGATTGTGTGTTGAAATGGGCCGCGCGGCTTCGGAGGGTCAACATAGGAAGCAGTGCTCGCGCTTGCGCGATGGTCGCCGGTCACGGGGACATGCACCGGGCGCGACGCGATGTCGTCCGGGCTGTCGGCTCGTCCGTGTGGCTGGCCCTACACCGGGGCGGGCTACAATGCGCGAGGCTCCGTCGCTGTCGGCGATGGTGCCGCCGCGCTTGCTGCTGCCGGTCGTGACGGAGCGCGTGCCGCGACGGCTGCCCGCGCTGCCGCCGGGTCCGTCGAGCGGACATCCCTCGCGCGTGCTGTCTTGCGTTCCCGCCGGGCTCGGCTTACGGTACGCGGCATCGGGACAGGCGACGCTGGGCTGTCCTGCGCATCGAGCGCGAGGGCGGTTTGTGCGGCAAGTTTGAGGACGATGCGATGAACATGGTGAGCGAAGCGCGGACGATGGTCCTCCGGTTGGGGTCACTGCTGGGCCGTGCCTGCGGCGTGGCGGACGGAGCGGGCGGGGAGAGTTCCGGCTGCGGTGATTTTCGCTTGACTTTCGGAGCTGAGGCTCCGGCTATAATGGACGCCGGACGCCGGACGCCGGACGCCGGACGCCGGACGCCGGACGCCGGACGCCGGTCGCCGGTCGCCATCTGTGCGTCCGCATGGCGCCGCCGCCTAAGCGCAT
>JAPOYG010000303.1 GCA_026706755.1 Acidobacteriota bacterium
CCCGGGCGACCCCGCCGGCCGCCGCTTCCGCGCCGCGGCGGGCGCCATCGCGGCCGCGGTGCACGACGTCGTCGCGCGGCTCGACCGCGACCGCAACGTGGTCCTCGTGCGCGCCGCCCAGCGGCTCTTCGCGGTCGCCGACCGCGCCTACCGGCAGCGGCTCGAGGCGCGCGCGCAGCTCGACTTCACCGACGTCCTCGAGCGCACGCTCGACCTGCTGCGGCGCATGGACGAGTTCGCGCGCTCGCGCTACCGGCTCGAGTCCCGCTACCAGCACGTGCTGGTGGACGAGTGCCAGGACACGAGCCGCGAGCAGTGGGAGCTGGTCTGGCTGCTCGTCCGCTCGTGGGGCGAGGGCGCCGGCCTGGTGCACGAGGCGGCGCTGCCGCCGTCCATCTTCGTCGTCGGCGACCGCAAGCAGTCCATCTACCGGTTCCGGGACGCCGACGTCTCCGTCCTGCAGGACGCGGTGGACGGCGTGGCGGCGCTCCGCGACGAGGCGGCAACCGACGACGGCACGGCGGACGACGGCGCGCCGCGCGACGACCGCGGGGTGCGGCAGACCATCGCGCAGAGCTTCCGCGCCACGCCGCCGCTGCTCGCCTTCCTGAACGATCTGTTCGCGGCGGTGCCCAAGGCGCCGGGGCGGCGCGACGCGTTCCGCTTCGCGGCCGAGGACCACTTCCCGTTCGATCCGGACGCGCCCGATGCGGCGCGCGAGACGCCGCTGGGGGCGATCGTCGCCGCCGACGTGGACGCGCAGGCCGCCGCGGTGGCGGCGGAGACGGCCCGGCTGCTCGACGCCGGCACCGTCCGGGACCGCGAGACCGGCGCGGCGCGGCCCGTCCGCCCGGACGACGTGGCCCTGCTCTTCCGAGCCCGGGAGAGCCACCGCGCGTTCGAGCGCGCCTTCGCCCGGCGGGGGGTCGCGGTCTCCGTCCACAAGGGCCTCGGGTTCTTCGACGCCGACGAGATCAAGGACCTGCGGGCCCTCGTCCGCTACCTCGCGCGCCCCCGCTCCGAGCTGCGCGCCGCGGCGCTCCTCCGCTCGCGCGTGGTCGGCCTGTCGGACCCGGGGCTGGCCCGCCTCGCCGGCCGTCTCGCCGACGCCCTGGTCGCGCCCGAGCCGCCGGCCGCGGCGGCGGGGCTGGCCGCCGGCGACCGCGAGGCGCTGGAACGCGCGCGGGCCGGCGTGCCGCGGTGGCTCGCCCTCGTCGACCGGCTGCCGCCGGCGGAGGTGCTCGACCGCGCGATCCGCGAGTCGGCCTACGAGGTCGAGCTCGGCCCCGGGCCGGCGCTCCAGGCGCGCGAGAACGTGAAGAAGATGCGGAGCATCGTGCGCCGCGTCCAGAACCGCGGCTACGCCACCATGGCGCGCGTTGCGGCGCACGTCGACCACTTGTCGGGCGACCTCTCCAACGCCCTCGTCGAGGCGTTCGACGCCGTGCGCCTGATGACCGTGCACGCGGCCAAGGGCCTCGAGTTCCCCGTCGTGTTCCTGGTCGACCTCGGGCGGGGAACCGGCTCGGAGGCCCCCGCCATCCGGGTCGCGGCCGACGCGGGCGGCGGCCGCCCGTCGGTGTCGGTCTGGCCCTACCGGGATGGGGCGGGGGAGGCGGACGACGAGCGGCAGCGCGAGCTGGAGGAGACCAAGCGCCTGCTGTACGTCGCGGCCACGCGCGCGCGGGATCGGCTCTACTTCGCGGCCGACGCCCCCCGGGGCGAGCCGGCGATGCGGCGGGGCTGCCTGGGCGAGGTCCTGCCCCCCGCGTTCACGGCCGTCCTCGGACAGGCCGCCGCGACTCCCGACGACACCGTCGCGTGGTCCGGCCCCAGCGGCCGCGCACACCCCCTGGCCGTCTGCCGCTCCCCGGCCGGCGCCGCGCCGGAGTAGCGCCCCGGGGAACGCGCCGGGAGCTCGACGACATCCTCGCGGTGGCGGGACCTCAACAAGACGGCCGGGACGAAGCCTGCGCCGCCTGCGAGGTCCGGGCGCCGGCGAGACGACTGCCGGCGCTACGGCTTCCGCCGCCGGCCGCGGTCCGGGCGCTTCCGCCGGTGCGGCAGCTCAGCCAGACCGCGCAGGAGGCGCCGCGCCTTCCCCTTCGAGGGAGGCTAACCGGCGGCGTCCGCCCCGGAGGCGTCCGCGTCGGCCTCCGCCGGGGGGGCGGCGCGCAGCAGGCCGGGCTCTTCGGCGAGGCGCTCGATCCAGCGTGCGGCGTGGGCCTCGGCCTCCTCCTGCGTCTGCCCGACGAGGATGACGGAGCCGGCCGGCCGCGAGTCGTCGCCGGAGATGGCCCACGCCACCCAGTGCCCGCCGCGGGGCTCGCTGTGAATCCCGTATTCCGTGTCCATGGCGCCCGGATCGTACACCACGGCGGCGCCGCCGTCGCGGGCCGCGGGCGTCTTGACAACCTCCGACCACGCTCCTATCGTACGTCGCCGTGGCCCACGAAGACCGCACGCCGGGTTCCCCCGGGGCCGACGTCTGCGACGTCCGGCGCGCCCTGTGGGGACTGGCCCGCCGCATCCGCCGGGAGGGGGCGCGGAACGAGTTGCAGCGCCCCCGCGCGGTCGACCGCCCACGAAGCGGCGCTCCGGACGCCGGCTCGGCGGCGGCCTTCTCCGACGAGGTGGCGCTCGGATTCCCTTCCATGGACGGCTTCGTCGAAGGCATGCGCGCCTCGTTCTTCGGGCGCGACGCGGACGCCGCCGCCACCCACACGACCGAGGTCGCGCTGACGCCCCGGCAGGCCCACCGCGGCGCGCAGGTGCCGCTCGCCATCGAGGTGCGCCACACCTGTCCGCTTTGCGGCGGCCGCGGCGAGCTTCCCGACGCGCCGTGCGGCGTCTGCCTGGGCGCCGGCAGCGGGCTGCTCCCGCAGCAGCTCCGCCTCCGCGTGCCCCCCGGCGTCCGCGACGGCACCCGCCTCCGCTTCTCGGTCAGCTCGCCCTACGCGGCCGAGACCCGCGTCGAGGTCCGCATCGCCGTCCACTGAGCCCGGACCGCGCAGGTCCCGTCTTCCTGGCGAGCAGTTCGGGCCGGCTACAGGCGGTCGGCGTACTCGCTGAGGCCGGGGATCTGGAAGCGCTCGCCCTTGAGTCCCCGGGCGATGCAGAGGGTGTGCAGGACCACGATGCTCACCTGGACGACGGGCACCAGGAGACGTTCGAGGAACCCCCCGCCGAGGATGCTCATCACCAGGAAGAGCGCCATCTCGGCTCCGAACAGGACGAGGCCGTGCCGGGCGTGCCAGCGGATCTCGGCGTCGGCCTTCTCCGCCGCGAGCGGGATGAGGGCCAGCAGCCAGAGGTAGGAGAGCACGACCAGGACTCCGCGGCTCGGGGGCCCCGGATCCCCGCGCGGCGGGCTCGACGGCGGCCCTTCCGGCATGCGCCGAGTTTGGCATGCGGCGGCCGGTTCTTGCCACCCCAAATCGAAAGCCGCTAAGCTGGTGCCGCCATGGCAGATCTCAGCGACGGGGCCGTTCTGGACGCCCTGCGGGCCGTCAACGACCCCGACCTGGGGCGCGACATCGTCGAACTCGGTTTCGTCAAGAACCTGACGATCCGCGACGGGCACGTGGCCTTCAGCATCGAGCTCACGACGCCCGCCTGCCCCGTCAAGGAGCAGATGCGCGAGCAGGCGCTCGGCGCCGTCTCCGCCCTCGACGGCGTCACCGGGGTCGACATCGAGATGACCGCGGCGGTGCGCAGCGCCGCCACCCCGGAGGGGGGCCGCGCCCCCATCCCCGGCGTCCGCAACATCATCGCCGTGGGCGCGGGGAAGGGGGGCGTCGGCAAGACCACCGTGGCCGTCAACCTGGCCGTGGCGCTCGCCCGCTACGGCGGCCGCGTGGGCATGATCGACGGCGACGTCTACGGTCCGAACGTCCCGATCATGCTCGGCATCGACGCGCAGCTCGAGTCCGACGGCAAGAAGATCGTCCCCGCCGAGAAGCACGGCATCCGCGTCGTGTCGATGGGCTTCCTGACGAAGGCCTCGGCGCCGATCATCTGGCGCGGCCCGATGCTGCACGGCGTCGTGCGCCAGTTCTTCCAGGACGTCCGCTGGGGCGAGCTCGACTACCTCGTGGTCGACATGCCGCCCGGCACCGGCGACGTCGCGCTCAGCCTCAGCCAGACAGTGCCGGTGGCCGGCGCCGTCGTCGTCACGACGCCCCAGACGGTGTCGCTCTCCGACAGCCGCCGCGCGGTTGCGATGTACGAGAAGCTCAACGTGCCGACGCTCGGCATCGTCGAGAACATGAGCTACTTCGAGTGCCCCGCGTGCGGGCACGAGAGCGACCTCTTCGGCAAGGGGGGAGGCGAGCGGATCGCGGGAGAGCTGGGAGTGCCTTTCCTCGGGCGGCTGCCCATCTACCCGCCCGTGCGCGTCGGGGGCGACACCGGGGTGCCCATCGTCGTCGCCGAGCCGGAATCGGACGTCGCCCGCGCCTTCCTCGACGTGGCCGCGCGCGCCGCCGCGCAGGTCTCGATCGCCACCTACCAGCCTGCCGCGCCCGTCGCCTGAGCGCCCTGACGGGCGCGTCGGGAGTTTCGCGGCGCGCCCTCCGCGGAGGGCATGCAGTCCCGGGATGGGACCCGTTCCGTCCGGCGCGGCCGGTGCTACCGTGGCGGCGTCTGCGCCTCGCCCGTCATCGGCACGAAACGGACCGGGAACGTCTCCTCGGTGACGGCGCCGCCCGCCTCGCGGGTCACGATGGTCATCGCCTGGAGCGCCCCGTCGGGGCCGACGGGGATCACCAGCCGGGCGCCCTCGGCGAGCTGATCGACGAGGGCCGGCGGCACGTGGTCGGGGGCCGCGGTGACGAGGATGGCGTCGAACGGCGCCTCCTCCGGCCAGCCGCGGTAGCCGTCGCCCGCGCGGACCTCGACGTTGTCGTAGCCGAGCGCCGCGAGCCGGGTGCGGGCCACCGCCGCGAGCTCGGGGACGATTTCGATCGTGAACACGCGGCCCGCGATCTCCGCCGCCACCGCGGCCTGGTAGCCCGACCCCGTGCCGATCTCCAGCACCCGGGCGCCGGGCCGGAGGGCCGCCGCCTCGGTCATGTAGGCGACGATGTAGGGTTGCGAGATGGTCTGGCGCATGCCGATCGGGAGCGGCGTGTCGGCGTAGGCGCTCGCCGCGAGGACGGTCGGCACGAAGGCATGGCGCGGGACGGCACGCATCGCGTCGAGCACGCGCGGATCCGAGATGCGGCGCGGGACGAGCTGCCGCTCGACCATCGCCCGGCGCTCGTCGACCCGCTCGGCGCGGCTCCCGGGGCCGGGCTCGGGCGTCGGCTGCGGCGCCTGCTGCAGGCACGCGCCGGCCGCGGCCGAGAGCAGGGTGGCGG
>JAPOYG010000032.1:0-8590 GCA_026706755.1 Acidobacteriota bacterium
CAGGTGGCCCGTTCGCGTGCGCCTTCTCTACTCGTTACCGAATGGGCTCGACGCACACCGCCGTGTCGCCGTCGTCCCGGGTCCGCAGGACCTGAAGGCTCCGCGTGCGCTGCTGGGTTGCCGTCGGCGTCTGGATGGTGGCGATGGTCCGATGGCACATCGCCCACTCCGCTGGCGACGTCGACCCGGACACCGCCGCGCCACCGGTCGGTCGCGTCCGATCGAAGGCCGCCCCACTCCCGCCGGGCCGTCCCTGATTCATCGCTACCACAAGGCTGCGTGCTACCCCTTGCGGCTCCGAGCGCACCTGCTGAAACGCGCCAGCCGCCGCCAACTGCTTCGCCCGAAACAGCGGGACCGGCTCCGTAGAGGCAATGACCTTGATCAACTCCGTACCGACCGTGCCGCCCACCACCACCTGCGAACCGGAACCGGGGGTCGGGACCTCCACCGCTCGCGCCGCGCGCACCCGGTTGTCAGACTGATACCGGTTGGGAAACAGCACGGTGGTCTCACCCGGCGGATCCACGTTGAGAATCGTCACGTACGCGTCCTTGTTCGTTTCCACGAACATCCGCACGCGCTCCCCGCGGGCGTACGTCGAATCCGGTCTGTCGACCCATGCCACGACCTGCAGCGGATCCCCGGCGCCCGTCGTTGGCATGACCGGCGGAGCCACCTCCATGATCGTGTTCTGCTGGACCGACAAGGTTCGCGACCGCGATTCTTGTTGCGCCAACAGCACGGTCCCTGCGCCGTGCAGCACCAACGCCGCTAGAGCCGCCACCGCGACATGCTCGTACTTCATGTCTTCTTCCCCTCGCTGTCATGGCCCCCTCGGGGCCCGCCCACAGCCTCGTCCGCGGAGCTGCCTTCCTTTCCTACCCCACGACCCGCACCCGGATTTCGTCCATGGCCCAGGCCGACCTCGGGATGGTCGCCGTCCGGCGGTTCAACTGGCTCCGGAACTCCCCGCTGCCGAGGGCCAGACTCACGGGCGTGGTCAATGTGTCGAAGCCGGAGAATCCACCAACGAATGGTTGGCGGGTCACGAGGAGAATCACCTGGTTGAAACCCACGGGCTCCGCGGCCGCCAGCGTAAACCCGTCCGCCGGCGCCGGGTACACGAGGTCGCGGGCCGCGAACACCACCATGTTCTCACCGAGTACCGTTACCTGCCCCGCCGGGTCGATCAGATACAGACTCGCGTAGCCCGCCGTGTTCGCCGAGACGTTGAAGCCAAGGTTCGTGCCAATCCGTATCGGCACCGGCACCGTTGGTACCAGGCTGATGGAGAACGGCGCCGTCGCCGCTTGCACAACCGGCGCCGTCGGCGGCGGCGGTGGGCGCTGCTCGCGCGCCGCACACGCGCCGAGCATTGCCATGCACAACCCACCGCCAACCGCACGGCCCAATACCGGGCGCGTTCGACCCACCCTTGCCATCTGCAGCGGCCCTCTAGCTACGACACTCCACCCGCGCCGCATCGTCGACCGTAGACAACAGCCGTGCCGTCGACACTTTCCGGCGAGCAGTGCCCTCAAGAACTCCGTGGACCGTCAAGTAGTACCGCAGATTGCCCGGCTCGTCCCTCCCACAACTAGCAGGGCCCGCCGAAAATCCGACTCGCCGCCCTGGGCAAGGTTGTGTCATCCGAAGTCCCCGACCGACAGCACCAACCGCACCAGGTCCGCCTGCCGGGAGATGGCCAGCTTCTGGTACATCTGCTTCAGGTGCCAGTAGACGGCCCCCTTCGTGTGCCCCGTGGACGTGGCCATGTCGCGCACGCTCCGGCCTTCCGCCAGCCACGCCGCCACCTGCGCTTCCCCTCGCGTCAGCCCCAGGGTCGAGGCCAACAGGCCCGGCTCGAGCCGATGCGGCCGCCCCGGATCGACCAGCAGGACCTGCGCGGCGACGTGCCGCGCTCCGTAGTCCGGCTGCGGCACAGGCACCGGCTTCACGTACACCACGATGGGGGTCAGCCCCGGCCCGCGGCGAATCCGCATCGACCCGCCGGTCGCAGTTTCCGCCGTCCCGGGCAATGCGGCGGCCAACAGACTGGCGAGTCGGCGGTTGTCTTCGGCTACCCGGGCGCGCAACACTCCGTTCCGGTCCGACATCCCGTCCCCGTTCCGCAGGATGTCGCTGGCGCGGTCGTTCGCGGCCAGTACTTGCCCGCGGCGGTCGAGGTGCACGACGCCGATGCGCGGGTTGCCGAGCAGGGCAGTCACCGTCGTGCTCCGAGCCTCGGCGCGCACGAGTTCCTGGCGGACCAGTACGAACTGCCGGATCTCCCGCGACAGACTCCCGAGCAACTCGATTTGCGAAGGGCTCCAACCGTTGGACGCGACGGGATCGCCGATGCTCCAGCCAATGTGCGAGCCGTGCCTCCCCTCCAAGGTAACCGCCAGGCTGTTCCCGTACTGGATTCGACGGAGACACTCGTTGTAGGCCAGCGAGCGCTTCAGCCTGCCTGGCGGGTACTGTTCACGCACGTGCATGAAGCGGCCATAGGGGCGTCGGCGCAGCCGCGGTATGCGCTCGTCAATCGGATGATAGAGATCGAGATACTCTCGCTCCACGTCCTCGCGCCGGCACCCGCGATAGTAGAGCCCGACAAAACCGACTCGCATGTTGTCCTTCGGGCCGTCGACGACCACGAGGGCGTTACCGGTGACGCCGACGGCGTCGTCGATCAGGGCGGACGTCGCCGGCCAGCGCGCATCGTCCAGCATGGCGTCGTACAACGACGACAAGATGCGTTCGCGCGCGTCATGACCTGTCAAAGACATTCCCTTCCCGGCGAGGCCGAATGCTGAACGCGCGGCATTCTACGAACCGGCGCTCGGACCTCCGGGCCCAATAGCACAGATCGCGCCTCCTGTCCCTCCACAAATGGCAGGGACGGGTGGTCCACGTCCTTGACCCTCGCCAACAGGAACCCTAGGCGCTCAACGTGAACTCGCCGTGAAAAAACCCGGGTCCCCGCGCGTTCTCTTTGTGAACATGGGAAAGCCGAGGGACTCCCCTCGTCCAGGTTGATATGATCGGGCGCGAACGCCGCCATGCCACACACGTTGTGCACCTCGATCAGGTGAGGTGTCGCCCGCGCTCTCCCCCGTCCGGAATCGACGAAACCGACCGACGGACGGCTTGGATCGCGCGCCGGGGGGAAGCAAGCGATGCAGGAACGAGCGTCCCAACTGTGTCAGGCCATCTTGCGCATCAGCGCGAGCCTCGATCTCGACGTCGTCCTCAAGGAGATCATCGACAGCGCACGCGCCCTGACCGGGGCCCGGTACGGCGTGATCGTGGCCATGGACGACGCAAGGGAAATCCAGGACTACGTCATGTCCGGGTTCGCGAACGAGGAGGTTCGGCAACTCCTGGCCTGGCCCGACGCGGTACGGTTCTATGAACACTTGAGGGACCTGCCGGAGCGCTTCGTGGTGGAAGATCCGACCGCCTACATTCGGACGCTGGGTCTCACTGCCCATATGATGCCGGCCAAGAACCTGCAGGGCACCCCGATGCGTCACCGCGGCGCCCAGGTCGGGTGCTTCTTTCTCGCCGGCAAGGAGGGCAGCGGGACGTTCACGGACGAGGACGAAGAAATCCTGGTGCTGTTCGCGTCGCAGGCAGCGGCGGCCATCGCGAACGCCCGCGTTCACCGCGGCGAACAGCGCGCCCGGGCCAACCTGGAGGCGGTGATCGACACGACCCCGGTCGGCGTCATCGTGTTCGATGGCCGGACCGGCCGTGCCATGTCGCTGAATCGGGAAGCCAGGCGAATCGTTCAGGGGCTCGTCACGCCGGGCGGCACCGCGGACGACTTGCGAGAGTCGGTCACAGTCCGGCGCCTGGACGGTCGGGAGATCATCCTCAGCGAGATGCCCCTCGCGCAGGCGCTGGCCGACACCGACACGGTGCGAAGCGAGGAAATGGTCGTTTCCGTGCCGGACGGGCGGAGCATCGCGATGCTGGTGAACGTCACACCGATTCGGACGGCAGCCGGCGAGACCGAGACGGTGGTAGTCACCGTGCAGGATCTGGCGCCGCTCAAGGAGCTGGAACGACAGCGGGCGGAGTTCCTGGCCCTGGTGAGCCACGAGTTGCGGTCTCCGCTGACGGCGATCAAGGGCTCGTGCGCGACGGTGCTCGATGCCTCGCCAACACCGGACCGACCCGAACTGCTCCAGCTCTTCCGCATCGTCAACGCGCAGGCGGATCACATGCGCGGCCTGGTCAGCGACCTTCTGGACAGCGGGCGCATCGAAACTGGGACCCTGTCCGTCACGCCCGAGCCCGAGGACGTGGCGACACTGATCGACCAGGCTCGTTCGACGTTCATGAGCGGCGGCGGACGGCACGTCGTCGATGTCGACCTCCCGCGCGACCTGCCGTTGGTCTTGGCCGACGGCCAACGCGTCGTCCAGGTCCTGAACAACCTCATCTCCAACGCCGCGAGGCACTCCTCCTCGTCGTTACCGATTGGGATCAGCGTCGAGCCGGGCGACCTTCACCTTGCGATCTCCGTAGTGGACCACGGTGAAGGCATCCCGGCCGACCAGTTGCCCCACCTCTTCCAGAAGCACGCCAGCTTCGCCGGGGACGACCATGAACGCCGAACCGCGCGTTCCGGGTTGGGTCTGCACATCTGCAAGGGGCTCGTGGAGGCGCACGGCGGGCGCGTATGGGCCGACAGCGGCCCGGAGGGGACGCGGTTCGCCTTCACCCTGCCGGTGTCCGAGGGAACGGTCGACAGTGCCCGCCCCGGCGCCGAGGAGGGCACGGCCGGCTCGCCGTCGAGGACGAGGGCACGGAAGAGAATCCTGGTCGTAGACGATGACCCGCAGACGCTCCGCTACGTCCGGGGAGCGCTCGCGGCAACCGGATACGAGCCGCTCGTCACGGGCGACCCGCGCGAAATCTCGAGCCTCATCAAGAGCAAGAAGCCCGGGCTGGTCCTTCTCGACCTGATGTTGCCGGGGGCCGACGGCATCGAGCTGCTCGAGCGCATCCCGGAGCTGCACGATCTGCCGGTCATCTTCATTTCCGGCTACAAGCGGGACGAGACCGTCGCACGGGCCCTCGAGGTGGGCGCCGTCGACTACATCGTCAAGCCTTTCTCGCAGACCGAGCTGATAGCGAGGATTCGGGCGGCCCTGCGCCGGAGGGCCGAGCCCGAGCGCTTCTGGTTGGGGGACTTGTGCATCCGCTACGACCAGCGCAGGGTGACCGTGGCCGGCCACCCCGTGCGGCTCACGGCCACCGAGTACGAGCTGCTCCGCGTGCTCTCCGTCAACGCGGGGCGCGTGCTGACGTACGATTCCCTGCTGCGCCGGGTGTGGAGCGGGAGGGACACCGAAGACTGGCGAGCCGTGCGAGCCTATGTGAAGAGGCTCCGCCGCAAGCTCGGCGACGACTCGGCCAACGCCCGCTACATCCAGACCGAGCGAGGGGTGGGCTATCGGATGCCCCTCCGAACCAGCGAGTAGCGCCCTCGTCGTGGCGCGGCCGCGATCCGCCATCCGTCCCCGGACGGCCCGCACGCCGAGAACACGGTTGGTGCGGACTATCCGAACTCGGAGATCGACAGTACCATCCGTACCAGGTCAGCCTGCCGGGATATGGACAACTTCTGATAGATCTGCTTCAGGTGCCAGTAGATGGCGCCCTTCGTGCACGCCGCCGCCTCTGCCATCTGCCCCACGCTCTTGCCCTCCGCCAAGCCGATCGCGACCCGGTTCTCCCCTGGCGTCAAGCCCAGGGTCGTGGCGACAACGTCGCGGTCGACGCGAGGACCGCACCCCGGCTCCACGATCAGCACCAGCGCGGCGACACGCCGAACCCCATAGTCAGGTTGCGGGGCGCTCACGGGCTTGACATACACTACGAACGGTGGCAAGAGGGGGGCGCGCCGGAGCGCCATCGACCCGCCGACCGCAACGGCGCCGCCTGTCGGCAATGCGGCGCCCAGCAGCCGCTGCAAGCGTCTCTCTTCGCCCGGCAGGCGCGCGCGCAGCACCCCATCCCGGTCCGTCAACCCGTGGGCGTCCTGAAGGATACGCAGGGCTCGGTCATTTGCCGAGAGGATTCGTCCGCGCTGGTCCAGGTGGACGACGCCGATACGCGGGTTGTCGAGCAGTTGCGCGTTGGTAGTTCTGTGAGCTTCTGCCCGGACGAGCGCCTGGCGGACGAGACCGAATTGCCGGATGTGAGGCACCAACCTCGTGACCGTCGCAATCTGCGCGGAACCCCACCCATCCGAATCGACGGGATCGCTGAGGCTCCAGCTAACGTAGGAACCATCCAACCCCTCCATCGTCACGGCCAGACTGTTCCCGTTGTTGGTCGGGACATGAAACTCGTTGTAGGCACGCGAACGCCTCAATTCGTTGGCCGCATACTGGTCGGTCCTCATGTGCAACAGTCGACCGAAGGGCCGTTGCAGCAGTCGTGGTACGCGTTCGTCGGTGGGATAGTAGTTCTCTACGTACTCATGCTCCAGGTCTTCGCGGCGCCCTCCCCGCTTGTATAGGCCCACGAAGCTCAATCGGATGTCGTCCGCCGGACCTTCACCAACTGCAAGCGCGTTGCCCTTGACCCCGCAGACCTCGTCGATCAGGGCGGAGGTGGCCGACCAGCGTGCACCGTCGAGCATGGCGTCGTACAACGACGTCACGATGCGCTCGAACCCGTCTCGCTCTACCATGAGGATGCAACCCTGCACGGGACCGGGGTGAACGGGACGCGCTGGCTGCCGACGCACGCGCGGTCGCCTGGCTGAGGTAGCGCCGGTCTGGTCCTGGGGAACATAGTCGCTGGCGAAGTACTACAGCAGATGCCGACGCCTGTCCCTACCGGAATTGGCAGAGGTTTCGGGGCACCGGAGCGAGGTTACGCATTGACGCGTCCCGGGTAGCGACGACTCCGGGGAATCCGGCGCTTGGTGCGCGGCGGCCGGCCCCTTCGCTCGCACACTCAGGCTACTCTCGTACTGCGCCGGAGCACGTCTCGTGGTAAGCGCGTGAGGTCTTCAACCCATCGGCAGCGTACTGCCGATGCGAACCAAACGTCCGTAGGGCTGTCGCCGCGCGCGGCGTACGTGTTCGTCGACCGCGATCGCACCGGTCGGGCCGGCGCAGCCCCTGCCTGGGGCATGGTTTACCTTCGCCCGGTCTCCTCCACTGCATTGCGGTCGCGGACGGCTGACCAGTCACCCGGCTCGCGAACCTGACGCGCGGCTGGCTTCCGGGCGTCAACGCTGCCGTGACGGCGCGCGTGGTCCCGGTAGCGGCGGCTCGGAAGAACGGTCCACCTCCCGAACCCGCCGTGCGGCGTCCCGGACGGCCTCCGGAACTCGCTGGCGGGCAATGTCGCCGCGGGCGCCGTACCGGTCAAGGCGGTCGATCTCGGCAACCAGCCGAGCGGCGTAGGCGTCCGGGGAACGATCCGTTGCCTCCGCGAGCCGCGTGGTCGGCGGACAGGCGCGGACACGCACGTCGGGTGCCTGAGCGGCAAAGGTCGCCACCGCCCGCCGCGTCACGAACCCCTTGGCGACCAGGAGCGCCGACCTCGCGGACCGGCCGGCCCGCCGGAGCGCAGCGAGCCCCAGGCGGACGTTCTCCAGGGTGTTGCCGGCCTCCGTCTCCGTCACGATCGCCGGCGCGGGCACTCCCGCCGCGAGCAACCGGTCGCGGAAGACGAGCGCCTCTGGCCGGTCGAACACCCCGCGCGTCATGCGTCCGAAGCCGCCGGTCACGAGGATCGCCGGCGCATGGCCCGAGCGGTAGAGCTCCGCCGCCCGGTCCGGCATCGCCAGGTCCTGGCTGCCGAAGACGAAGATGACGTCGGCGGGAGCGGGCGGCCGGGCGACGAGCAGGTAGTCCCACAGCACCTGCAGAGCCACGTCGGCCGGCGGCGGGACGATCTGCGGGGAGCCGCGCCGTGCCACGCCCCAGCGTACCATCGCCCCGCGCGCGCACCGTCGCCCGCCCGCGTCCGGCGCGGTCGGCTCGCCGGAGCCGGAATGGTCCGCCGGCGCCACAGCGCCTTCCCGTCCGCGCGTCGTGGGCCGTGATGACGCAGGCGTCCGGCCCGCCCGCATCCGGCCGTCCGGTCGGGCGCCAACCCTCGCCGCACGGCCCGGTGGACCGACCGCGAATGCGCGGATGCTATGATGGCGGCAGGTGCTCCTGCCGTCGAGCGTACGCGATCGCCCGCTCTCCATCACGCGGTTCTTCGTCTCCCTGCTCGTCCTGCTCGCGCTCCCGGCGTCTGCCGCGGCACAGTCGGCCTCCCCGCCACTGACCCTCGTCTCCGCCGGCGCCCGGCAGCCCCTGGAGTCGATCGAGGTGGAGGGACAGCGGATGGTGCCGCTCCGCGCCCTCGCGGCACTGT
The DNA here is from genome assembly GCA_026706755.1 of Acidobacteriota bacterium. GTDB lineage: Bacteria > Acidobacteriota > Vicinamibacteria > Vicinamibacterales > UBA8438 > JAGWAJ01. The sequence goes on from JAPOYG010000032.1 coordinate 8,404, forward strand.
TCGATCTCGACCTTCGCGACGATACGGCCACCGGCACCCTGGCCCTCGGCGCCGGCGAGCAGGAGATCCTGCTGACCGCCGGCGAGCGGCTGGTCTCCGCCGGCGGCCGGCTCGTCTCGCTCGGTTCTCCGCCCCGGCAGCTCGACGGACGCTGGTGGGTGCCGCTCGACTTCATCAACCGCGCCCT
>JAPOYG010000032.1:9170-41187 GCA_026706755.1 Acidobacteriota bacterium
CCGACGATCCGCACCATCGTCATCGACGCGGGGCATGGCGGCACCGACGAGGGTGCCCGGGGGTCGGATGGGACGCTCGAGAAGGACGTGACCCTCGGCGTGGCGCGGCGCTTGCGGGCGGCCATCGAGGCGCGGCTCGGTGCCCGCGTCATCCTGACGCGGACCGGCGACACGCTGGTACCCATCGACGAGCGGGCGGCCGTCGCCAACAACAACAAGGCCGACCTGTTCATCAGCCTGCACGCCAACTCGTCCCTCAGCCGCACCCGCCGGGGCGCGGAGGTGTTCTACCTGAGCATCGCGGAGTACGGCGCGGAAGCGCGCGAGGTGGCGGAGCGCGAGGCCCCATTGCTGTCGGTGGTCGGCGGCGGTGCCCGGGAGATCGACATCGTCGAGTGGGAGATGGCGCAGGCCCGCCACGTCGACCGCTCGGCGCGGCTGGCCGAGCTGGTGGAGGACGAGCTTCGGCAGCGCGTGCCGATGAGCCCGCGCGCGATCCAGCAGGCGCCCTTCCGCGTCCTGGTCGGCGCCAACATGCCGGCCGTGCTCGTCGAGATGGGCTTCATCTCGAATCCCACGCAGGAGGTGGAGCTGACCGCGGCGTCGTTCCAGAACGAGGTCGTCGATGCCCTGATCGGCGCGGTGCTGCGGTTCCGCGACTACCTGGAGCGGCTGCCGGCCCTGCCCGCCGACAGCGAGGGCGAGGCCGTCGGCGACTCCGCCACCGGCGGCGGCGCCCCCGCGGCATCGCAGGCCTCGGGCCAGTCCTGACCATGCTGAACCTCTCCGGACCGGAGCGACCGGCGCGCCCTGCCCGCTCCCGCCAGCGGCGGAAGGCGGCGACGCGGCGCGTTCGCCGTCGCACGCGCCGCCGGCGGCCGTACCTCGGAGCGGCGCGCTTCGTCGCCGGGGTGACGCTGGGGGCCGGTCTGGTCGCGGTCGTGCTGCTGCTGCGCTGGTATGGGCCCGCGTTCCTCCCCGCGTCGGAGCCTGCGGCGGCAGAAGTGGGCGGAAGCGGACCTCTGGCGCCGGTAACGTTGTTCTACCTGTCCCGGGACGGCACGGGGTTGGTTGGCCGCGAGCGCCGGATCGACCCCGCCATCGACCCGGTCGAGCGCGCGCGGGCCATCGTGCGGCGGCAGCTCGATCCGGCCCCGCCGCCCCTCCTGTCTCCGTTCCCCGAGGGCACCCGGTTGCGCTCGCTCTACCTGGCCGCGGACGGAAACGCTTTCGTCGATCTCAGTCGGGAGGTTTCGGCCGAGCACCCCGGCGGCTCCCTCGACGAGCTCTTCACCGTGTACGCGCTCGTCAACGCGTTGACCCTCAACGTGGCGGAGATCGGCGCGGTGCAGATCATGGTCGGCGGGCGGGAGGTCGACACCCTGGCCGGCCACATCGACCTGCGGCGACCCCTGGAAGCGAATCTGGCCTGGGTGGTCGATTCCCCCGGCAACCGAGGGGACGCCAGGGCCTCGAACCCGGGCTCCGCCGGGCGCGTCGGGAATCTGGCGGACGCGGGACTCCAGCGCCGCAGGCCGAGCCCACAGCCGTGACCTCGCGCCGCAGGCGAGCCGCCGGGCGGGCCTCGGTGCCGCAGGCGGCGACGGCCGGCGAGGGTTGCGCGGCTACGCGTGAACCGTCCGGCGATCTTCGGCGCCGGGGGCATCGGCGTTCCCCGGAAGTCGCGGCACCGTGATCACGAACATCGTCCCCCCGCCCGGGCGATTGGCCGCCGCGATCGTCCCGCCGTGCAGTCCGACGAGGTGCTTCACGATGGCAAGTCCGAGTCCCGTGCCGCCCGGGTTACGGGCCCGCGACCGTTCCACCCGATAGAAGCGCTCGAAGACGCGGGGCAGGTCGGTGTCCGGAATGCCCGGCCCCCGGTCGGCCACCATCAGCACCACGCCCGTCCCGTCCTCGCGCACGGAAGCTCCGAGGGTGATTGCGCTCTGCTCCGGGGCGTAGTGGGCGGCGTTGTCGATCAGGTTCCGCAGCACGTCGTGGAACTTGGCGGGATCGACCAGCAACGTATCGGCGCCGGCGTCCACGTGATGCTCCAGGTGCTGCCGCTTCTCCCGCACCAGGGGAGCCAGCTCGGTCTGCACGCTCTCGAAGAGCGCCACGGTGGAGCAAGGCGCGACGCTCAGGCCCTCCTGGCCCGCGTCCAGGCGCGCCAACCGCAGCAGGTCCGCCACCAGCCGCTCCATCCGCGTGGTGTGGCGCGCGATGATCGCCAGGAAGCGCTGTTGCGCCGCCGGGTCCGCCTCGTCGAGGAGCGCGTCGACGGACCCGCGAATGGCCGTGAGCGGCGTGCGCAACTCGTGGGAGACGTTGGCCACGAAGTCCTGCCGGATCTGCTCCGCCCGCCGGTATTCGCTGACGTCGTGCAGCACGAGCACCACGCCGGGCTCGTCCTGCGCGACGAACGGAGTGGCGCTCGCGAGGCACACGCGGGCGGGCTCCGTGCTGAGCGTGATCTCGCGCCGGGACGAACCGCCCTCGTCGAGAGCCCGGCCGATCTGCTTCGCCACGCCCGGATGCCGGATGAGCTCGACGTAGTGCCGGCCGACCGGGGACTCGGACATCGGCAGCATCCGGCGCACGGCGTCGTTGGCCATCTGCGTGTAGCCGCGCGCATCGACGACGAGGACGCCCTCGGCCATGCTCGACAGGATCGCGTCGGTCAGCCGGCGGTTCCGGGAGAGCTCGCCCAGCCTCCGGCCCAGCTCGCGCACCGCGGAATCCAGGGCCCGGGCCACGGTGCCGAACTCGTCATCGCCGGAGTGGCCGACTTGGACCGTGAGATCGCCCTCGACGTAGCGTCGGGCAACCGCGGCGATCTCGCTGACGCGGCCGCTCAGCCGGGTGGACGCGATCCAGGCGAGCACGACAGCCCCCGCGAGCGCCGCCAGCAGCCCGACCGCGGTTGCCCGCTGCACCGAGTCGATTTGGTCGTCGACCTCCGTGAGGGGCAGGGCGAGGCGCACGACGCCGAGGCCCGGCTGGTCGACCGCAATCGCGACGTACAGGAGGTCGCGCTCGACGGTGGTGCTGAAGCGGCGCGTGACGCCCCGCCCGCTGGCCTGCGCGAGCTCGACCTCCGGCCGCGTCCCGTGGTTCTCCATGGCGGCCAGCGAGGCTCCGTCCTCCGCCGAGTCGCCGAGCACGCGCCCGTTCGGCGCGATCAGCGTCACGCGAGCGCCCAGGGTGTCGCCGAACGCGTCGGCCTCCCGATCGAGCTCCGCGACGGCCGGCGAAGGCCCGAGCCGCGCGACGAGATCCGCTACGAGACGCGTCTCGGCCAGCAGGTCGGACTCGATGCGGGCAAGGAGCTGCCGCTCGAGCGACCAGGCGACCAGCGCCGCCGCCACGAGCAGGCTCGCGCCGGCGATGCCGAAGGCGGCGAGGAACAGGCGCGTGCGGAGCGTCATTGCCGCTGGGGCGCCGGCTCGACCAGCTTGTAGCCGAACTGCTTGATCGTGACGATCGCGTCGCTCAGGACCGGGAGCTTCTCGCGCAGGCGCCGGATGTGGACGTCGACGGTGCGCGTTCCTCCCGTGTACTTGTAGTCCCAGACGTCGGAGAGGAGCACGTGGCGCGACAGGACGCGACCCCGGTGCTCGATCAGGTACTTCAGCAGCAGGAACTCCTTCGCCGTCAGCCGGGCCTCCTCGCCGTCCAGCGTGACGAGGTGCCGGTCGGGATCCACCAGCAGGGGCCCGAAGCGCAGCGGCGCCCCGCCCGCACGCCCCCGCGACGTGCGTCGCAGCACGGCGCCGATGCGGGCCACGAGCTCCTTCGGGCTGAATGGCTTGGTGACGTAGTCGTCGCTGCCGATCTCCAGCCCCACGATGCGGTCGGTCTCTTCCGTCCGCGCCGTGAGCATGATGATCGGCACGCCGGAGACGCTGGGATCCGCGCGCATCGACCGGCAGATCTCCAGGCCGCTCAAGCCGGGCAGCATCAGGTCCAGCACGACCAGGTCCGGCGGATCCCGGCGCACGCGCGCCAGCACCTCGGTGCCCGCAGCCAGGATCTCTGACGTGTAGCCGGCCTTGGCGAGATGGTGCGCCACCAGCCCGGCGATGTCCTGGTCGTCCTCGACGATGAGGATGCGGCCCGCCCCGCGATCAGTCGCCAGGGGCGCCGCCTTCCTGCCGGTGGTGCCGGACGTCGCGGCCCGAGACCATGAAGATCACGTCCTCGGCGATGTTGGTGGCGTGGTCGCCGACGCGCTCGAGATGCCGCGAGATCAGCACCAGATCGAGCGCCGGCTCGACGGTGGCCGGATTCTGCATCATGTAGCTGAGCAGCTCGCGGAACACCTGGTCCTTCAGGCCGTCGAGCCGATCGTCACGATCCAGCACGCGCTGCGCGAGGCCGGTATCGGGCCGCACGTAGGCGTTCAGCGCGTCCCGCAGCATGCCCTGCGCGAGATCGGCCATCCGGGGTATGTCGATGAGAGGCTTGACGGGTGGGTGCTGCAGGTAGCGGAACGTCGCCTCCGCGATGTTGATGGCGAAGTCGCCGATGCGCTCGAGGTCGCTGTTGATCTTCAACCCGGACACGATGACGCGAACCGCCGTCGCGTCCGCCTGGTGGCGGGACAGCAGCGCGAAGCACCTCTGGTCGATCTCGACGTGGAGCCGATTGATCGGCTCGTCGCCGGCGAGAACACGCTCGGCGAGCGACAGATCGCGGGCCGAAAGGGCGCGCACCGCACTGCGCACCTGCTCCTCGGCCTCACCCCCCATCGCGAGCAGACGCTCCTTGAGGTGGCTGAGATCGTCCTCGAACCGTGCCACGACGTGCGGCACCGCATCCACGTCGCGTCTCCCGCGTCCCCGACCCGCCGGTCGATCGTACCGCAGCCCGGAACGGCCGGCAACCGGCGGGCGAACGGCCGGGCCGTCACCGCGACCCGGGCATCGCGGCCAGCAGGCGGCCCAGCGCCGATTCGACCTCTCCGGGATCGGCCAGACGCAAGCGGGCGTGCGTCGGTCGATTCTCCGCGGTGACGACCATCGTCACGCCCGTCCCGTCGAGGCGGGTGAAGGCATCCTCGTCGGTCAGGTCGTCGCCGACGTAGAAGACGGCGTCGGGGTCGCCGCCCATCTCGCGAACCATCCACAGCACGGCCGCACCCTTGTCCCAGGGGCGGTCGGGGCGCAGCTCGTGCACCGCCTTGCCGCTCCCCCGCCGCAACGCGGGGAACCGCGACGCGACCCCGGCCACGGCGGCCTCGACGCGCGGCCGGTCCCCCGGCGCCACCAGGCGCACGTGCGCCGACACGCTGAACCGCTTCCTCTCGACGAGCGCCCCCCCGATGCCCTCGAGGGCGCGGCGCAGGAGCGCCTCTGCCGCGTCGAGGGTGGGCAGGCAGTCGACGGCGACCTCCTTCCGCAGCCCGCTGCCCGGAGGACCGACGATGTCGAAGCCGTGGCTGCCCGCGTACCCCACGCTGTCGAGGCGCACGAGGCGCCGCGCGACCGCCACGTCGCGACCGGTGACGATCGTCACCGCGCAGCGGGCGGCCAGGGCGGCGACGAGCGCGCGCGTCGACTCCGCCAGGGTCGCCTGCTCGGGCCGGTCGACGATCGGCGTCAGCGTGCCGTCGTAGTCGAGGAACAGGATGGCGGACCCGGAGCGCACCGGCGCGAGCCAGCGCTCCATCTGTTCCGGGTCCAGGGCCCAGGGCAGTGCGAGCGCCGCCTGACGCGCCATCGCCGAGCCCTCTCCGTGCCCGGCTCAACCGCCCGCGGCCTGCAGGTCGGCCGCGACGCGCTCGGCCTCCCGCCACACCCGGAGCAGGTTGCCGCCCCACAGCTTCTCGATCTCGACCTCCGTGTAGCCGCGGCGGACGAGCTCGACGGTGACGTTGAGCGTCTCGCTGGCGTCGGACCAGCCCGAGACGCCGCCGCCGCCGTCGAAGTCGGAGCTGATGCCGACATGATCGATGCCCATGCGCTCGACGGCGTAGTCGACGTGGTCCACGAAATCGGCTACCGCCGCATCGGGGTAGCGCTCGTTGAGCCCGTCGAGACGGTCCAGGAAGTCGATCGCGGGCTCGGCTCCGAGCTCCTCCGGCTGCTGGCCCGGGATCATCCCGAAGTCGGCCCGGAGGCGTGCGTAGGCCACGCTCAGCCGCTCCGCCGACTCCGTGAGGAACGCGCCGAGGGCGACCGTCTGGAGCACTCCCCCGCCGGCCCGCAGGGCGTCGAGCTGCTCGTCGTCCATGTTGCGGGCATGCTCGTGCAGGGCCGCGATGCTCGAGTGGGAGGCGATCACCGGCGCGGCCGAGAGCCGCGTAGCGGCCAGCATCGCCTCCTTCGAGATGTGCGAGACGTCGACCATGATGCCGAGCCGGTTCATCTCGGCGATCACCTGCGCGCCGAACTCGCTCACTCCTCCGTGCTCGGGCCCGGTCTCTCCGGCGCCCCCCCGCACCGTCGCCGAGTCGGCGATGTCGTTGTGACCGCTGTGGGCGAGCGTCATGTAGCGCGCGCCGAGCTCGTGGTACTCGGCGAGGCGATCGAGGTCGGTGCCGATCGCGTAGCCGTTCTCGATGCCGATGGCGGCGACCAGCTTGCCGCTCGCCGCGATGCGCTCGACGTCGTCCGCCCGGTAGGCGATCTCGATATCGTCGGGATACATCTCCCCGGCCATGCGGTGGATCGCCTCGAACTTGGTCATCGCATCGGCCCGGGCCCGGGCGTAGTTGTCGGGCGTGCGCTCCGTCTGGCCGACGTAGACGATGAAGAAGGCCGCGTCGAGCCCCCCTTCGCGCATCTTCGGCAGGTCGACCTGCTGATCGCCGCGCCGCCCGGGATCGACGTTGAAGGTGGCGAAGTCCAGCGGGATGTCGACGTGGGAGTCGAGCGTCACCACGCGTTCGTGGATCCCTCGTGCGCGCTCGACGAGCGCCGCCTCCGCCAGCTCCTCCGGCGATGGGCCGCCGGCACACGCGAGCGCGGCGGCGGCGGCGCTCGCCGCGAGCATCAGTCCTGGACGCATGTGACGAATAGTATGCTGAGAGAGCAGACGGTGCCCCGACCTCGATGCAGGCCAGCCGCTCCTTCAAATCCCTGTTCTCGCTGCCCGACGACCTCCACTACCTGAACTGCGCCTACATGGCGCCGCTCTCGCGCCGGGTGGCGGCGGCCGGGCACGCGGCCCTCGAGCGGCTCGGCGCGCCGAGCCGCGTTCGGACGTCCGACTTCTTCGAGCCCTGCGACCGGGTCCGGAACCGCTTCGCCCGACTGGTCAACGTGACCGATCCCCAACGGATTGCGCTGATCCCTTCCGTCTCGTACGCCATGGCGACCGTCGCCCGCAACGTGGACGTCGCTCCGGGCCGCAACCTCGTCTTCGTCGAAGGGCAGTTCCCGAGCAACGTCCACATCTGGCGCCGGCTCGCGGCCGCGCGGGGCGCGGAGCTTCGCCCCGTCGCCGCGCCGCGCGCCGCCGGGGCTCGCGGCCGCGGCTGGAACGAGGCCCTGCTGGCCGCCATCGACGAACGCACTGCGCTCGCCACCGTGCCGCCGTTCCACTGGACGGACGGCTCCCGCTTCGACCTGGAAGCCGTAGGCGGCCGCGCCCGCGCCGCCGGAGCCGCCTTCATCGTCGACGGCACCCAGGCGGTCGGTGCCGTGCCCTTCGACTGCGCGCGCATCGCGCCCGATGCGCTCGTCTGCGCCGGCTACAAGTGGTTGACGGGCCCGTACTCCGTCGGTGTCGCCTACTTCGGGCCCGCCTTCGACGGGGGCGTGCCGCTCGAGGAGAACTGGATCACGCGGCGGGGGAGCGACGACTTCGCCAACCTCGCGAACGGGCGGGACGAGTACCGGCCCGGCGCCATCCGCTACGACGTCGGCGAGCGGTCCAACTTCGTGCTCATGCCGATGCTCGACGAGGCGCTGGCCCAGGTGTCGGAATGGGGCCCGGCGGCCGTGGAGGCGCACACCCGCGCACTGACGGACGCGGCGGCGGCGGCCCTGCGCGACCTCGGCTGCGGGATCGAGGAGGACGCGTGGCGTGCTCCGCACCTCCTCGGGGTGCGGCTGCCGCCCGGACTCGAGCCTGCGGCTCTCGCGGGCGAGCTCCGCCGGAGGCAGGTCAGCGTATCCGTGCGCGGGCGTGCCCTCCGCGTCGCCCCGCACCTCTACAACGACGCCGACGACCTGGCGGCCCTCGTCGAGGTCGTGCGCGACAGCCTCGCCTGAACCCCGACCGCCCGCCAGGAGTCTGCGCCGCAGGAAAGCTCCTCCCCAACACGATGGGCTGGACTTGGCCCATCACTCGCAACATATGGGTCCGATCCGGCCCAAAAGGCGTTCCAAGGCGCAGGCTCCTGGCGCCTTTTGCGGGCGCCTTGAGGTGTTTGCGCGGGCTCCAAAGGCTGCATCGCACGTTCCCGGCGCAGACTCCCAGCGCCAATGGACTAGAATCGGCGCGGCGTCGACGCATGCCGGGAACCATGGCAGCCAGGAGAATCGGCCGGGGGCACGGGCGCGGGCACGCGGTGACGTTGGCCGCGGCGCTTCTGCTGCACGCCGGAACGGCCCTCGCCGAGCCTCCTCCGGAACCGCGCATCATACTGGGCACGACCGTCGGCGCCCAGTTCGTCAGGGACGCGTTCAGCCAGCACATCCCGCTCCGGCTGCACGGCGAGCAGGGCGAGTTCGCAGCGACATACGACGTGGCGGCGGGGCTGGCCCACGACTTCAGCGCCGCGGTGCGCGCGTGGGGTCCGCTGGCGCTCGGCGTCGAGCTGGCCAACTTCCGCAAGACGACCTCCACGGCCATCGAGGCGGACGTCCCCCACCCCGTGTTCCTGGGATTCGCACGCCGCCTGACCGCGTCGGTCGACGACGTGGTGCGGCGCGAGCAGGCCCTGCACCTGCAGGGGCAGTACTGGCGCGAGCTCTGGGGCACCCTGTTCGTGCGCTTCTTCGGCGGTCCGACCCTCTTCCGACTGCGCCACGACCTGGTGTCGGGCATCGACGCTGCCGACGGGCCCACCTTCGACGACGTGACGCTCGCCGGCCATCGCACCGTCCGGCAGAGCCGAGCCGACTTCGGCTACAACGTCGGGTTGGACGTGTCGTACTTCGGCCTCCAGCGACTCGGGTTCTTCGGCAGCCACGAGATCCTCGAGCGCATGGCGCTCGGCTTCGTGGTGCGGTACAGCCAGGGCACCTCCGCCATCCAGGTTTCCGGGGGGATCGTGCAGCCGGAGTACGAGCTCGGCGGCACCCACATCGGCGGCGGTCTGCGCGTCGCGTTCTGATCGAAGGGGGCCGGAACCCGCAACCGCGGGTCCAGCTCCCGTCCCCGCCCGCGGCCCGAGGCGAAGGCGCCGCCGGCGGCCTCACTCGTGGGAGCGGGAGTCCGGGAACAGCTCCAGCAACGCCAGCGGATCGACGCGCGCCTCGTTCAGGCGCAGCGTCCAGTGCAGGTGTGCTCCGGTGACGCGGCCCGTGGCGCCGACGGCGCCGACCACCTCCCCCCGCGCGACGAGATCGCCCTCGGCCACGTCGATCGTCGACAGGTGGGCGAAGTACGAATAGAGGCCCCAGCCGTGGTCGAGAATGACGACGTTGCCCGAGAAGTACTGGTTGCCGGTCAACACCACCCGTCCCCCGTTCGGCGCCCGAACCGGCGTGCCCGCGCCGGAGCGGAAATCGGTACCGCTGTGCGGGTTGCGCGGCTGCCCGTTGAATACGCTCCGGCGACCGAAGCTGCTGGTTGCCGGACCGGGAACCGGCTTGCGGAACCCCCCGCTCCAGAGCCGTTCCGCGCTCGACACCTCGAAGATCGCCGCGACCTCCTGCGCCTCGCGCTGGATGCGCGCCAGCACGTCCGGGGGCGGATCGACGTAGCGCGGGGCGACCCGCAGCCGGCGAGTAGGGAACTGCTTGGGCTCCACGGCCAGCTCGTACGTCTCCCGCACCTCCGTGCCGCCGGCGTCGACCTCCACCGCGACGGGCACGACGCCCGGCTCGGCGGTCAGATCGATGCCTACGAGCCCGCGCCACAGGCGCCCGTCCTCGACCGGGAACAGGCGGATGGACCTGCCCAATGCCGTCACGCGAGGCGCCGTGCCGCGTTCGGCCACCCGCACCTCGAGGACGACCACCTCGCCCGGATGGAGGGCCCGCGCGCGATGGGAGACTTCGAGGGCCGGGTCCTCCGCGACCGCGGAGGCAGCCCCTCCGAGGAGCAGCAGGGCGCCGGCAAGACACGTCAGTCGGGTCATGGAGTCCTCACCGCCGCCGGAGCGCGATAGTATGCGGTCGCAGGACGGCAGTCATCGCGGTTGACCGGCGGGCGCCGGCGGAGTGAGCCGCTCGACGATCTGGCCCACGTAGCGGCGCGCGCGATGTCCTCCCTCCGGCATTCCGCGCGCAACCGGGACGCCTGCCTGCGTGTAGTCGTGAAAGTAGAACGGAATACCCTCGCCGAAGTAGACGCGCGTGGAATCCTGCAGGTGCAGGTGGACGTGGGGCTCGCTGCTGTTGCCCGAGTTGCCGACGCTTCCGAGCACCTGCCCCGCCACGACCCGGTCTCCTGCCTGCACCGTCACCGAACCCGGCTGCAGGTGACCGATGAAGAGGTACTCGTCCGGGGCCACCTCCAGGCCGACGTGGTTCCCGAGCCCGGCCAGCCCCCAGCGCGGCTCGCCGATCTCGACTTCCGGCTCGCCGTCGCTCGCGGCGAAGACGACGCCGGATGCGGGCGCGCGGACCGGCAGGCCGTACGCGTAGTAGTCGTCCAGCTCCGCGCCGGATCCCTCGAAGCTCCTTCCGTCGCGGGTGACCAGCAGGTCGTAGGCCCAGCGCTGGTCCGGCAGGAATACGTGGTAGTTGACGTCCGAGTCGCCGCCGCCCCAGGCGACGGTCACCGGCCCGTCGAGCGGCAGGCGGAAGACGACCTCGCTCGGTCGGTCATCGTAGGACGACGGGTAGGCTTCGTAGGTCGGCAGCGTGAAGATGACGAAGATGAGGCCGGCGTAGCCCAGCACGTGCCAGCGGTTGACGCCGTGCTTCCACCGCCGCGCCGACAGGAGGGAGCCGACGAGCAGGACCGCGGCGGCGGCCGCGAGCAGGACCGGCCCCGCGTACCACAGCCAGAGCCCGATCTGGCCGAGGCGCGCCCTGAGGACACCCAGCACGGCCAGGTGCCCGACGAGCACGATCGGGACGACGCGGACCCACCAGTCGACCGCCGTCCGCTGGGCGGGGTCGCGGCGCGGCATCGGCCGCAACGGGGTGCCTCGCCACGTCCGGCCCCCGGGACCGCGCGGACTGCCCCGAGCGGCGTCGTCCGTTCGCTCAGACCGCTCCTTCTCGCCTGGCCGCATCGACCTCCTGCGCGTCCATCCCCAGTACTTCCCGGAGCACTTCGCTCGTGTGCTCGCCGAGCAACGGCGACCGGACCACCTCGGCCGGTGAGGCCGACAGCTTGACGGGGTTGCCGACGGTCAGGTACGGCCCCCGCTCCGGATGGTCCACCTCGACCACGGTGCCCGTGGCCCGCAGCGAGGGTTCCTCGGCCAGCTCCTTCATCGAGAGCACGGGACCGCAGGGGACGTTCAGGGGGTTCAGGATCTCCATCACCTCGAACTTGGTCCGCGTCACGGTCCACTTCTCGATCTCGGCGAACATCCGGTCGAGCTTCGGCAGGCGCGCGGCGGGTGTGCTCCAGTCCTCGTCCTCGAGCCAGTCCGCGCGTCCGATGGCGCGCGCCAGACCGTCGAAGGCCGCCGCCTGGGTGATGACGTAGATGTAGGCGTTGGGGTCGGTCTCCCACCCCTTGCACTTGACGATCCAGCCCGGCTGACCGCCGCCCGATGCGTTGCCGGACCGCGGGGTGGCGTCGCCGAACGTGCCGTTCGGATACTGCGGGTACTCCTTCAGGGGACCGTGGGCGAGCCGCTGCTGGTCGCGGAGCTTCACGCGGCAGAGGTTCAGCACGCCGTCCTGCATCGCGCACTCGACGCGCTGCCCGCGTCCCGTCTTCTCCCGCTGGAAGAGTGCCGTCACGATTCCCAGGGCCAGGTGCAGCCCCGTTCCCGAGTCACCGATCTGCGCCCCCGTCACCAGCGGTGGACCGTCGTCGAATCCGGTCGTGCTGGCCCCTCCTCCGGTGCACTGGGCGACGTTCTCGTAGACCTTGCAGTCCTCGTAGGGACCCGGGCCGAAGCCCTTGACGGACGCATAGATCAGTCGTGGGTTGATCTCCTGGATGCGCTCCCAGGAGAAGCCCATCCGATCGAGCGCGCCGGGGGCGAAGTTCTCGCACAGGACGTCGCACGCCTCGATGAGCCGGGTGAAGATGGCGCGCCCGGTCTCGTGCTTCGTGTTGAGCGTGACGCTGCGCTTGTTGTGGTTCAGCATCGTGAAGTACAGGCTGTCCACGTCGGGGATGTCCTGCAGTTGGCGACGCGTGGCATCGCCGGTCCCCGGACGCTCGACCTTGATCACGTCGGCGCCGAACCAGGCCAGCAGTTGCGTGCACGTCGGACCCGACTGCACGTGGGTCATGTCGAGGATGCGTACTCCCTCCAGGGCCTTCATCGCTGTCTCCGTCCCGTCGAAACCGGCTCCGGCCTAGCGGGGCGCGCCCCGAATCCGGAGTCCTTCGCTCTGCATCGTCTCGTTCAACAGGCTCACGCAGGCATGGATCGCGCGCAGGGTCGGCACTTCGACCCCCGTCATCTCCGCCAGCTCGACCACCACGCCGAGCATGCCGTCGACCTCGAGCGGCTTTCCCGCCTCGACGTCCTGCAGCATCGAGGTCTTGTGCTTGCCGACGCTCTCCGCGCCGGCGATGCGGCGCTCCAGCGGCACCCGAAATCCTGCCCCGAGACGCTCGCCTACCGCCTGGGCCTCGGTCATCATCGCCGTGGCCAGCTTGCGGGTTCCGGGGAACCGACAGATGTCGACCAGCGTGGCATGCGTCAACGCGCTGATCGGATTGAACGTCAGGTTGCCCCAGAGCTTCAACCAGATCTCGGAGCGGATGTCCTCGAGGACGCGCGACTTGAAGCCCGCTCCGGCGAAGACCTCGGACACGGAGCGGACGCGGTCCGACAGCGATCCGTCGAGCTCGCCGAGCGGAAACCGGTTGCCCTCGACGTGTCGAATGACTCCCGGTTCCGCGACGATCGCCGCGGGATAGGCGATGCAGCCGATGATCCGATCCGGGTCGACGGCGCCCAAGAGCACGCCGCCCGGATCCACCGTCTCGACGACGCGGCCCGCGTACTCCCCGCCGAGCTTCTGGAAGTACCACCAGGGGATCCCGTTCTGCAGGGTCACCACGACGGAATCGGCCCCGAAGAGCACGGGCAGATCGTCGACGACGGCGGCGATCTGGTGCGCCTTGAGGGCCAGGAGCACGAGCTCGTGCGGTCCGAGATCGCGGATGCGGTCGGTTGCCGCGAGGTCGCCGGCGACCAGCTCCTGCTCGGCCTCCACGAGCTTCAGTCCCCGAGCCCGGATCGCGGCCAGGTGCGGGCCGCGCGCGATCACGGAGACCTGATGCCCCGCATGGGCCAGACGCACGGCCATATAGCCGCCGATGGCGCCGGCCCCGACGACACATATCTTCATGGGACGGCCATCGCTCCCTGGGAATGCCCGCCGGGACGAACCGGGAGCGTCGCGACCGCGCCCGCCCGCATCGCGAGGAAAGCTCGGCTCACCCGCCAAACAGCGTCACCCCGAACACACGGGCCAGGATCACGATGGCGGTCAGGCCGGTGAAGACGGCCAGACTGAGCCAGGCGAACCCGCGCTCGAGCAGCGACGGATAGAAGACCTCGTCGGTCTTCGGAATCACCGTGAGGCAGTAGTACAGGTTCAGGAAGAAGACGACCGGGGCCACGAACAGCGCCAGGGCCGACGCGACCAGCACGAGCCAGACCGGACGCGGCACGCCCGCGATGATCGCCACCGAGGCGACCAGCGAGTAGAACATGGTCAGCCGGTAGATGTTGAACTCCGAATACCAGCGGCGGCGGTGTTCCTCGCCGAGATCCTCCTGCGCCACGCCGGAGAGGGCCGCCGTAGGGCGGAACAGGTTGCGGCAGCAGGCGCCGACCACGCGCGGCCAGCCGTCGAAGTAGTTGAACGCGGTCGAGAACGTCGCGGCGAAGGCGCCGATGATGAAGACGAGCATCATGGCCGGCCCCACGCTGTCCGTGAAGATGCGGGCGATCTCGCCCATGACGGCGTTGCCCTCGACCGGGCTGGGATACAGCCACACCGCGGCCAGCAGCAGGAACAGCGACGCGATCACGAACGACACCACGTGGCCGAGCCCGAAGTCGAGCTGGGCGATCCGGAACCAGCGCCGGCAGTACTCGCGGGCGTGCTCCGGCAGGGCCGTGGTGTCGACCTGCAGATCGGCGCGGCGGGCGCGCATCGGATCGAAGGCGGGGGCGAGCCCCATGCGCTCGAGCCGCTCGCGGATGAGCCCCATGCCGACCCGCTTGGCCTTGCCCCACTCCGAAGCCTGCAGCGAGACGTCGATGCCGGTCGGGAGCAGACCGAGAAAGGCGGCGATGATCAGCCACGAGCCACCGGGGATCTCGACTTGCACGTAGTGGGCCAGCGCGCCGAAGGGCGCCGGATCGACCACGTAGACGCCGACCGTCGACAGGAACAGGATGCCGGCCAGCACCTTGGTGACCTGCTCCATCACGCTGTAGCGGCCCAGGAGCAGCAGCGCCACCGCCGCAACGCCGAGCACGAGCCCGTACACGGGAATCGGCACCGGCAGCCCCATCTGCTCGCTGAACACGAAGTACAGCACCGCGGCCGCCGCCACCAGGCGCCCCGCCTGCCCCAGGGCACACTGGACGAGCGTCGTCACCAGCACGTACCACAGCGGCCACTTGCCGGGCGCCGTCGAGTAGGCGTCGAGCATGCTCCGGCCGGTGGCGTTCGTGAACCGGAACGCCATCTCGAAGCCGTGATACTTGAAGATGTACGCGACCGGAATGCACCACAGGAGCGCGAACTCGAAGCGCCCGCCCGCGACCGGCGCCGTCACGAGGTGCGACGTGCCGATCCCGGTCATCATCAGGATGAGACCGGGGCCGAAGCTGCGAGCGAGCCCGCGCACGCTGGTGTCGGGCAGGGGCAGCGCGTCGAGCTGCTCACGGTCGCTCGCCATGCGCGGGATCCTATCAGACGGCGCGCGCCCCACCGGGCGCGCGGGCGACCGCACGGGGCGCTCCGCGGCCGGAGTCTGGCGAACCGAAAAAACTCCCCGCCGCGCCCGTCAGGTCGCCCGGCGGTCGGTCGGGAGGGGGGCCTGGAACAGGACCCGGCCGACGAAGAAGGGCCCCATGGCCTGGATGAACTCGGCCGTCTGGCGGGTCGCCCGCATGTCCTTGACGAGTCGGGACAGGGGAAACAGGTCCGGACCGATCAGGCCGATCACGAACTCGTTGTCGTCCCGGTCGAGGCCGTGGCACTCCAGGCGCACGTCCACGGCATGGCCGGCTTCGCCGTAGCGGCGGCCCAGCATGCCGTGCTCCATCAGGATCTTGCCCTGCTCGGCCCGCGGCAGCCGGTTGAAGGCCCCGATTCGGCGCAGCGGATACCAGACCGCCCATGGGTATCCCGGATTGAGCGCGTTGCGGGGGACCTTGCGCAGCAGGAAGTCGGCGAGGTCCGGCTCGCGGCCCGAGGAGTACGTGCGGCCGAGCATCGTGAAGTCCGGACGCGGCGTCAGGGCGGCGAACGGTTGCCCGACGAGCAGCGCGCGGCCGGCCCCTGCGAACACCGCGGGGTCCTCGTCCATCAGCAGCACGCCGACACCGCGGGGGTCGTTCAGGTCCGCGTACACTACGGCGTCGAGGCCGCTCCGCTGCACCGCGTCGACGACGCTCCCGGTGCTCAGGCATCCGGTGAACACGTGAAGCTGCACGAACAGGCGGCGCTCCAGCGTCTGCGCCTGTCCGCGCACGGGCGCGCCGTGCTCGCGGAGATCGGGCGCCCCGTCCTCGGCCGGAGCGGGGCGGGCGGTTACCGCGGCCGCGTCATCGTGCATGGGCGGGATTCTACACCGGCGCCTCGTCGGCGCCCGGTGGGCCGGCGCCCCGGCCGGGCGGCGGGCGCCGTCCGCGTGCCGCGCGGCCGCTCGAGCGGCGCGAAGGCCGTATGTCGCGTCCCCACCTGATCGCGATCGCCGGCGCCTCGGGAGCCGGGAAGACTACCCTCGCCGGCCGGCTCGCCGAGGTGCTCGGAGCCACCGGATCGGCTGCGCCGATAGTACCGCTCGACGCCTACTACCGCGATCATCCGGGTGAGTCGCCGGCGGTGCGCGCGGCCCGCAACTTCGACGCGCCCGAGGCGCTCGAGACCGCACTCCTGTTCGCGCATCTCGAGCAGCTCCGCAACGGCCGGGCGGCGGAGCGGCCGACCTACGATTTCCGGACGCACCGGCGAACGGCCCGCGCGGTCGTGGTGCAGCCGGCCCCGTACGTGGTCGTGGAGGGCTTGCTGGCGCTCCATTGGGCGGCCGTGAGGAACCTCTGCGCCACGAAGATCTTCCTGGCGATCGACGACGACCTCGCGCTCGCGCGGCGGATCGCGCGCGACACGAGCACCCGCGGCCGAACGGTCGCGTCGGTCCGGCAACAATGGTCGGAGACGGTGCACCCGATGTTCCGGCGCTACGTCGAGCCGACCCGCCGCTTCGCCGACCTGACGGTCGACGGGGCCGCCCCCGTGGAAGCAACGGTCGCCGCCGTGCTGGCGTTCGTCCGTCCGGCCGGACGCGTCCCCTGACGGGCACCGTGGCCCCAGCCCCACCGCTCCAGGAGCTTGCGCCGCCGAACTCCACTGCGTTCCCCTCTGCGGCACAAGCTCCCGGCGCGCTACGGCGGCGACTCGGGGCTCGGCCTTCCGGCGTGGAACCTCCGCTCGCGTTCGAACACCCGCCCGAGCTGGTCGACGGCCGCCGCGAGGAGCCGCTCGCGCGCCGCGTCGGGCGACGCCGGCGACCGGGAGAAGAGCTCCGCCACCGCAACCACACCGCCGTCCGAGGACACCGGCAGGACGCACAGCGAACGCACCCCGTCGAGGGCAGCGCGCCGTGCGTCGGAGATCCGGGGCTCCACGGTCAGGCTGCCGATCCAGCGCGGCGCGGCCGCCGCGACCGCGCTCCGGAGGAGGTCGTCGCCCCCCTCGTCGCAGCAGACGTCCACGGCCGCTCGCGCCGGCGGCGGCATCGCAGACTCGTCCGCCACGTACCACACGCCGGTGGAGACCAACCCCTTCCCGTCCGCCCGCGCCAGGTACACCGTGGCCGCGTGCCAACCGCCCCCCTCCGCCACCGCGCGCAGGATGTCGCGCGCCGCCCGGTGGAACGCCGCTCCCTCGCGGCCGACGGCCATCGCCTCCAGCAGCAGCTGCAGCTCGGCCGACCGCGCGGTCGCCGAGGCGGCGCCCCCCCCTGCCGCGTCGGCTTCGGCCCGCGACGCCGTCACGTCGGCATGCAGCAGCAGCGTGCTGTCTCCTGCGGTGGGGATCATCCGCACCTCGATCCAGCGGCCGTCGGGCGTGCGCAGCGTCTCGACCGCCGGCTCGCCGAAACGCCCGAGGCGCGACTCGACCCAGGCCTCCATCTCGGCTTCCGGGACGAGGACGACGGCGCGCCGCGCCGCGTAGCGGAGGAGGTCTTCGTACTCGAGACCGGGCTTGAGCCGGACGGCCGGGTAGAACTCGCGGAACCGGCCGTTGCACGCCGTGAGGCGCCCCTCCGAACTCCACTCCGCCAACCCGGCGGAGAAGCTCTCGAGCATGGCGGCCAGGCGTGCGCGCGCCACGGCCGCCTCGCCCCGAGCCGCCCGCAGGCGCCACGCGAGCAGCCCGGCGGCGACGGCGAGCAGGGCGGCCAGCAGGCTGATCGCAACCATGGGGGGAATGGTAGCCGGGGCCGGTGCCTTGACAGCGGCGCGGCCCGGACGTACGTTTCTGGTTGAACCGATGCGAGGCTGGAAAGTTGCGGTCACGCTGGCGGCGGCGCTGGCGGTGACCGTCGCCGCGGCAGCCGGCGCGCGTGCGCAGACGGCCGACGAAGCGCCGCCAGCGGACGACGCACCGCTGACGGCGGACGAGATCCCGATCTCGTTCGACCGCGTCCAGCGAGAGCTCGACCGAGCGCTGCGGGCGCCCAATGCCGGCCGCCGGTTGCGCCTGAACGACTACGTCACGGTCTACGCTCGACTTCCGGCCCTCGACCTCATCGA
The DNA here is from genome assembly GCA_026706755.1 of Acidobacteriota bacterium. Taxonomy (GTDB): domain Bacteria; phylum Acidobacteriota; class Vicinamibacteria; order Vicinamibacterales; family UBA8438; genus JAGWAJ01. The sequence continues at coordinate 27,439 of JAPOYG010000032.1, forward strand.
GAACACCTTCGACCTCAGCCAGGGACCGATACCGCACGGGGCGCCGACGCGCGTCGAGATGCTGAACGCCATGACGCCGCGCGAGTGGCGCACGCAGGGCGTGAATCTCGCCAACGTGATCGGCTGGACGGTGCGCCGCATCAACCGCGCCCGCTAGTGCTTGCCGCCCCGCGGCGCCCCGTCACGGCTCCCGGACGGTCCAGTGTCGGAGCGGCACCGACACGAGCATGTACTTTCTGCGCAGTTCGACGACCAGGCCCGCGTAGTCGGGCCGGGCCACCTCGCCGCGCACGAGGCGCGCGCGCAGGCGCCGAAGCTCGTAGCGGTAGAGGTCGTTGACGAACTCGTGGACGATCTCGGGGCGGGTCTCCGGCGTGGGCCGGACGCCGTGGCGCGCCAGCGCCTCCTGCACGAGAGGGTGATACCGGACGGCCAACGCGCGACCGGCTGGGCCCGGGAGGTCTACGCGGTGGCGAGCGCGTCCGCGGTTTCCACCCCGTAGGCGTGGAACCAGGGCTGGGCGCTGCTCAGGGCGCCGTTGACATTGCCGATGTTGCGGATTCCTTCCGTGCGGAGCCAGTCGCGGAAGGCACCGGCACCGTCCTTGGCATAGACGGGAATCCCGTCCTTCCAGGTGGCCCGGCCGCAGAGCACGCCGGAGAACGCCGCACGCGACTCGCCGGCCAGGGTGAGCGCCTCGGTGAACTCGGCGTTCCCCACTCCGGCCGACAGGTAGATGAACGGCTTCCTCGCGCCTGCCGATGCCTTCTGGAACAACGCGATCGCCTTCTCCCGGTCGTAGACGGCCGGGCCCGTGAAGCTGTCCGACCCCTCGACATACTGCATGTTCACGGGGACTTCCACCTTCATCACGTCGACGCCGTAGCGGTCCTTGGAGAACTCCGCCATGCTGCGGGCCACGACCTGCGGCTTGCGCTTCGCGTACTCCGGCCCCTTCTCGTCACCTCCGGTGTGGTCGTAGCCTACGAACTCCAGGAAGAACGGGATGTCGTTGGTGCGGCACTCGTCCCCGATGCGCTCGACGAACGCGTGCTTCTCGTCGTTGACTTCCTTGCTGTCGTACGGTGTGTAGTAGATCAGCACCTTCACGCAGTCCGCACCGGCATCCTTGAGCCGGCGCACGGACCAGTAGGGCAGGAGGTCGGGAAGGCGCCCCGGCCGCGTGTTGTCGTAGCCGCTCTCCTCGTAGGCGAGCAGGAGCCCGGCGTTGGGGCTGCGCAGCTTCGACGGCGCCAGCCCCCACTGGGGATCGAGCAGGATCGCGGAGGCGTGAGGCGTCAGGACCTCGGTGACGACGGCCTTGAACTCCTCCATCATCGCGTCGGTGGCGTCGCTTCCCTTCGCCTTGGCGAGGGCCTTCTTGAGCGAACCGCGCTGGTCCATCGCGGCCGCCGCGATGGCGCCGGTGTCCGTCGACACCGCCTTCATGCCGGCGAGCTTTCCTGGTGTCATGGGCACAATGGCTTGCACTCCCCGCGCCTTCGAGCGGCACGAAGCCAGAATTATAGCGCGTCGATCGGAGGGCGTGCCGATGACGGCGCGGCGTGGTACGCTCGGCTTGGCGGGGTCCGGCGACCGACGCGCCCCTGGCCGCTCGGACCCGCGCGACGGAGGACAACGGGTGAAGCGGATCGCTACCGTTCCGGCGGCGGCGCTCATCGCCGTCTCCGCCGTCGTCGGGGCCGGCTCCACGCCGCAGGCGGCACAGGGCAACGAGGACCTGCGGCTGCCGGAGCCGAGCTATCCGACCGCTACCGCGCTCTGGCGCGACGGTCAGGCGAGCGAGGCGCTGGCGGCGCTCGAGCGCGAGGCTCCGGCCGGCGACGCGGCGCCCATCGAAGCGTTGCTGCTCCGGGCGGCGGCGCTGGCCGACGCGGGACGCGCCGCGGACGCCGAGGCCGCGTGGCGAGCGGCGGGCGGCCGCGAGGCCTCGGTCGGGGACTTCGCGAGGCGGGCCATCGTCGGGAGCCTTGCCGCGCGCGGCGAGCCCGATGCCGCCGCGCAGCCACTGGAAGCCCTTCTCAGCTCGGATGCCGGGCGCCACCTCGACCTCCTCCTCCAGGTGGCCGACGCCCACGCCGCCGGCGGCGCGCACGACCGCGCGGCGGCACGCTACCGGCAGGCGCTGGGACGCCAATCCGACGGTCCGCGCGCGGACCGGGCGCGGCTCGGGCTGGCCCGCGCGCTCGAAGCCGGCGGCGACGTCGAGGCCGCGTTGGCGACTCTGCGCGAGGCCCAGCTTCGCCACCGGGCGGCTGCCACCTTCGTTACGGCGCGCACGGAGGCCCGCCGGCTGACGCCCGCGCGTTCTCCGTTCACACAGGCGCAGTATCACGAGCTGGTCCGACGGCTCCGCGGCGCTTCGCGCTTCGCCCTCGCGCTCGACCTGATCGAGGAATGGCGCGCGGCCCACCCGGCCACCGCCCGACCGGACCGGATCGACGCGGAACGGATCGCCACGCTGTACGCCCAGCGGGCCAACGCCGTGGCCGCGGCCGCGGCGGACCGGTTCGCGGACAGCCATCCGGACAGCGGCCTCCTGCCCGGCGTCCGGCTCACCGCGTTCCGCCTGGCGGTGCGCATGGGCGACACCGCGCGGGCACGGCGGCTCGGGCTCGACCTGTGGGAGGGACGCGTGCCGGCGGCGTCCACCGACCAGCGCCGCGGCGCGGCCCTGCTGCTGGCCGCGTACCTCGTCGCGGTCGGCGACGTCCGAGGCGGCCTCGCTCTCTACCGTCCCCTTTTCCGCTCCGCGCGCACGGCCGACGAGCAGCGCGACCTGCTGTGGCGCGCGGGCGTGGCCGCCCTCCGCGACGGCCAGAATCGGCGCGCCCTGACGAATCTGCGCGGGCTCCTCGACCGCGAGCCCGGCGGCGTCCTCGCTCTCGCCGGCACCTACTGGCTCGCCGTGGCGCAGGAGCGGAGCGGCGCGACCGACGCCGCGGTCGAGGGCTTCCGCGGCCTCGTCGAGCGCAATCCAAGCCACTACTACGGGCTGCAAGCCCGGGCGCGGCTCGCCGAGCTGGCTCCCGGCGAGGGGGACGAGGCGGCCGGTACGCGGACGTTCCCTTCCCTGTCCCTGGGCGTCTCGACCCGCGAGCGGCCCGAGTTCAGGGCCGCGATGGCCCTGGCCCGCGCGGGGCTGACCGAGGACGCGGCGCGCCGACTCCGCCGCCTTCTGGCGGAGCGGCCGGGTGATCGCGGTCTGGCCCTGCTCGCGGCACGGGCCTCGGCCGCGGCCGGCGATCACGAGAGCGCGGCGCGCATCGTGGCCATCCGGTTCGCCGAGTTCCTCGAGCGTCCCGCTGCCGACCTGCCCCCCGACTTCCGGGCGCTCGCCTACCCGCGACCCTTCCGCGACGTGGTCGCCGCGTCCGCGGAGGCCCACGGCGTCGACGCACGGCTCCTCTACGCGCTGATGCGGCAGGAGTCGCGCTTCGATCCGCAGGCCCGCTCCCCGGTCGGCGCCATCGGGCTGCTGCAGATCATGCCCTACACGGCCGCCACGCTCGCCGTGAGCGCCGGGGTCGGCTACATCGTGACGGACGCCGGAATCGACGAGGATGCACTCACCGATCCCCGCATCAACACGGCGCTCGCCGCGCGGCTGATGGCCAACCTGTCCGAGCTGTTCGAAGAGCTGCCGCCGATCGTCGCGTCGTACAACGCGGGCGAGGAACGCGTCGCGCGGTGGTGGCGCGCGGCCCGGCACCTGCGGGACGACTTCTTCGTCGATTCGATTCCCTACCGCGAGACACGGAGCTTCGTGCGCGCGGTGCTAGCGAACTACGCGGCCTACACGGCCGGCGACTGAAGGCTCAATAGCCCGCCGCCCGGGCGTCGGCCCGGCGCCGATCCACCCCCCCGGCGAGCACGTCCGCGTCGGCGTCGAGGACGATCGCATGCGCGGCCCCCTGGCGCGCGCGCGCCTCGAGGCGGTGCCCGCGGGCCTCGAGCAGCGCGACGGTGTCGGGGGAGAGGCCGTAGCGCTCGTGGAAGAGCCGGTCCGGCAGCCACTGGTGGTGAAAGCGGGGGGCGTCGACCGCCTGCTGGGCGTTCATGCCGAAGTCGATCACGTTGAGGATGGTGTGCAACACGGTGTTGATGATGGTCCGCCCGCCGGGGCTCCCGGTCACCATCACCAGGCGGCCGTCCCGAGCCACGATCGTCGGCGACATGCTCGACAGCATCCGCTTGCCGGGCGCGGCCCGATTGGGCACGGTACCGATCAGGCCGTCTTCCGTGGTGAGGCCCGGGGCGGCGTTGAAGTCGCCCATCTCGTTGTTCAGCAGGAACCCCGCCCCCGGCACGGTGATTCGCGAGCCGTAGGACTGCTCGAGGGTCGTGGTCAGCGAGACGGCGTTGCGCTCCGCGTCGACCACCGACACGTGGGTCGTCTCGCGACCCTCCGGCGGCCATTCGAACGTGTCCGGACCGGACTCCGACGCCCGGTCCGGAGCGATGCTCGCGCGCAGCGTATCCGCGTAGGACTTCGACGTGAGGCGCATCACCGGCATCCTCGGATTGAAGTCGGGGTCGCCGAGGTGGCGGGCGCGATCCGCGAAGCCGCGGCGCATCGCCTCCGCCATGCGGTGGACGTTCAGCGCCGAGCCGTGGCCGGCCGCCCGCAGGTCGTAGCCCTCGAGCACGTTGAGCATCTGGACGAGGGTGACGCCGCCCGAGCTCGGGGGCGGCATCGCGATGACGTCGTAGCCGCGGTAGGTGCCCCGCACCGGCTCGCGGACCCGCGCCTCGTAGGCGGCCAGATCGGTCTCCGTGATCAGTCCGCCGTGCGCCTCCATCTCGCGCGCGATGAGGGCTGCCGTCGGACCGCGGTAAAACCCGCCCGGCCCCTGCTCCGCGATGCGCGCCAGCGTGTCGGCCAGGTCGGGCTGGCGCAGGCGCTCGCCCGGCTCGAAGGGGCCGCCGCGATTCGAGAACACGGCGAGAGACGCCGGGTAGCGGGCCATCCGCGGCAGAACGCCGGCCAGGGAAGTCGCGCGCGCGTACGAGAGCGGAAACCCGTCACGGGCCAGCGCCACGGCCGGCTCCACCAGGCGCCGCCACGGCAGCCGGCCGTGGTCGGCCCAGGCGCGATGGAGCCCCGCGACCGTGCCCGGGACGCCGACCGCGACGTGGCTGTCGTGGTGGCGCGCCGCGTCGTAGGCCCCCCCGACCAGAAACATCTCCGGGGACGCGGCGGCCGGGGCGGTCTCGCGGAAGTCGTATGCGGCCGCGGACCCGTCCGCCGCGCGGTGGACGAGGAACCCGCCGCCGCCGATGTTGCCGGCCGCCGGCAGGGTCACGGCGAGCGCGAAGGCCGTCGCGACCGCCGCGTCGACCGCGGATCCGCCGTCCCGCAGCACCTCGAGCCCGACCTCCGCCGCGACGCCGTCCGAGGCGACCACCATGCCGCGGCGCGCCCGCGCCGGCTCCGAGCTCGCAACCAGGGTCGCGGCGACGAGCGCGATCGCGCACGCGGCGGAAACCGCAGCGGCGGGGATGCGGATCCGCGTCCTGACACTCGACATGGCCTGTCCTTCCCGGCGCGTCGCCATCGTGCTTCCCCGGCTCCCGGCACGGCGGTCGGACCATCGCCGCCGGGCGCAGCGCCACCCTGCGCCCCGGGATCGCCCACTCACTTCAGCTTCAGCACCGGATGGTCCGGCCAGCGCGGGGTCACCTCATGGTGGTAGCGCTCCCCCCGGCGGACCGGACCGGCGGTGTTGAAGAACGGCATCGCCCCATTGTCGCAGTGCACGGTGAGGCGCGCCACCGCCGGATGTTGAGGCGGCGGCGGAGTTCGTGTAGCCTGCCCATGAATCCGCGCGTCGGACACGCCGTCGACGCCCGGAACATTGCGCCGGTCGCCGCGGAACCCGGGTCGAAAGGGGGATGTCCAACATGCACGCTCGGCTTGCCGCAATCGCACGGGTTCTTCCCGCCCTCCTCGTGACGGCCCTGCTGGCCCCGGCGCTCGTCGAGGCGCAGCCGGCGGCCGAGGGCACGTCGATACCGCGCACCGCGGACGGGCGCCCGAACCTGCAGGGCGTCTGGGACTTCAGCTCGCTGACCCCGCTGCAGCGGCCCGCCGAGCTGGCGGAACGGGAGTTCCTGACCGACGAGGACATATCGGCGCTGGAGGCGCGGGCCGCGACGCGGGTCGACCGGGCGCCGCCGCCGGGCAATCCCGGCAGCTACAACCGCTTCTGGTTCGACGACGGGACGAGAGTCGCGGGGACGCGCCGCACGTCGCTCATCGTCGATCCGGCGGACGGGCGCCTGCCGGGCTACACGCCGGAGGGCCGGGCGCGGATGGCCGCCCGTGCGGAGGCGCGCGACCGCAACGCCGGCCCCGAGGACCGCGACGTGGACGAGCGGTGCATCCTCGGGTTCAATTCCGGACCGCCCATGCTGCCGGGCGCGTACAACAATTTCGTGCAGGTGTTCCAGACGCCGGGGCACGTGGCCATCCTCAACGAGATGGTCAACGACTCCCGGCTGGTGCCGCTGGACGGCCGGCCGACGCTCTCGGCCGGCGTGCGGCAGTGGCGGGGGGACTCGCGCGGCCGCTGGGAAGGGGACACGCTGGTCGTCGAGACCGCCAACTTCCGGGACCTCGGAACCGCGCACCCCGCGCCCAACATGGAGCTCCTGGAGGCGCTGGGGCCGGAGCTCCACCTGGTCGAGCGCTTCAGCCTGCTCGACGCGGACACGCTGCTCTACCGGTTCACGATCGACGATCGGACCGCCTTCACCGAGCCGTGGAGCGTCGAGACCACGATGGCGAGGTCGGCGGACCCGCTGTTCGAGTACGCGTGCCACGAGGGCAACTACGGCCTCTACAACATCCTCGCCGGCGCGCGCGCCGAGAGTCGGGCCGCCGGGCCGTAGAGGCCCTCGCGTCCGCCCGGCCGGGTCGACCCGGGCGCAGGAGATGCGGACGATCCCCGCCCGGGTTCCTGCGCGCGTCCCGGATCGCGCCGCCACACCGACCTCGAAAGGAGCCGCCCGTGACACCGACCGCCCCTCGAACCGCACTGCTCGCCGCCGCGCTCGTCGTCGGAGCGCTCACCCTCGCGCCCGCCCGACCGGCCGCGCAGGCCGGCCGCCTGCTGGACGTGGTCGAGCTGCTGGCGAACGGCGAGGTGGTGTTCGGCTCGTTCGCCAACGTCGAGTCGGGCGCGAGCGGAGCCATCGAGATGTCGCGCTCGCAGGCCGACTACATCTTCTTCGACATGGAGCACGGCCCCCTCGACATGGTCGAGCTGCGCGACTACATGCAGTACCTGCTCGACCCGGCGCAGGTGCTGCGGCGCGGCCGGCCCGGCACCGACAAGGCGGTCTGGGTGCGCATTCCGGCCAACGGGCGCGAGATGAACGAGTGGATGATCAAGAACGCCCTCGACCAGGGCGCGCACGGGATCATCGCTCCGCACATCGAGACCCCGGAGCAGGCGCTTCACGTCGTGCAGTCGATGCGCTATCCGCAGCGGGTCCGAGCCCCCGACACCGAGCCGGTCGGGCTCCGCGGCTCCGGGCCCGGCAACGCCGTCCGCTACTGGGGCGTCTCCGGCGCCGACTACATCGCGAAGGCCGACGTCTGGCCGCTCGACCCCGACGGCGAGCTCCTCAACATGATCCAGATCGAGAACCGGATCGGGATCGCCAACGTCGACGCCATCGCCCGCGTGCCCGGCGTCAGCATGCTGATGGCGGCGCCCGGCGACCTCGGCATGGCGTACGGGGGCGATGCCGCGGCGACCGAGGAGGCTCTTCAGACCGTGCTGCGCGCCGCGACCGCGGCCGGGCTCCCCTGCGCCATCACGGCCGGGCCGGACGACGTAGAGCGGCGCATCCGCGAGGGCTTCCGCGTCCTGATCGGCGGGCCGGAGATGATCGCGGTCGGCCGCCGGGCCGCGGGGCGCGAGTAGGGCCGGCCGCCGCGCCGAGCCGGCTCGGTGACCGTGCGGCGCGGCCGCCCGCAGTCCCACCCCATCCAATCGCGGCGACGCGGCGACGCGGCGACGCGGCTGCACCTGTGGGTCCTGTCCTACCAGGGGATGCCCTTCGTGGCCGCCGCGCTGATCCGCTTCCTGCGGTCGCCTTCGCCGGCGTGGACTGCCGCGCTGACCGTCGCCTTCCTCGCGCGGCGCTCGTGAGTTGGTACCTCGCCGCGATCACCGCCGTGCTCACGGGCGTGCTGGCTCTGCTGCACGCCGGCGGCCAGAAGTTGACGCTGCGGCACGCCGCGGGCGCCGCGGCGGGCCTGGCGGTGTGCGGACGCTGTACGCCGGCTACACCGCCCTGGCCGTGGCGCTGGCCGGCCTCGCCCTCCGGGGTCCGCGCACGGCAGCTGACGGCTGGGCCGAGCGGGCAGGGGCGCCCGCGATGAGCGGACGGTGGATCGCAAGCGGATAGGGCCGCAGCGTCCCCGGCGGTCTCCGACCGCCGATGCACGCGGCCGCGTTCCGGAAGACAACGTGCGCTGGCGGCGCCGCGCCCGACAGGGGATAGGAGATAATGGGCGCCTTGCGGCGTGGAGTGGCACCCGGACAGGAGGCGGCAGAATGACGTCACGAAGGCCTGAGCGTGCGGCGCGGCGGGCAGTCGTTGGGCGGCGGCTCGTGCTGGCGGCGACTGCAGCATTGGTCGCCGCGCCGCTGGCGTGCGTCTCGCCGGACAGCGGCGGGCTGACCGTGCGGCTGTCGATCGCCACCGGGGGCACGGGGGGCGTCTACTACCCCTACGGCGGCGGCATCGCGAAGATCATCAGCGATCACGTCGAGGGCGTCGAGGCGACCGCGGAGGTAACGGCCGGCACCGTCGACAACCTGAAGTTCATCGCCAGCCGATCCGCCGACCTCGCCTTCGGGCTGGCCGACTCCATCGACGACGCGGCGAACCAGCGGGGGGCATTCGCCGACTTCGGCGCGGTGCCGATGCGCGCCCTCGCCGTCCTCTACGACAACTACAACCACCTCGTCTCGGTGACCGCAACGGGCATCGAGACCGTCGCGGACCTCGAGGGGCGCGTCGTCTCGACCGGCGCCCCGGGGAGCGGGACGGAGGTCAGCGCCTTCCGCATCCTCGAGGCGGCCGGCGTGGATCCCGACACCGGCATCCGCAAGCAGAGCCTGGGCGCCGCCCAGTCGGTCGATGCCATCAAGGACGACAAGATCGACGCCTTCTTCTTCAGCGGCGGGCTGCCGACCGGGGCCATCCTCGATCTGGCATCGACCCCCGGGCGCACGATCAAGGTCGTGCCCAACGGCGAGACCCTGGCGACGCTGCAGGAGCAGTACGGGTCGCTCGTCTACCACGACTCCCCCATCCCGCCGTCGACCTATCCCGGCATGGAGGAGACGGTTACCGTCGTCGCGGTGTCCAACGTCCTCGTCGTCCACGAGGCGATGGACGCCGATCTCGCGTACGAGCTGACGCGGGTCCTCTTCGAACAGCACGAGGAGCTGGCCGCGGTGCATCCGATGGCGGCGGTGCTGACGCTGGAGTCGGCGACCTCTGGGTCGCCCATCCCGTTCCACGACGGCGCCGCCCGCTACTACCGGGAGCGGGGCGCCTGGTCCGAGTGACGGCACCCGCGGCGAAAGCGGCGGACCGGATGCGAGGGTTGGAAGGTCCGGGGGCGGACGCCTCGACCGGGCTCGCCGTTCGTCGCCTGCGGCTCCGCTCGGCGCCCAAGCCAATCTTTCAGGAATCCGCGTCGTTCTACGGCGCGGATTCCTCGTGACGGCGCGCGCTCGGGCCCGGCGCCCCTGCGGCCCGCACGGCGCGGCGCGGGGCCGTAGAATGGGCGCGTGGTAACCAACGGCGCTCCACTTCCCGGGCGGGCCGGCACTGGAGAGTCGCGGTCGACGCTGACGACCGCGGCGCCCAACTCGCCCGCCGAGACGTTCGACGACCCGGAAGCGGACGTCCCGAGTCGCAAGCTGACGGGCCGGACCGCCACCCTGGTCACCGTACTGGCCGCGGGCCTGTCGTGCTACGCCCTCTACTGGGTGGTCGGCATCGTCCAGCCGCAGATATACCGCGTCAGCTTCCTTCTGATCACCCTGGTCCTGACGTTCCTCGTCTTCCCCGCCCTGCCGCGCTGGCGGGAGCGCGTGACCTGGACCGACTGGGCCCTGGCCGCGGTCTCGGTGGCCGCGCTGGCCTGGCCGATCATCGACTTCGAGCAGTTCGTCTACCGCGCCGCCACCCCGACCGGGCTGGATCTCGCGCTCGGCGCGGTGACGACCCTGCTCGTGTTGGAGGCGACGCGGCGCACGGTCGGTCCGATCCTGCCGGTCACCGCAGTGGCGTTCCTCCTCTACGGCTACTACGGGCCGTTTCTCGAGCTCGTCGGCCTGGAGCTGTTCGCCCACCGGGGCTACGACGTGGCCCGGCTCGTCGGGACGCTCTACATGACGCTGGAGGGGATCTTCGGCGTACCGCTCAACGTCTGCGCGACGTTCATCATCCTCTTCACGATCTTCGGCTCCATCCTGGGCCACTCGGGCGCCGGGCAGTTCTTCATCACCTGGACGATGTCCGCGTTCGGCCGCTCCGAGAGCGGCGCCGGACCGGGCCGAACGGTGACGCTGTCGGGGTTCCTGCTCGGCACCGTGTCGGGGAGCGGCGTGGCGACGACCGTCACGCTCGGTGCGGTCGTCTGGCCGATGCTGCGGCGGGCCGGATTCTCGGCCGAGATCGGCGGCGGCATCCTGTCCGCCAGCGGCATCGGGGCCATCATGGCGCCGCCGATGATGGGCGCGGCCGCGTTCCTCATCGCCGAGTTCCTGCAGATCACCTACCTGCAGGTGATCGTCATGGCGATCATCCCGGCGATCCTCTACTACCTGTCCATTGTCCTGATGATCGAGGCCGACGCGCGCCGGCTCGGCACGCGCGCGGTCGACGTCGACGTCCCGTCCGTCGGCGAGCTGACGCGCCGCGCCGGCTACCAGTTCCTGCCGCTCATTTCGATCATCGCGCTCCTGGTGACCGGGATGACCCCGTTCCGCGCCGTGTTCCTGTCGACGCTGCTGGCCGTCGGCCTCAGCTTCCTGCGGAAGGAGAACGCGTTGCGGCCGCGCCGGCTGGTGGCCGCGCTCGAGGCAGGGGGGCGCGGCGTGCTGTCGGTCGCCGCGACGACGGCCACGGCCGGCGTCATCGTGGGCGTCGTGACCCTGACCGGCCTCGGGTTGAAGCTGTCGGGAATCATCGTCTCGCTCGCGGGCGGCAACATCTTCCTGACCGTCGTCTACGCCGCCGTTGCCGTCTGGATGCTCGGCCTGGCCGTGCCGGTCACCGCGTCGTACATCATCGCCGCCGTCATGATCGCGCCGGCGCTGACGCTGGTGGGCGTCCCCGACTTCGCCGCCCACATGTTCATCTTCTACTACGCCGTGCTCTCCGAGGTCAGCCCGCCGACGGCGCTCTCCCCGTTCGCCGCCGCGGCCATCACCGGCGGCAACCCGTTCCAGACGATGATGCTCACCTGGAAGTACACACTGCCGGCCTTCCTGGTGCCGTTCGCCTTCACCGTGAGCCCGGAAGGGGCCGGGGTGCTGCTGCAGGCGCCGGTCGGCGACGTCATCCGCACCGTCGGCACGGCGGCGGTCGGCGTCAGCGCCCTCGCCATGGGGCTCGGGGGCTGGCTGCGGCAGGCGACGACCCCGGTCGAGCGGGTCCTGGCCATCGCCGGGGGGCTGCTGCTCTTCTACGCGACCGCGGCCACGGATATCATGGGCGTACTGCTGTTCGGCGCGGCAATCGCGCTCCACCTGGTCCGCACACGCTGAGGTGATGTCATGAGGTCACGCATTCGCCGGACGGCGCTCGCCGTCCTCGTCGCGCTCGTCGTCGCGCTGGTCCCGTCTTCGCTCCTCGCGCAGGGACTGACCCGCGCGGTGCCGGAATCCGTCGGCATGTCGTCCGACCGGCTCGAACGGCTGACGGAGGCGCTCGAGGGCTACGTCGACGATGGCCAGATGGCCGGAGCCGTCGCAATCGTGGTCCGGCGCGGCCGCATCGCCTACCTGGAAGCGGTCGGCCAGCGCGACGTCGCCTCGGGCTCGGCGATGACGGACGACGCGATCTTCCGCATCGCGTCGCAGACGAAGGCGCTCGTCAGCACGGGCGTGATGCTCCTGCAGGAGGAGGGCCGGCTGCTCATCACCGATCCCGTCGGCGACTACCTGCCCGCCTTCGGGAACACGACCGTCGCCGAGCCGAACGAGGCGGGCGGCTACGACGTGGTCCCGCCGCGGCGTCCCATCACCATCCGCGACCTCCTTACGCACACCGCCGGCATCAGCTACGGCAGCGGCCCGGCTGCCGACAAGTGGCAGGAGGCCGAGATCACGGGCTGGTACTTCGCCGACCGCGACGAGACGGTGGGCGACGTCATGGACCGGCTCGCCGCGCTGCCGCTCGACGCGCACCCGGGCGAGGCGTGGATCTACGGCTACAACACCGACATCCTCGGCGCGATGATCGAGAAGATCAGCGGGCAGACCCTCGGCGCGTTCCTCGGCGAGCGCCTGCTCGCCCCCCTCGGCATGGACGACACGCACTTCTTCCTGCCGACCGACAAGGTCCACCGACTGGCCACCGTCTACTCGTCGACCGACGACGGCGGCATCGAGCGCGCGCCCGATCCGGGGCACATGGTCGGTCAGGGCGCCTACGTGCACGGCCCGCGCAAGAGCTTCTCGGGCGGCGCCGGCCTGCTCTCGACCGCGACCGACTACGCGACGTTCCTGCAGACGATGCTGAACGGCGGCACGTTCGACGGCACGCGCGTCCTCTCGCGCAAGACCGTCGAGTCGATGACGGTCGACCATCTCGACGGCATCGCCTTCCGCTCCGGACAGGGCTTCGGCCTCGGCTTCTCCATCATGGAGAACCCGGCCGCCCTCGGCCTGCCCGCGTCGAAGGGCGAGTACGGCTGGGGCGGCGCCTACCATTCGACCTACTGGGTCGACCCGGCCGAGGAGATGGTCGTCGTCTACCTGACGCAGCTCATCCCGGCCCGCGGCATCGACGACCACGGCAAGCTGCGCACCCTGATCCACCAGGCGATCATCGACTGACGGCCCGGCGGCGACGGATCGGCCTGGGGACGACGGACGCCGGGCGATTGCCGACCAGGCGATCATCGACTGCGGGGGCGGCGGCCACGGAACGCCCGGCGACGAGAACGCCGGGCGTTCCCGAGAGGCCGTAGCGGCGGAACGGGGTTGACGGCCATCGCCGCCCCGGCCCTTGCGTCGGCCCCGCGCAGCTGGAGTGACGACACTTGACCAAGCCGGAACTGATCGACCGACTCAACCAGGACCTCGCCGACGAGCTCGGCGCCATCATCCAGTACATCGTCTACGCCGCGCGCGCCACCGGTCCGTATCGCCCGCAGCTCTCGCAGTTCTTCCTGGCGGAGGTCGCCGACGAGCAGTTGCACGCGCAGTACCTGGCGAACAAGATCGTTGCCCTCGGCGGTACGCCGACCACTACGCCGCGCGCCGTCCCGCTCCCCGACGGCGACCGCGCGATGCTCGAGGAGGTCCTCGCGGCGGAGCGTCACGCCACCGCCGCCTACACGACGCGGGCGAAGGAGGCGGAGGCCTACGGCGACAAGGGCCTCGCCGTGCAGCTCGAGGACTTCATCCGCGACGAGAGCAACCACGTCGAGGAGACCGAGCGCATCCTCCGCGACTGGCCGCTGTA
>JAPOYG010000551.1 GCA_026706755.1 Acidobacteriota bacterium
CGACGGCGACCGTCGACGTCGAGATGGCGGTCGGGCTCGAGGAGCGGGTGGTCGTCGTCGGAACCCGCGCCCAGCCGCGCTCGGTGACCGAGTCGCCGGTCCCCGTCGACGTGATCCGGACCGAGGACTTCATCAGCCAGGGGAGCACGGACCTCGCCAACCAGTTGCGGACCGTCGTGCCCTCGTTCAACGTGAGCATCCAGCCGATCAGCGACGCGGCCACGATCGTGAGGCCCGCGAACCTGCGCAACCTGGCCCCCGATCACACGCTGATCCTGGTCAACGGGAAGCGCCGCCACCGTGCCGCCGTCATCACCTGGCTCGGCAACGGCATCGCCGACGGCTCGCAGGGCCCGGATCTGTCGGTCATCCCGTCGATCGCGATCCGGCAGGCCGAGGTGCTGCGGGACGGCGCCGCGGCGCAGTACGGCTCCGACGCCATCGCCGGGGTCATGAACTTCCAGCTCAAGGACGCCCGCGAGGGCGGCAGCCTGGAGTTCCGCTCCGGGGCCTTCATGGACGCGAACCCGGGCAGCACCTCGACGTGCGGGTCGGGCATCATCGGTGACATCAAGCACTCCTGCAACGGGATCGGCGGCCACGGCCGGGCGATGTCGGTGGCCGGCAACGTCGGGTTGCCGCTCGGCTCGACCGGGTTCGTCAACCTCAGCATGGAGTACGGCAACGCGAACCCGACCAGCCGCAGCGTCCAGCGCAACGACGCGATGGCGATCATCAACGCCGGCAACGACAACGTCCGCGACCCGGCACAGGTATGGGGCTCGCCGCTGCTCGAGGACGACCTGAAGCTGTTCGGCAACTTCGGGCACCTCTTCAACAACGGATTGCAGTTCTACGGCCACACGAACTACGCGCAGCGCAGGGTGACCGGCGGCTTCTACTTCCGGAATCCGCACACGCGGGGTGGTGTCTTCCGCGGTCCGGTGGTCGACGGCATGCCGACGCTGCGCGTCGGCAACGTCGGCCTCGCCAGTCACTACGAGATGACCGGGACCAATGACGGATACATGGGACCGGGCTGCCCCACGATCCCGATCGTGGACAACGTTCCGGATGCCGGCGCTCTCGCGGCGGTCGAGGCCGACCCGAACTGCTGGACGCTCTACAGCCGGTTTCCCGGCGGCTTCACGCCGCAGTTCGGCGGCGACCTGACCGACTACTCCCTGGTCAGCGGACTGCGCGGGTTCGCGAGCAACGGGTTCACGTGGGACGCCAGCGTCAACATCGGCGCGAGCGAGGTCGATCAGTTCATCAACGACACCGTGAACGCGTCGCTCGGGTTCGACACGCCGACGAGGTTCAACCCCGGCAGCTACCGGCAGCAGGACCTCAACCTCAACTTCGACGTCTCCTACCCGGTCAACGACGTCGTGAACTTCGCGGCAGGCACGGAGTGGCGCGACGAGCAGTTCACCATCGGCGCGGGTGGCCAGCCGTCGTGGGAGATCGGCCCCTATGCCGCGCAGGGCTTCAGCTCCGGATCGAACGGGTTCAACGGCTACCGCGCGGACACTACGGCGGGGCAGTGGAGCCGCAGTAACGTCGCGCTCTACGGCGACCTCGAGTTCGACGACCCCGGCGGCCGCTGGACGGTGGGCACCGCCGTGCGGGTGGAGAACTTCGAGGACTTCGGCACCACGACGAACGGCAAGATCTCGGCGCGCGCCGGGCTGACGGACTCGTTCTCGCTACGGGCCGCCGTGAGCACCGGTTTCCGGGCGCCGACCCCCGGCCAGCAGAACGCCTTCAACGTGACGACGGCGTTCATCGGGGGGCAGTTGACGAACAACGGTGTCGTCCCGTCGACGTCGGCCGTCGCCGTCTCCAGGGGCGGCGGGCAGCTCCAGCCGGAGAAGTCGCGCAACTACAGCGCGGGCGCGGTCTTCGAGCAGGGCGCGTTCAGCTTCACGGCCGACTTCTTCCGCATCGACATCCGCGACCGGGTCGCCCTCTCGCAGGAGATCGCGCTCACGGAGCCCGAGATCCTGACCCTGCTCGCCGAGGGGATCCCGGAGGCGCGGAACTTCCCGGTGTTCCGCTTCTTCCTGAACGACTTCTCGACCACGACCCAGGGCGTCGACCTGATCGGGACCCTGACCGCCGGGCGCACGACGTTCAACGCGATCTACAACTACACCGACACGGCGCTCAAGAACATCGAGTCGGCCGTCATCGACGAGTTCCGCATCAACACGCTGGAGCGCGGGCTGCCGAACACGCGCTGGAACTTCAGCGTCAACCACCGCGCCGACCGCTGGAGCCTGCTGGGCCGCCTGAGCTACTTCGGTGCGTTCTGGGACAGCGAGGACGGCCGGAACTCGGTCGGGCTGCCGGGCGGTCCGATCGCCCCCTGGCTCTACCCGGCCTACTCCGGCAAGGCGCTGCTCGACATCGAGCTCGGCATTCCCCTTGACGGCGGCGTCAGCTTTGCCCTCGGCGCCGAGAACATCCTGAACGCCTATCCCGAGGTCAACATGTTCGGCGCCCACACGGTGGGCAACCAGTACGGGCAGTTCTCGCCGTTCGGCTTCAACGGCGCCTACTACTACGTTCGGATCAACTACGGCTGGGGCAGCGGGAGCCTGTAGTCCGGACGGTGGCTCGCCGGGCCTCGCGTGCGCGGCGGGGCTCGGCCAGGAGTCGGGGCCGCAGAACGGCGCGGACTTCTGGAGGATTGGGTTGGGCGCAGAGCGGAGGCCGCAGCGCGACCTAGCGGTCGCGGCGACGAACGGCGAGCCAGGCAGACGGGAGGTGCACCGCAGATCCGCACCGGAACGCGCGAAGCCGTCGGGGCCAATCTCGACGATGGTGAGCGAGCGAGGCACAGGGGAGGACGACTCCAATGAGTTGGGAATCCAGGCGCTGGGCTTCGATGGCTGCGGCTGCCGCTCTTGCAGTCCTTCTCGCGACCCCGGTGGCGTCCGCTCAGGAGTCGGGCGCCGTCGGCGGAACCGTCACCGACACCACGGGCCTCGTGCTGCCCGGCGTCACCGTGGATGCACGGAGCGCCGACCGTGACGGAGTCCACAGCACGACAACCGACGGCGGAGGCGCGTTCGCGTTCGCGGATCTGCCTGCCGGGACCTACGACCTGACCTTCACGCTCCCTGGCTTTCGTACCGCCATCCGTGACGGGGTGGTGGTGGGAGCGGGGATGGCGGTCACCCTCGACGTCGAGCTGGCGCTGGCGCTCGAGGAGCGGGTGGTGGTGGTCGGGAGCCGGGCGGAGCCGCGCTCCGTCACCGCTTCGCCCGTCCCGATCGACGCGGTTTCGTTCCAGGACGTAGTCAGCCAGGGCGCCACGACGCTCGACTACCAGCTCCGGACGCTGATCCCGTCGTTCAACGTCGCCACCCACCCGATCAGCGATGCGGCCACGCTCGTCCGGCCGGCCAGCCTGCGCAACCTGGCCCACGACCACACGCTGGTGCTGGTCAACGGCAAGCGCCGGCACCGCTCGTCGGTCATCGCCTGGTTCGCGGGGGTGACCGACGGCGCGCAGGGGCCCGACATCTCGACCATCCCGGCCATCGCCCTGCGGCAGGTGGAGGTGCTGCGCGACGGGGCGTCGGCCCAGTACGGCTCGGACGCCATCGCCGGCGTCATGAACTTCCTGCTCAAGGACGACCGGGCGGGGGGGAGCATCGAGGTCAACACCGGCACCTACCGGGCGGGGGACGGCGACACCGCGATCTTCGCCGGCAACATCGGCCTTCCGCTCGGCTCGACGGGCTTCGCCAATCTCAGCCTGGAGTACGGCAACTCCAACCCCACCAACCGCAGCGTGCAGCGCGACGACGCGGCGGCCCTCATCGCCGCGGGCAACACCCACGTCGACGATCCGGCGCAGATCTGGGGCAATCCGAGGATCGAGGACGACATCAAGTTCTTCGGGAACTTCGGCAACACGTTCGCGAACGGGGTGGAGCTCTACGCCCACACGAACTACGCGGACAAGAAGGTGACGGAGGGCTTCTACTTCCGGAACCCCAACTCGCGCCAGAACATCTACAGCCTCGACGGCGGCGAGACGCTGCTCATAGCCGACGTCCTGCAGGCACAGGGCATGGGCTCGGCCGACTGCCCCACGGTGACGGTGACCGACAACGTGCCGGACCAGGCGGCGCTGGCCCGGGTGTTCGCCGACGAGAACTGCTTCTCGTTCCAGGAGCTCATCCCGGGCGGCTTCACGCCGCAGTTCGGGGGAGTGGTCACCGACATGTCGGTGGTCGGCGGGGTGCGCCGGGTCGCCCCCAACGGCTTCACGTGGGACGCCAGCGCCAGCTACGGCTCCCACCAGTCCGACTTCTTCTTCAAGAACACCGTCAACGCCTCGCTGGGGCCCGATACCCCGCGCGATTTCGACCCCGGCCTCTACCGGCAGGAGGACGTCAACCTCAACTTCGACGTCTCGTACGCGGCCACCGACACGGTGAACATCGCGGCCGGTGCCGAGTGGCGCGACGAGCGCTTCGAGATCGGGGCGGGAGGCCGGCCGTCGTGGGAGGTCGGCCCCTACGCGGCGCAAGGCTTCGTCTCGGGCTCGAACGGTTTCCCGGGCTTCCCCGACTACACGGCGGGCACGTGGACCCGGAGCAACGTCGCCCTCTACGGCGACCTCGAGCTCCGGGGCCGGGACGGCCGCTGGACGGTGGGCGGCGCCGTCCGCTACGAGCACTTCGACCTGTTCGGGGCGACCACGAACGGGAAGCTGTCGGCCCGGCTGGGCGTGGCCGACGCGGTATCGATCCGCGGCGGCGTCAGCACCGGGTACCGGGCGCCGACCCCGGGCCAGCAGAACACGCTGAACGTCCAGACGACCATCGATCCGGAGACGTTCGAGCTGGTCGACAGCGCCAACGTGCCGTCCACGTTCCTGGCCGCCCAGCTCCGCGGCGGCAAGCCGCTGGAGCCCGAGACATCGGTCAACTCGACCGCGGGCCTGGTCGTCGACACGGGTCCGTTCACGCTGACCGCCGACTACTTCCGCGTCGACGTCAGCGACCGGCTCGCGCTGTCCCAGACCTTTACCCTGACACCGGACGAGCGGCTGCTGCTGCTCTCCGAGGGCATCGCCTCGGCCGGGACGCTGGCTTTCTTCCGCTTCTTCATCAACGACTTTTCGACCCGCACCCAGGGCGTCGACATCGTCTCGACCTATGCGCCCCTCGCGCTTCGGGGCGACACGACGTTCAGCTTCGCGATGAACTTCACCGACACCCAGGTGACGGAGGAATCGAACCTGCTCAACCCCGGCGACGTGCGCGGCATCGAGCTCGGGGTGCCCAGGACGCGCTGGAACTTCGCGGTCAACCAGCGCGTCGG
>JAPOYG010000085.1 GCA_026706755.1 Acidobacteriota bacterium
TCGTCCGGCAGGCTGCTCCAGAGGAAGAAGGCGATGCGCGACGCCAGCGCGAGATCGTCCAGGCGATACGGCTCGCCCGGCGCGACGCCCGGCGGGTCGGACACCACGCGGAACAGGAAGTCCGGGCTCACGAGCAGGGCCCGTACGGCACGCTCGATCCCGGCCTCGAAGTCGCCCCGCGCGCGCCCCTCGCCGTAGAAGGCGGCCAGGGCGTCGACGTCGGCCGCCGCCACCGGCCGCCGGTAGGCGCGCCGCGCCAGCGTCGAGAGGATCTGCCGGGCGCACGGCGCCTCCTCGGCCTCCGTCTCCGGCCGGCAGACGAAGATGCGGCGCCGGGACGGCGTGTCCCCGCCGCCGGCCGCGTTGAAGGGCCCGGAGATGGTGATCGTGCCGACGTGCGGCTGATAGAGGAGGTAGTCGCCCTCGCCGTGGGGGCGATCGAAGGGCTGCCGCACGCTCTCGGCGAGCGCGCTGGTCTTCTGGACGAACGCCGCCGTCACCACGCGGGGGCCCGCACCGACGAAGACGCGGGCCTCCAGGTCCTCGGGGCCGGTGTTGTAGGCGGCGCCCTGATCGGCGGCGGGATCGGGCGGCGCGAGGTCGAAGACCCGGATGCGGCGGCCGTCGACGCTCAGCTCGAGCCGGTGCGGCTCGCGAATCGGCGCCCCCGCGAACAGGTCGAGCAACTCGATCCGCAGGTCGTACTCGCCGTCACGAGGGAAGTTGTAGTCCACGGACATCCCGCCGCGCGTGCCGAACGGCAACCCGTCCTGGTGCTGGTACTGCGACAGGTCGGAGACGATGCGGAACGTCTCGCCCGCCGGCGCGAGCGTCGAGGCGCCCACGGCAAGGCGGCTGATCACCCGCGCTGCGCTCATGTAGCGCTCGAGGAGGGTGGGCGAGACCTTCAGCACGCCGGCAATGTTGTCGAACCCGTAGCTCTGGTCGTCGGCCGGAACGAGCGTCGCCGCGTCGATGTCGAGGGCCAGGAGATCCCGGACCGCGTTCTGGTACTCCGTCCGGTTGAGCCGGTGCAGCGGCTCCGTCCGTCCGGGATTGGGCCGCGCGGCCGCCGCCCGGTCGAGCGCGGTCTCCAGCCACGTCGCAAGCCCGTCCACGGCCTCGTCGTCCGGACGCGGTCGGCCGAGGGGCGGCATCGTTCCGGTCCGCAGCTTGCGGATGACCTTCTCCCAGACGTCGCCCGCCGCCGGGACGTCCGCGAGGTCGGCGGTCCGCAACTCGATGGGAACCGTGCCGCGCGCGGCGAGGCGCTCGTTGTGGCACGTGATGCAGTAGCGCTGGAGCAACGCCTCGTGCTCGGCGACCGACCGCGGCGGAGCCGGGACCTCTCCCGCTGCAGCAGGTTCCGGCGCCGTTGCCGCGACGGCCGGGGGCGGCGGAACCGACTCCGCGGCCTGCGGTTCGAACGCCGCCGCGCCCACCGGGACGAACCCGAGCGCGCTCGCCAACCCGCATACGCCGAGCAGCACGGGTATTCGTCGGATCATCTGCCTTCCCCGCAACCAGCGCGCCGGTACGGTCCTGGACGCATCAGGCGGGCACACGCCGCCCGCCATCCACCGGGGGGATCGTACGATCTTCCGTCCGCTTGTCAACCACCGACGGTCGTCCCACCCCGCGCGGTCACGCGGATTCTCGCACCTGGTGTCGCCGACCGACGGCCATCACACCTTGTGCTGCCAGCGGACGCTGTCCCACCACGACTCGTCCGACTCGCCAGAGACGCGTTCGTGCTTCGCCCGATAGTGAGCGTCGATACCGTCCCAGCCGTTGCCTCTGAAGCGGTGACCGCAGAGCGGGCAGACTCTGGGGCGTTCGACCGGCTGGCCGTGACACGGGCAGGTCGCGTCGGTGCAGGCGCGACCGGGATCGGCTGTCGGTACCGAACCCTGACCTCGAAAGGGTCACGGCGTCACGGTGACCGTGACGTCGGCGGCGGTGTAGAGGTAGCCGTCGTCGGCCATCCCCCGGACGACGTAGGTGCCCGGCTCGCTGAACCGGGCCTTCGTGACGATTCGTCCGTCCTCCGGGATGGGGGGCGGCGTCCAGCCCGGCGTGTGGTCCTCCATCGGCGCGCTCCACGGATCGAAGGCAACGGTCCCGGGACCGCGGTACTGGATCCACGCCAGACGCAGCCCCAGCGCGTTGCGCCGTCCTGGCGGGCGGCTCTGGCGGGCGGGACGCATCTCGGGCACGCCGTCATCCCGGATGATCGCGGTCAGCGTGAGCGGCTCGCCCACGCGAACGGACCGCTCCTTGCTCTCGACGAGCACGATGGCGGGGGCCGCGTTCACCATCTCCGGGGCGCCGCCTCCCGCGCGGTTCATCGCGATGACCTGCTCGTCGATGATCTGCTCCGGCACCAGCCAACCGACCGCACGGTCGGTCTGCCCGTGCGCGGTGACGGTCCAGACGAGCTCGCGGTCACCCCAGTCGGCGGGCACGCGGACGCGGAAGATGATGCGCTGCCGGCGCGGATAGAAGAACGTCGGCTGGCCGCGGTCCGGATCGCCCGGCTCGAAGCGGTTGTCCGACCCCACCGGGATGCTGAGGTGCTCCTCGTAGTTCCGGTTCAGGTAGCCGAAGACCATGTTGAAGCTGCCGTCGGCATTCTGCTCCCAGCCCTCGAAGACCGGCTGCAGGTTCTGCCCGCTGTGGTAGGTCTGCGCGCCGGCGGCGCCGGCGCCCGCCAAGCCGATCCAGACGGCGCACACCAGGCGCCCCAACGCTCTCGGCACCACTCTCAAGACTCGCGCTCCCTCGCTCCGGCGGCGCGTCAGTCGTTCGTCGACTGCGTGCGTGCCTCGACCCGGCGCTCGAACTCGTCCTCCGGCATGTGGAAGAAGCTCATCCAGGCGAAGCTCATGTCGTCGATCGAGCGGTTGCCGAAGCCGACCCAATTCTTCGGGTCGGGGTTGTAGCGGTTCGCGGCCGTGTTGTCGTGCCAGCCGATGACGTGGAGGATCGTGCCGGCCGGCAGCAGCGGCGCCTCGTGGTCGGCGTAGTTGTAGACGATGTGCCAGCCGAAGTTGTGACCGGTGCAGCTCAGCGTGGTGATGGTCCCGCTCGGGTAGATCGCCTCGACGCACATGCGCTTGCCCCGGATGTGCATGTGGGGCTGGAAGCCGGTCACCTGCGTGGGCTCGGGCAGGACGTAGTAGCCGTCGCTGCGCGCGTTGTCCTCGCCGGCCCGGATGTCGAGGGTGTCGAAGCTGTCACCGACGTGCCGCGAGATCAGCACCCGCTCCGGCACGTGGCCCGGCGGATAGAACTGGAAGCCGACCCGCGTCCGGTCCCGGATCTCCTCGCCCACCGAGCTGTAGTGCATGTTGAAGCGGATCTGCGTCCCGGCACGGATGAGGCGCCCCGTGCCGTCGGGGAAGATGTCGCCGTTCTTGCCCATGGCGTACTCGTTGAGGAAGCCGCCGCCTTCCTCGCCGTCCTCGTCCTCCCACAGCATCGAGGTCGCCACGTGGTGGACGACCGAGTAGGCGCCGGGCGAGGGCTTCGTCTCGACCGCCTTGATGTAGCGATCCTCCGTCAGCCGAGAATCGGCCCAGATGTTGAGCCAGCGGTCGGCGTCCACCGCCCCGACCGTCTGCTCCTCCGGCAGCTCCACGATCCACTCGGGCGTCCCGATGCGCCAGTCGTCGAGATCCGCGAGCTCGATCGGCGGCGGCGCGTCGGCCGGGTTGCCGCGCGGCGCCCCGGCGTCGACCCATGCGCCGATCGCGGCGATCTCCGCGTCGGTCAGCGACGGGTCCTCCTTGAAGGCGCGCACGCCGACGTTGCGCTCGATGAACCAGGGCGGCATCTCCCGCTGCGCCGTCTTGTCGCGGATGGCGCGCGCCCAGGGCCGGACGTCGCGGTAGGTCAGGAGCGACATCGGCGCCACCGAGCCGGGGCGATGGCACTGCTGGCAGGCGCGCTGCAGGATCGGCAGCACGTCCTTCGTGAAGGTCGGGTGACCCGCGGGCTCCTGCGCCAGGGCCAGACCGGCGACGAGAAGGACTCCGCCGGCGACCAGCGCGGCGAGGCCGTAGCGAAACACGCGGCGTGCCCAGGGGCAGCAACTGAAGTCCATCGTCCCCTCCCCGGCGCCGCCCGCACGGCGGCGCATGGGTCGTTATACCACGCGACACGGTCGCGACGCGGCCCGCACGGGCGGCTCGGGCGGTGCTGACCGGGCAGCGCAGTGCCGATCCCCGGCGAGCGGGCGAAGCAGTGTCGATACACCGTCGAGCCCTGGAACCGGTGTCTCGACCTCCCACCTGCCGGGCGATCGCATCACCGCCCTTCGCCTCACGGGAGGCAGCGGCGAGGCATCGATCGTCCGGCTGCAGGCGTCGAGGGACTGAACCGCGCGCAGGGGTCGTCGCCGCCGTGCATCCGCCGCGCCCCGCCGGCTACCGCTCCGCAGCAACCTCGTCGTAGAACGCGCGCAGTGCGCCCGGGCGGAACGGCCAATCGAGATCGGCAGTCTCGACGCGGTCGGGCACGTCCTCGCGGCTCACGCCCGCCTCGACCGCCGCCCGCATCCGATCCGCGAGGGCCTGCATCCGGTCGCGGAAGGTGCGCACCTCGTCCCGGCCCAGGATCGGTCCGTGACCCGGGATCACGGTGTCGAAGTCGAGCTCGAGTACGCGGTCGAGGGTCGCCGTCCACGCCAGCCCGCTCCCGCCGTTGCCGTAGTCCATGAAGGGCGAGAGCGTGCTGCCGTCCGAGCGCCGGCCCCAGATGAAGAGGTCGCCGGTGTGGATCGTCCGCAGGTCCGGGAAGTAGATGACCGCGTCTCCGTCCGTGTGGCCGCGCCCGAAGTGGTGCGCCTGCGCCTCCATCCCCCCGAGAAACACCGACGTATCGCGGCTGAAGACGACCCGCGGCGCGCCGGGCTGGTTGTTGCGGACCATGTTGCCGCGCGCGTTGCGGTGCGAGATCACCTCGGCGACGGCCATGAAGTCGGCGTTGCTCCCGGCGTGGTCGCCGTGGTGGTGGGTGTCGAGCACGTAGCGGATCGGCAGCGACGTCACCTTCCGCACCTCGGACGTGATCATCCCGAAGCTGTGCGGGAACTTGTTGTCGACCAGGATGACGCCGTCGTTCGTGACCCGCACCGCGACGTTGCCGCCGGTCACGCCGCCGTCGTAGCCGGGAATGACGTACAGCCCGTTCTTGCCGGGCACCGGCCGGATGGCGGTCAGCTCCGCGAGCCGCTCCGGCGTCACCGCCTGCTCCGCCGCCGGCCGCGCCGCCGCCAGGAGCCCCGCGACCACCAGCACCACCGCCGACATCCCCGCAATCAGCTTCAATTC
>JAPOYG010000331.1 GCA_026706755.1 Acidobacteriota bacterium
TCGGCGTCCGCCACCAGCACGACGCGGTCTGGCGGGCCAAGGCGCGCGAGATCGGGTGCTCGGCCGAGCGTTGCCACGCGGTCGACCACACGCCGGCCCGGTGGGTGGGTGCGTGCGGCTGCGGGAAGCGCTGGCTGCGGCAACGCCTCAGCCGCAACCTGCGGCTCGGCGCGCGGTGCGGAAGCTGCAACGGCGAGATCCGCTGGCGGCGGAACACCGACCTCGGGCCGAACGCGACGCCGTAGCCCGCCTTCCGTCGCCAGCGGCTCCGCTCGGCGCCCAACCAATCCTGGCGTCGCCGGCTCGTCTTCGCCGCTCCTCCGGGCCGGGCCGGATCGCGGCCGCGACCCCCGGAGTCGTCCGTGCCGCGCGTCACGTCGCTTTTTCGCGGGATCCGCCACGGTCTCCCCCGGCAGATGGAATAATCGGGCGGTCGCGGCACGACGGGGCGCCGGCATGTCCGCGGGCGCCGCGTCGAGGCCGCCTACGGGGAGGACAGATCCCATGCAACGATTCAGCGGCGCTCCCGTTACCGCCGTCGCGCTCCTGGCCGGAGCCATCCTCCTGGTCCCGGCTTCCCCTGCCGCCGCCCAGTGCGAGCCGGACGGGGACGTGCAGTTCCTCTGCGGCCCGGTGAGCCCCGAGGACCTCGCCCCGGTGCCCGACACGCCCTGGGTCATCGTGTCGAGCATGATCGACGGAGGCTCGATCTACGCCGCCGACACGCGCGACCACTCTTCCACCGTCATCTACCCGGTCGAGACGTCCGAGCCGCGTCAGGACACCGTGACCTACGGTGCCTGCCCCGGCCCCGTGTCGCGCGACTTCCGGCCCCACGGGCTCTACCTGCGGCCGGGAGAGGAGGGACGCCACACGCTGCTGGTCGTCGGCCACGGCGCGCGCGAGGCGATCGAGGTCTTCGAGGTCGACGCGACGGGCGGCGGCGCACCGGCGCTGACCTGGGTGGGCTGCGCGGTGGCGCTGGAGCCGCTCTCCCTCAACTCCGTGGTCTCCCTGCCGGACGGAGGCATCGTGGCCACCAGCCCCCGCACCGGCGACATCTGGGAATGGGCCGGCGGCACGGACTGGACCCGCGTCCCCGGCAGCGAGGACATCGGGCCGAACGGCCTGGAGATCTCCCCGGACGGCGAGTGGTTCTACGTCGGCGGCTACGGGCGCCAGGCGCTGATCCGCCTGTCGCGCGGGCGGACGCCGGTCGAGCAGCACCCCATCGACGTCGACTTCCACATCGACAACGTGCGCTGGGGACCGGGCAACACCCTGCTCGCGGCCGGCCACATCGGTCCGACGCGCGCCGCGATCGGCGCCTGCATCCGGGAAGGGGAGTGCGAGGGCGTCACGTCGCGGGTGGCGCGGGTGGATCTGGACACCCTCACCGCCGAAGAGGTGGTCCGCTATCCCTCGAACGAGCTGCTCATCCTGGGTACGGTCGCCATCCAGGTGGGCGACGAGATCTGGGTGGGTCAGGTAGCGGAGGGCGACCGCATCGCCCGCTTCCCGGCGCCGGGCCGCTAGGAGTCTGCGCCGTGGAACGGCGACGACTCCTGGAGGGTTGGTTGGGCACCAGGCGGAGCCGTCAGGCGACGAATGGTGGGCTAGTGCCGGCACCGGCCCGGACCGCACCCGGGCGGGCCTGACACATGTCGGACGTGGCGTCCGCCGCGCGTGAGTTCGTGCGCCTCGTGCGGCCGCGGGACTGGCTGAAGAACGTCTTCGTGCTGCTCCCGCTGCCGTTCGCCCTCGCCGGCGGGAGCCGCGTGGAGCCGGCCGCGCTCGTCCTCGGCCTCGTCGCGATGAGCCTGACGAGCTCCGCCGCCTACGTCTTCAACGACTGGTGGGACGCGGAGCGCGACCGGCGGCATCCCCGCAAGCGGCGCCGACCGCTCGCGGCCGGGAGCCTCCCCGCCGCCGCGGGTCCTGCCGTCAGCGCAGGTCTCGCGGCGGCCGGGGCGTCGGCCGCCTACCTCGGGGCGCCCGCGCCGGCCGGGCTCGTCGTGACGGCGTACCTCGGGCTGCAGCTCCTCTACACGCTCTACGGGAAGCACGTCCCGCTGGTCGACGTCTTCCTGCTGTCGTCGGGGTTCGTCCTGCGCGTCATCCTCGGATGCGCCCTGGCCGGGGTTCCGCCCTCGAACTGGCTGCTCCTCTGCTCGTCGTCGCTCGCGCTGCTGCTGGCCCTGGCAAAGCGGCGCGCCGACCTGGTCGAGGGCCTGGACGAGCGTCACCGGCCCAGCCTCGCCGGCTACAACCGCGCGTTTCTCGACCAGGGGCTGGCCGTGTCCGCCGGCCTGACGATCACCGCGTACGCCCTCTACTGCATGGACGCCGCGGTCCTGGCGCCCGGGCGCGAGTTCGCGTCGCTCCCGTTCGTGGTCCTCGGCGTGATGGAGTGCCTGCGGATGGTCCACGCCGAGGACAGCGGCGGATCGCCGGTCGACATGCTGCTCTCGTCGCCGGTGCTGCTCGCCTGCTCCCTCGCCTGGGGGGCTGCGATCCTGCTGAGCATCCGGGTCTCCGTGGCGGTGTGAGCGGGGAGGACGACCCGTGCCGTCGGACGAAGCGACCATCGCCGGCTGGGGCCGGGTGAGCGCGCCCGGGCGCGAGCTCCGGTCGGACGATCTCGTCCGGCTCAGCGACGGCGCGACGCTCTCGCGCGGTCTCGGCCGTTCCTACGGCGACTCCTCACTGCCGCCCCCGTCGGTGCGCGCGGTGGCCGGCACCGTGCTCGGCGACCGCGTGCTGGGGTTCGATCCGGCGACGGGGCGCCTGCGGGCCGAGGCCGGCCTGAGTCTCGACGCCCTCACCCGGATGCTCCTGCCGCGCGGCTGGTTCGTGCCGGTCACCCCAGGCACCGCCTTCGTGACGCTGGGGGGCATGGTGGCAGCCGACGTCCACGGCAAGAACCACCACGTCGACGGCTGCTTCGGCGCGCACGTGAAGTCGCTCCGGCTGCGGGTGGCCGACGGCCGCATCGTCGACTGCGCGCCCGACCGGGAAGGCGAGCTATTCCGGGCCACGATCGGCGGGATGGGGTTGACGGGGCACATCCTCGAGGTCGCGTTCCGGATGACGCGCGTACCCTCCCCGTGGATTCTCGGCGAAAGCGTGCGCGCGATGGGCATCGACGCCCTCCTCGCGGAGCTCGAGCAGTCGAGCGCCGCATGGCCGTTCACCGTGGCGTGGGTGGACGGCCTGGGACGCGGGGCGGGCCTCGGCCGCGGGATCGTCCACCGCGGCCGCTGGGCCGACCCGTCCGAGGCGCTGGCGAGCGCGCCCGCGCCCCCCCGGTCCGTGCGCGTCCCCTTCGACCTCCCGGCGGGGACGCTCAACCGCGCGACGGTGGGTCTGTTCAACGCGGCGCTCTATCACCGGCACCGCGGGTACGTGCGCCGCCGCGTGCAGTCGCCGCACCGCTTCTTTCACCCGCTCGACCGCCTGGCGGACTGGTACCGCCTCTACGGGCGCCGGGGGTTGACGCAGCACCAGAGCGTCATCCCGCAGGAGCGCGGTCCCGCGGCGGTCCGCGGGCTGCTGGAGCTCCTCGCCCGCCGCCGAGCGTGCGTGCCGCTCTGCGTCATCAAGAACTGTGGTGACGAGGGCGCGGGGACGCTCTCGTTCCCGCGCAGGGGGACGTCGGTGGCGATCGACCTCCCGATCGACGACCGGACGCAGGGCCTCGTCGATGCGCTCAACGAGCGGGTGATGGAGCTCGGCGGTCGCATCTACCTGGCCAAGGACGCCTTCACGCGGGCCGAGCACTTCCGGGCCATGGAGCCGCGCCTCGCGCGGTGGACGGCCGTGCGCCGCCGCTGGGATCCGGAACTGCGGCTGCGCAGCGCACAGTCGGTGCGGATGCTCGGAGACCCGGCGTGACGGGGGCCGCCGTGACGGAGGAAGCGCCGTGAACGCCGTCCTGCTCGGCGCAACGCGCGGGATGGGCCGGGCGCTCGCGCGCCTGCTGGTCGAGCGCGGCGATACGGTGTGCCTCCTGGGACGGAACCCGACCGATCTCGAGCGGTCCGCGCGCGACCTGCAGGTGCGCGGCGCGCTGCCCGCCCCGCCGTCCGCGTTCCCGTGCGACCTCGCCCGCCCCGAGACGTTCGCGCCGGCCCTCGACGCCGCCGCCGAGAGCCTGGGCCGGCTCGAGACGGTCATCGTGACGGCGGCCGACTTCGCTTCACAGGCGGACCTGGAAGCCGACCCCGAGCGCGCCCGGTCGCTTGCCGCCATCGACTTCGCCAACACCGTCGGCTTCTGCGAGCACGCCCGCCGGCGCCTGCTCGCGGCCGGTGGCGGGACGCTCTGCGTCTTCTCCTCGGTGGCTGGCGACCGCGCCCGTTCTCCCGTCGTCGTCTACGGCGCCGCCAAGGCGGGGCTGTCCGCCTATCTGGAGGGTCTTGACCACCGCTACCACCGGCAGGGGTTGCGAACCGTCTGCGTCAAGCCGGGCTTCGTGCGGACCAGCATGACGGCCGGCCTCGCCCCGCCCCCGTTTGCGGGCGACCCCGATCGGGTCGCCCGCCGCGTCGTGCGCGCCATCGACTGCGGCCGCCCCGTCGTCTACGCGCCGCCGGTCTGGCGCTGGATCATGCTGGCGGTCCGCAACCTGCCCCGCGCGGTCATGCGGCGGGTCGAGTTCTGACGGGGCGCGGGACCACGGGCAGGGTCGGGCGTTGCCGCGTGGTGCGTCCACGATGCATACTCATGCATATGAGAACGACGCTCAACATCGACGACACCTTGCTGCGGGAAGCCGCGCGGCTGACCGGGGTCAGTGAGAAGACGGCCCTTGTTCGCAGGGGTCTCGAAGCCCTCATTGCGCTCGAGAGTGCCCGACGCCTGGCGCTCCTCGGCGGCAGCGAGCCCGAGCTCCGGCCGGTCCGCCGGCGGCGCCCACGGTTGGACAGTCGATGACTCTCGTCGACACGTCGGTCTGGGTGGATCATCTGAGGCGCGGTCACGCGCAACTCGGCGCGCTGCTCGAACGGGGCCACGTGTTCTGCCATCCCTTCGTCGTGGGAGAGCTTGCGTGCGGCCAGCTCTCGGAGCGCGATCGCATCCTGCGGATGCTCGGCATGCTCCCCGCGGCCCCGGTTGCCGACCATGGCGAAGTCCTGCGGCTGGTTCACGCGCGGCGGCTCCACGGACGAGGCCTCGGCTGGATCGACGTTCACCTGCTCGCCTCCGCGCTCTTGGCGAAGTGCGCGCTGTGGACACTCGACAAGCGACTCGGCGAAGCCGCGAGACAGGCCGGTCTCAGATGAAGCCCGCCGCCCAGAGGACGTAGACGGCGGCCATGGCGGCCACGCC
>JAPOYG010000107.1 GCA_026706755.1 Acidobacteriota bacterium
GACCGGATCATCACCTTCCGCGTGACCTGGCAGGACGACGCCGGCAACGTCCGCGCCAACCGGGCGTGGCGGGTCCAGTTCAGCAACGCCATCGGGCCCTACAAGGGGGGCCTCCGGTTCCATCCGACGGTGACCCAGAGCGTGCTGAAGTTCCTCGGCTTCGAGCAGATCTTCAAGAACAGCCTGACGGGGCTGCCCATGGGCGGCGCCAAGGGCGGGTCCAACTTCAATCCGCGCGGCAAGTCGACCAGCGAGGTGATGCGCTTCTGCCAGGCGATGATGCGAGAGCTGCACCGGCACATCGGAGAGGACACCGACGTCCCGGCCGGCGACATCGGGGTCGGCGCGCGCGAGATCGGCTTCCTCTTCGGCCAGTACATGCGGCTGGCCAACCGCTTCACCGGCGTCCTCACCGGCAAGGGCCTGTCGTTCGGCGGGAGCCTCGTCCGCACCGAGGCGACCGGCTACGGCGCCGTCTACTTCCTGCAGAACATGCTGGCGGTGCGCGGAGAGGAGGTGGCCGGCAAGACCGCCGCGGTCTCCGGCTCGGGGAACGTCGCGCTCTATGCCATCGAGAAGCTCGTCGAGCTGGGCGCCACGGTCGTCACCGCGTCGGATTCGAGCGGCTTCATCCACGATCCGCACGGCATCGACGCCGAGCGCCTGGCGTGGCTGAAGGATCTCAAGGAAGCCCGGCGCGGGCGCGTCCGCGAGTACGCCGAGCACTTCGGGTGCGCCTACCACGAGGGGGCGCGGCCGTGGGGCGTCCCGTGCCAGCTCGCGCTGCCCTGCGCCACGCAGAACGAGCTCGACGGCGGCGACGCCCGGACGCTCCTCGACAACGGGCTCACGGCGGTCGTCGAGGGCGCCAACATGCCGTGCACGCTCGACGCGATCGGCGCCTTCCTCGAGCGGCGGATCCTGTTCGGCCCGGCCAAGGCCGCCAACGCGGGGGGCGTCGCAGTCTCGGGCCTCGAGCAGAGCCAGAACGCGCTGCGCATCTCCTGGTCAAGGGAGGAGGTCGACCGGCAACTCCGGACCATCATGCGGGACATCCACGAGAGGTGCCGCGCGGAGGGCGCCACCGACGACGGCTTCATCCACTATGTCCGCGGCGCCAACGTCGCCGGCTTCCGCAAGGTCGCCGACGCGTTGCTCGCCTACGGCGTCGTGTAGCCGGCCGCCCGACGCCCGCCGGGCCACTATCCGCCGGTTCGCCACGCACTCGTCGAATGCGCCGTCCGATCCCGCGATCTCGAAATCTGCGAGGTTCTCTGTCTTTACGCTGACGGATTTCCGGTAAAATCCGTCAGTCTGTATGCCCGGACAGTACATCCCGCACGCCCTGCTCGAGCCCCTTCGCCACGCCGTCGCACCCAACCGCGTCGTCGTCGTGTACGGTCCCCGGCGGGTCGGCAAGACGACCCTGCTCCGCGAGTACATGCGGCGGCACGACCCCGACGCCCTGCTCGTCTCCGGCGAGGACATCGACGTCCGAGCGTATCTGGAGAGCCAGTCGCTGGCCCGGCTACGTGCCTTCGTGGGCCGGCGGCAAACGCTGATCGTCGACGAGGCCCAGCACGTACGGCACATCGGCCTGAACCTGAAGCTGCTCGCCGACCACGTCGACGGGCTTCGCATCATCGCCACCGGATCGTCCTCCTTCGATCTTGCACAACAGACCGGGGAGCCGCTCACGGGGCGGAAGCGCACGCTGTTGCTGCTACCCCTCGCGCAGCTCGAACTCGGGGCCATCGAGACAGCCCACGAGACCCGCGCCAACCTGGAGCTGCGCCTCATCCACGGCTCGTACCCCGAGGTCGTTCTGTCCGAGTCGAACGAGGATCGCGAGGTCTACCTGAGGGAGCTGATCTCGTCCTACCTGTTCAAGGACATCCTGCAGCTCGAAGGCGTGCGGCACGCCGACAAGCTGCTGCGCCTGCTGCAGGCGCTCGCATTCCAGATCGGGCGGGAAGTCTCGCTCGCGGAGCTCGGGACCCGGTTGGCCATGAGCCGGAACACCGTGGAGCGCTACCTCGATCTGCTGGAGAAGGCCTACGTCGTCTACGGCCGGCTCGGCTTCAGCCGGAATCTGCGCAAGGAGATTGCCAAGAGCCGCCGCTACTACTTCTACGACAACGGCATTCGCAACGGACTGATCAACAACTTCAACCCGCCGGCCCTGCGGGACGACACCGGCGCCCTGTGGGAGAACTACGTCATGGTGGAGCGCCTGAAGCGCAACCTGTACACGGGGCGGCGCGTGGCGAGTTACTTCTGGCGCACCTACGACCGGCAGGAGGTCGACCTCGTGGAGGAGCGCGCCGGCCGTCTCGACGGGGCGGAGATGAAGTGGTCGCCGAAGCCCGGCCTGCGACCTCCCCGCGCCTGGCGCGAGGCGTACCCGGACAGCTCGTTCCGGGTCGTCGACCGCGAGAGCTACCTCGACTTCATCACCGGTGCGTGAGCGGCGGGTGCGGGCGCCCGCCCAGGCGTTCGCGCAACGCACCCGCAGCGTGTGTTCTGCGGCGCGGACAGACTCCCAAGTCCCACGGGTCGGAGCGACAGAGGGACGGCTCGGGTTCTACTTCCCGCTCTCCCCCGCGGCGGCAGCCTCGGCCGCCTGCCGCTCGAGGTTGCGGTTGATCTCGAGGATGTGGCGAATGTCGTGGTTGCCTTCGTGGCAGCCGTACTCGAACATCGGCCCCTCGATGCGGACCATCGGCACCTCGCCCCCCCACGGGCTGGTCCACGTGGTCGGATCGGTGACCATGAACTCGTAGCGGATCGTGTCCGCGTCGACCATCGTGAAGCGCTCCTCCACGTGCCGGTGCTGGTTCGACCCGCGGTAGTTCCGCCGCGCGATGAACTGATCGGTCTCCACGACCAGGGTGTCGCCCTCCCAGCGGGCCCGCGAGTCGCCGCCGAACGAGCGAATCGCGTCCGGGAGGCCCGGCCCGTCGTCGAGCGCCAGGATCCGCGGCGGATTCGTCGCCAGCTCGGTGAACAGCACGAAGTGGTCCGGGGTCTGGAAGATCTGATGGATGTCGTTGTACGCCGGCGGCAGGAGGGGCGGGCCCTCGTGCGTCCAGACGACGCAGCGCTCCATCAGCGGGCGGGTCTCGTAGCCGTCGAACACCTGGGCCATCACGCGCTCGGCTTCCACGCGTGCCGCGCCCTCCGGCGTCATCGGCGGGATCCTGCCGTTCGGCGGATAGGTGATGAGCGAGGTCCGGCGGCTCGAGAGACCCTTCGGCACCGGCGTCCGCAGCCAGATCTGGTTGTCGTAGTGGACGTAGCTGGCGTCGCGGTTCTCCTGGTACAGCGCCTCTTCCCGCTCGTCCGGATCCTCGATGGCGACGGCGTCCCGCCGCAGGGGGTCGACGCCCTCGGCCGTGAGCTGCTGCTGGAGCTCGGCGGCTTCCTCCTCGGAGAGAAACTCCCGGTCGGCCAGGCGCTCCGGGCGCTCGAGCGGCGTGAACGTCTGGGTCGTCCAGTAGCCCTGCAGGTCCGGCTGCCCGTCCGGCAGCCGCGGCATCGTCCACGCTGCTTCCGCGTCGGCGGCCTCCTGGGCCTCGGCCAGCCCGGCGACTGCGACCGACGTCAGGGCTACGACTGCGATAGCCGCCACGAACGCGACGAGATGACGGTGGCTCATCTGGCGCTCCCTTCCAGAACGTTGTCGATCAAGCAGATTCTATCGTCAATGCGGACTCCACCGTCCCCCGCTTGATGTCTTGACATCATGCCATGAGGCATCTACGATGCGTCCCATCATGCGGACCACGCTGACCCTCGACGACGACGTCGCGGCCCTGCTCCGGCAGCAAGCGACCACGCTCGGCGTCTCGTTCAAGGAGGTGGTCAACCGGGCTCTGCGTGCCGGCCTGTCGAGGGATATGGCGCCACACGACATCCCCGTGCCGAAAACGATTCCGCACTCCTTCGGCTTCCGTCCGGGTGTCGACCTCGACAAGCTGAATCAACTGGCCGACGAGCTCGAGGCAGAGGCTACGGCCGAATCGCTTGCACGAACCAAACGATGATTCTGCCCGACGTGAACCTCCTCGTGCATGCGCACAACCGCGACTCCCCGGTGCACGAGGCGGCCCGCCGATGGTGGGACGGCTGCCTGATGGGAACCGAAGGCGTCGGTCTCGCCTGGGTCGTGATCCTCGGGTTCATTCGCATCACGACGCATCCGCGAGTCCTGCTACGGCCGCTACCCGTCGGCGAAGTGCTCGACCGCATCGAGAGCTGGCTACGGTTGCCGCACGTGCACGTCCCGCAACCGTCGAACCGGCATTTCCCTGAACTGCGAGAGAACCTGGAGCGCATCGGCACTGCCGGCAACATGACCACCGACGCCCATCTGGCGACGCTGGCGGCGCAGAGAGGCTACGTGCTCTACACGACCGACACTGACTTCTTGCGCTTCCCGGAGTTACGCTGGGTCAACCCGTGTCGCTGACGCATCCCGGGAGCAGTGCTCACCTGCGGACTTCGGCGGATCGTCGTCGCTGAATCACCCTCGGTACGGCGGCGCGGGCCGGGCGCTGACACTACCCTTCGATGCCGCCCAGGCAGAGGTACTTGATCTCGACGAAGTCGTCCATGCCGTACTTGGACCCTTCGCGGCCGATGCCCGATTCCTTGACCCCGCCGAACGGGGCGACCTCGTTCGAGATGATCCCCTCGTTGATGCCCACGATGCCGTACTCCAGGCCTTCGGCGACGCGCCAGATGCGGCCGATGTCGCGGCTGTAGAAGTAGGCGGCGAGCCCGAACTCGGTGTCGTTGGCCAGGCGGACCGCCTCTTCCTCCGTCGAGAAGCGGAACAGGGGCGCCAGCGGTCCGAACGTCTCCTCGCGGGCCACCGTCATCGCCGGGGTGACGCCGGTCAGGAGCGTCGGCTGGAAGAAGCTGCCGCCGAGGGCGTGGCGCCCGCCGCCGACGGCGATCGCGGCGCCCTTGCCGACCGCATCCGCGATGTGCTCCTCGACCTTCTCGACCGCCCGCAGGTCGATGAGGGGCCCCTGCTGCGTTCCCGACTCGAGCCCGTTGCCGACCCTGAGCCCGGCCACGGCCTCGGCCATCTTCGCGGCGAACGCGTCGTAGACGCCGTCCTGCACCAGCACCCGGTTGGCGCAGACGCAGGTCTGCCCCGCGTTGCGATACTTCGAGGCCATCGCCCCCGCAACGGCGGCGTCGAGGTCGGCGTCGTCGAAGACGATAAACGGGGCGTTGCCGCCGAGCTCCAGGCTCACCTTCTTCACCGTCGATGCGCACT
>JAPOYG010000435.1 GCA_026706755.1 Acidobacteriota bacterium
GGCCGTCCTGGTGCTCATCGCCGTCTCGGCCGGGGCGCAGCCGGGCATGACCAACGTGCGCTACCTCGTGCTGTTCCAGCAGCGCTGCGCGACCTGTCACGGGGTCGACGGCGCGGTGCCCCGGGCGGCGAGTCTCGAGGCCCTGCGAGCATTCTCGCCCGAACGCGTGTACGAAGCGCTGACCGGGGGGAGCATGGCGGGGACCGCCGCGGAGCTCAGCGACGAGGAGAAGCGGGGCCTCGCCACCTACGTGGCGGGCAGGCCGTTCGGCAACGCCGTGGACCGCAGCGCCGCCGCCATGTCGAACGCCTGCCTGAGCGACGTGACGCCGGACGCCCGCTTCGCCGCCGCGCAGTGGAACGGCAAGAATGCCGATCCGACCACCGGCGCCCGGTTCCAGTCTGGCGAGGACGCCGGACTGACGGCCGACGACGTTCCGCGCCTCGCGCTCCAGTGGTCCTTCGGCCTGCCGGGCAGCGGCGGGATGCGGGCCCAGCCCGTCGTGGTCGGAGGGCGCCTGTACCTGGGCAGCGACAACGGCTTCGTCTACGCTCTCGACGCCCGGTCCGGCTGCGTCCACTGGTCCTTCGATGCCGGGACGCCGATCGTATCCGCGGTGAGCGTCGGGACGATCCCCGGGACGGAGCGCGACGCCGTCTACTTCGGGGACTGGGGGGCGCACGTCCACGCCGTGGACGCCGACAGCGGGCAGCGGTTGTGGCGCGTGCGCGTGGACGATCACCCCATGGCC
Organism: Acidobacteriota bacterium; assembly: GCA_026706755.1. GTDB lineage: Bacteria > Acidobacteriota > Vicinamibacteria > Vicinamibacterales > UBA8438 > JAGWAJ01. The sequence goes on from JAPOYG010000435.1 coordinate 752, forward strand.
AAGATCACGGGATCGCCGGTGCTCGAGCCCGGCGGCGAGCGCCTCTATGTGCCCGTGGGGTCGTTGGAGGAGGCCGCCGGGCTCTCGAACGGGCAGTACGAGTGCTGCACCTCGCAGGGCGCCGTGGTGGTCCTCGACGCCGCCGACGGAGCGCAAGTCTGGAAGAGCTACACCATTCCCGAGCGGCCCCGGCCGGTCCGCGAGAACTGGCTGGGCGTCCAGCAGTACGGACCCGCCGGCGCCGGCGTGTGGTCCGCCCCGGTCCTCGACCTGCGGCGCCGGGCGGTCTACGTCGGCACGGGGAACGGCTACATCAACGTGCCCGACGGAGGGTCGAGCGACGCGGTGATCGCGTTCGATCTGGATACCGGCCGGCGTCTCTGGTCCACCCAGCTCCTCGCCGGCGACCAGAACTGCGGGTTGTTCGACATGACGGAAGAGGTGGCCAGCCTCGACTGCCCCGGCCATACGAGCGGCCCGAACGACGACGTGTCGGGATCGCCGATCCTGGTCACCCTGCCGAGCGGGCGGGACGTGCTGATCGCCGGCCAGGAGAGCAGCCGCGTCACGGCCCTGGATCCGGACAGCGGCGGCGCCGTCCTCTGGGTGTCCCAGGCAATGGACGCCACGGAGTTTCCCGAGGGCGCGGGCATGGGCCCGGCGAGCGACGGAACCCTGTACTACCGCCCCGTTGCGCTCCCGGAACGGACCGGCGGCCTGGCCGCGCTGCGGCCGGACAGCGGCGAGCGCGCGTGGTACACGACCCACCCCAGACCGACGGACTGCCCGGACCCCGAGGCCCCATCCTGCGCCTCGGGCGTATTCGGGGCCGCGACCGTCATTCCCGGCGTGGTGTTCGCCGGAGGCCAGGACGGGATGCTGCGTGCGTACTCCACCCGGGACGGCGAGGTGCTGTGGGAGTACGACACGCTGCGCGACTTCGAGACCGACAACGGCGTGGCTGCCCGCGGAGGCTCGATCGGCGGACACGGACCGGCGATCGTCGGAGGCATGCTGTTCGTCGGTTCGGGGTACGCGGTACAGCACGTGTCCGGCAACGTGCTCCTCGCATTCGGCGTCGAGTGAGCGCGTCGACTCGCCGCTCGCCGCGATGCTGAGTTCCGCCTCGTCACGAGTAGCCAAGCCTCCTGCATGCGGGCGGGAATCACGCAGACGACCGGTAGTGCTTCGTCGATCGCGCTCCTGGCCAGGGCCTCGCGAATCTCCCCCTCGCGCTCGGCGATGGGTGCGCGCTCGGCGTCGCGGTGCACGAACAGCAGGTCGCAGGGATACAGGTCGAGGCTTTCTGTCGATGCGCTCGGTGAGGCCCCTCGGGGGATTCGGGAGACGGCGCAGTTCGGAGAACGCGGGGTGAATCGGAACGTTGCCGAGGTGCTCCCGGAGCAACCAGACGAGAACCGGCAGGATCGCTCGGTCGGAGGAGCCGTCAGCGACCAACGTGAAGCGGAGTGCCTGCATTCGACGGCATTCGGACGCAGGACTCTACGACGAAGGCGCAGGCAGGTGCGGAAAGGGCAGTAGGTCGCGCACGTCCTCGCGGTCGACCACACGTCGCTCGCCTTTGACCGTTTCCCGTGAGGCCCGTCCCAGGACGGGGTTGAGATAGGCGAGGAGTTCGCCACGGGCGACGACATCTCGCCGACCCCCGGCCTTGGCCCGCCACGTGTCCGCGAGATGGTAGACGCGGGCCTTGCGGAAGAGCTGTTGTCGTTCGTCTGTCGCTTCCAGGGTTTTGACGAAGACGACGCTGTCGTCCGGAACCTCCTGGAAGACTGCGGGCGAATGGGTGTTGACAATCACCTGCCGCAACGGATTGCCAGGACCCGCACGCTCGGACGCGTCAACCGCGATGTCTCGGAGGAGCTGTAGGATGGCAGGAATGCGCGCCGGATGGATCCCGTTCTCGGGCTCCTCCAGGCAGAGAACGCCTTCGGTCTCGGGGTCCATCTCGAGTACGGCAAGGGCCAGAAAGCGCAGCGTGCCGTCGGAGAGCGCGCGGGCGGGATGGCGCGTGCCATCGCTGTCCTGGGCGAACAGTGTCAGCAACTCGCGTTTCTCATCGCGATCGATAGTGATGTCGCGTACGTCGTCTATCAGTTCGCCCAGCCGTATGGCGATTCGGGCGCATGTCCGCCTCATGTTCTCGTCGGTCGATAGATCCTCGCCCTCCGACTCCGAATTGCGGGCCAGGCGGTACACCGTGGCCGGCAGATGGCTACCGTCCGTTCCCAGGCGTGACGGAGCCGAGAACTCGTCGGGTCGACGGAGTGCCGACGGCTCCAATTGCAGCATTCGCCACGCTTCCATCTCCCTGCGTGCGACCACCACGGTGGGGCTCTCGGCCGCATTGGCCACCGACAGCACCGTTCGCGGCAGGTTGGCGGCGGACCGCCGTAGCGGACGCCCGCTGCTGCCGCCGTCCTGATGCAGCTTGATGACCCGCTGGTCCCCCTCGTGCTCCGTGGAGATGAAGTAGGGCACGCGGCGTTGACCGCGCACGACCCGCCTGCGCCAGTCCTTTGCCTTGTGCGGGAACAGCAGGTGCTTCCAGGCTGCCCCCTGGGCGATGTGAACCAGCTCCTCCTTCGTGATCTCGAGGGCCCCCGGCGTCAGAGTGTCGCCGGTGTCTCTGGACGCAAGCTCCAGGGAGTAGCGCAGGAACGTGATGCTGGCCCTGGCCTCCTGCCCCAAGTCGTCGACGGCAGTCTCGGGCACGACCATCTCGGCAACGAAAGACATCTGGTCGGCGTAGTGGCCGCCGGCGTGGTGGAAGAGATTGCGCACATCTGCCGTCCGGCTGTCCTGGTCGCGTACCGCCGCGGCCGCCTCCATGAGCGTGTGGCCGGCCAGGCCCTGGAGAAACCGGATCGCGTCGAAGAGGTTGGACTTGCCTGCGCCGTTGGGACCGACGACGCAGGTGAAGGGTCCGAAGCGCACGTCCACGTCCACGAGGTTCTTGAAGCCGGAAACCTGCAGACGGGTCAGCATCAGCTTGCGGTGGCGCCTCAGTCCACGTGGCTCTCCACCCGAATATAGCGGATATGGTCACCGGGGGCGGAGTCGCCGGGCGCTCGTCAGGCTGGCGTCGAGCAGCTCCTCCACGGCGCGGGCGCTCATGACGCCCTTGTAGACGTAGAGCCGGCCAGGCAGATCCTCGGCCAGCACTTCCTCGCTGACCCGCAGCCGGCGGCTGACCGCGAAGACGATCGGCTGCGGCAGCCCCGCCTCCACCAGGTCGACGCGGCGCCACACCGCCTCGCGGCTCCAGTACCCCAGCGCTTCCAGGTGGACGCGGCGGCCGCTCGCCTCGTGCGTGAAGACGAGATCGGGGACGCACAAGCCGACGCCGGGCAGGTCGAGCAGGTCGTGCGCGACGGCGACCCGCCACGGCGTGCGCATGCGGTCGAACTGGTCGCGCAGGCGGGCGACCTCGTCGGGGAGGCGGAAGTCATCGTCCCCCGCCTGGGCCGCCGCTCCTCCCTCCAGGTGGAACTCGAGCGGCTGCCGGTCGGATCCCCAGCGAATGTCGGCCGCGAGCTCCCAGCCGGGCCCGCACGAGGGCAGCACGGGCAGGAGCATCGCCAGTTGGAGGCCGTAGGTGGTGACGGACTGGAACAGGCTGAACGGCCCGTCGATCTCGACACGGCAGGCGCCGTCCGGCTGCCGCGCCGCGGCGTAGAGGAGGCGGTGGAACTTCAGCCGCCGGAAGAAGAGCCGGAACCCGCCGGGGTCCGGCTGCCGAAAGGTGATCACGACGCGCACCGCGCGGAGCAGGATCGCCTGCTGCTGGGCGACCTCATATGCCTCGAGGAGCGCCGGGCCGCCTATCGCATCGAACGTGGTGAGGACGTGATTCGCCTTGAGGTCGGCGAACAGCGCGCTCTGAACGGCGTCGGCGGCCAGCTCCAGGCGCGCGGCGGCGGCCCCGATCACGGCGTCGCGGTCGAAGGCCGCGTCATCCTTCAGGGCGCGCCGCGCTTCCGCGGCCCGCGCGAAGACCGCCCGGCGAACGGCGGGTGCTTCGACGCCGTCCCGCACCTCGAACGTGCAGCGGTCGCGCACGAGCTTCCGCAGCCCCTTGACCAGCTTGTAGTCGGTCGCCGCGGAGGGTACGTCGTCGCACGCCGCCTCGAACTCTCCCCGCGTGCGGCCGACGCCGGCCTGCGCTGCGGCGGCGTAGGCATCGGCGACGGCGAGGAGGCGCTTGCGCTCGGCTTCCCGCAGGGGGCTCGCGGAGATGCGGCCGTCGCGCCGCCGCACCCGTACCAGGTCAGTCGTCAGCATCGGACGCCCGGCGCCGCTCGCTCGTGAACACCTCGCTGGTGTCCGCCGCCACCAGCTCGTACAGGACGGCGCGCTTGTCGCCTTGCTTGCGCAGGATGCGGCCCAGCCGCTGCACGTGCTCCCGCGCGGACCCGCTGCCGGAGATGACGATGCCGACGTTCGCGGCCGGCATGTCGACACCCTCGTTGAGCACCCGGGA
>JAPOYG010000578.1 GCA_026706755.1 Acidobacteriota bacterium
TCGATGACCAAGATCTGGCTGAACGCCTTCTGGAAGGCGCGTCCGGACGACGCCGGGCCGCCGCCCCCGGTCGCGCCGGAGCGGCGGTGGCTGCTGCTGGGTCCCATTGCGGCGCTGGCGATCGTCACGCTGGCCATCGGCCTCTACGCGCGGCCTCTCTACGCGCTGGCGGAGCGGGCCGCGGCCGAGCTGATGGCCCCCTCGCACTACGTCGAAGCCGTGCTCGGCGAGGGCCGCCCATGAGGCTCTTCCAGATCAACCTGCTGTTCGCGGGCGGCTGGTGCGCGTTGTTCGGGACCTTCGACCTCAGCACGTTCGTCTGGGGCTTCCTCCTGGCGTTCGCGGCCCTGAGCCTGTCGAGCCCCATGTACGGGCAGACCGCCTACTTCAAGCGCGTGCTGCTGGCGGCCCGGCTGGGAGGCTACTTCCTGTACGAGCTCACGGTCTCGGGCGTGCAGGTCGCGTGGGACGTGATCACGCCCGCCCACCGATCGCGCCCGGGCATCGTGGCCGTGCCGCTGGACCTCGAGGAGCCGATGCAGATCACGGTGCTGGCGAACCTCATCTCGTTGACGCCCGGCTCGCTGAGCCTCGACGTCAGCCCGGACGGGAAGACACTCTACGTGCACGAGATGTTCGTCGACGATCCGGACGAGACGCGCACGCGGATCAAGACGGGCTTCGAACGACTGGTCCGGGAGGCCATGCAGTGACCGATCCGGAGGCGCAGTCGCAGATCGTCCAGTGGGCGGTGAACGTCACCATGGCCCTGACCGTGCTGGGGCTGGTCTTCTCGTTCATACGCCTCATTCGGGGACCGAGCCTGCCGGATCGCGTCGTATCGGTCGACCTCATCACCGTGCTGGCGGTGGCCATCGCGGGCCTGCTGGCCATCGCGCACACCGAGCCCGACTTCCTCGACATCGCCGTGGCGCTGGCACTGGTCGCCTTCCTGGCGACGGTCGCCTTTGCCTGGTACGCCGAGCGCATCAACGAGTTGCACGATCGCGGCGAACGGCCCACCGAACGGCCCACCGAACAGGCGGAGGAAACCGATGGCCGGTGACCTTCCGTGGTCGGACCTGGTCGTTGCCGCGTGCCTGCTGGCCGGAGGCTTCTTCCTGTTCGTCGCCGGGCTCGGCATCCTGCGCCTGCCGGACGTGCTCATTCGCATGCACGCCTCCACGAAGGCCGGCACGCTGGGCGTGGGCCTGGTGTTCGCCGCCGCCGCCCTCTACTTCCGGGATACGGCCGAGATCGCAATCGCGGCCCTGACCGTCATCTTCCTGCTGGTAACGGCTCCGGTCGCCGCCCACGCCATCGCCCGCGCGGCCTACCGCACGAACGTCCCGCTGTCGGACAGGACGCACATCGACGAGTGGAAGGGCAAGTACGGCCGGGATGGGGAGGGCCCGACCGACGGCGCCGGCACGCCGTAGCCGCTTCCTCGCGCTCCCTGGGCGGATGTGATAGCGGTACCGAGGCGAACCGCGATTTTGTCGCCAGGAGGCACGGATGCAGAGAACGACAGCCGTCGCAGCAGTGATTGTCGCAGCGGCGTTGGCGGGTACGAGGTCGACGTCACAGGAGGGCGGGGCGGGCCGCGTGGTGACGGAGGCCGATCTCGACCGATGGCGGACGGAGCTGTCGAACTGGGGGCGCTGGGGGCCCGACGATGAGATCGGGACCATCAACCTCATCACGCCGGCAACGCGCCGTGCAGCGGCGGCGCTCGTGCGTGCGGGCGTGAGCGTCTCCCTGGCGCGGGACGTCCTGAAGGAAGAAGCGGTCGACAACCCGCGGCCGTTCGTGCACACGATGCACGGCGTGGGCTCGGACACGTTCGCCGTCCGCTACCACGGCTGGGCGCACACCCACCTGGACGCGCTGGCGCACGTGGACGACGCCGAGGGACGGATGTACAACGGCTACCGGCCCGACGAGGCGGCGGTGCTGGAGGCCGGAGGCCACGCCCGCAACTCCATCCACAACCTCAAGGACGGCATCTTCACGCGGGGCATCCTGATGGACATCCCGCGCCTGAAGGGCCTCCCCTACCTCGAGCCCGAGACGCCGATCTACGTCGAGGACCTGGAGGCCTGGGAAGCCCGGGCCGGCGTGCGCGCCGGCGCCGGCGACGCCGTCTTCATCCGCACCGGGCGCTGGGCGGCCCGCGAGGTGCTCGGGCCGTTCATCATCGGCCGCATCGGGACCGCGGCCGGCCTGCACGCGTCGGTCATTCCGTGGCTGAAGGAGCGCGACATCGCGCTGCTCGGCAGTGACGGCGCGCTGAGCGTCGCGCCGTCCGACCTGCCGGGGGCCGCGCACGACTTCGCGCTGGTGCACCTCGGCATCCACCTGTTCGACAACGCCGATTTGGAGGCGCTCGGGGAGACGGCCGCCGGGCAGGGCCGCTGGGAGTTCCTCCTGACGGCCGCGCCACTGGCCGTCTGGGGCGGCACGGGGTCGCCGATCAACCCGATCGCGACATTCTGAGTCCGGTCGGCAACAGGGCTCACGGGGCGCCCAGATCGAGGGCGACGATGTCCGCGCGGTCGCGGAGGTAGAGCTTCGTGCCGGCGAGCGTGGGCACCGTCCAGGCGGTGGTGGTGAGGACGGGCGCCTGCGCCAGCACGCGCAGCCCCCGGCGGGAGACGGTGGCCAGGCCCAGCACGCCGTCCTCGTCCAGGATGATGAGCTTGCCGTCGGCGTGGAGCAGGGTGCTCCGCGCGAAGGTGCGGTCGCGCCACGCGATCTCGCCGCTGTGGGCGTCGATGGCGGTGAGGAACGCCGTCCCGACGTCGCCGCTGCTGCCGTAGTAGAGGTCGCCGATCCGCATGGCGGTGCCGTAGTACACGCGCATGGCCATCGTGAACCACCGCTCCCGGACGCCCGACCCCGTCACCTCCAGCACCCGGGTGCCCCCGTCGTGGGCCGACGACAGGAAGAGCAGGTTGTCGTCGTCGCTCCACACCGGCGTGCTGATGTTGGCGTCGAAGCGCCGGGGATGGCGATGGCTCCAGAGCGGGGCCCCGTCGGCCGGGTCGAGCGCGACGACGCGGTCGCTGGCGAACACGACCACCTGGTCGCGCCCCTCCACGGTGATGAGGATGGGCGAGGCCGGGGCGATGGCGAAGTCGCCGCTCCGCCACACGACGCGCCCGTCGTCCTGGCGGAACGCCATGACCGACTGCCCGGGACCGCCCGCGGTCGCGATGATCAGGTCGCCGTAAGCCAGGAGGCTGCAACTGTAGCCGGGCGTGCGCGGCATGACCCGGTAGTGCGGCGGCGCCCCGAAGTCCCGGACGAGGTCGTGCGACCAGAGCACGTCCCCCGTGGCCTTGTCCAGAGCGAAGAGCTGCTTGTTGGTGCCGGTGGCGAACAGGCGCTCGCCGACGATGAGCGGGGTGGCGTGCGGACCGACGCCCAGCGGGACGTCGAGGCCCTCGAGCGGCGCCGGATAGCGATGCTCCCAGAGCGCGCGCCCGGACTCCGCATCGAGCGCGACGACCACCTCCTCCTCGCGCCAGGAGTCCGGCTCGGGGCCGTCCGGCGGGCGGTACTGCGTGAACAGGCGGCCGCCGTCGACGAGGATGCTGGAATGCCCGCCGCCCAGGGGACGGCGCCAGAGCTGCGCCGGCCCGCCCTCGGGCCAGGTCTCGGCGAGCCCCACCGTGTCGCTGGTGAAATTGCGCCGCGGGCCGCCCCAGCCCGGCCACTCGGGCGCCGCGTCCGCTTCCCCCTGCAGGCCCCGCAGCAGCGCGTAGGTCGTCTCGACGTCGGCCGTGTTCAGGGCCTGGTTCGTGCGGTACTTGTCGGTGGTGTGCTCCTCGGCCATGACCAGCGGCGTGCGGCCAATGGCGTCCCGCTGGTCCAGGCGGGCGCCGCGGTCCGCGAGGAACCGCACCACGGCCGGGTCCGCCGCCGCCACTGCGCCGTGGAGCGCCGTCTGCCCGTTGTCGTTGACCGCGTTGACGTCGTGGCCCCAGGCGACGAGCTGCTCGAGGACGGTCAGCACGGCCTCCTCGGTGTCCTCCCGGCGGCCGCCCAGGCGCGTCGTCGGCCCGCGCGTGGCGTAGCCCAGGCCGGCCGCCACCATCAGCGCCGTGGTGTTCTCCATCGACGCGGCGAGCAGGTCGGCGCCGGCCGCCTCGAGGATGCGCATCGCCTCCAGGTCGGCCAGGTGCGCCGCGATCCAGAGCGGCGTCGCACCCGCGTACTGCACGTTGTTGATCTGCGGGTAGCCGTCCGGGTTGAAGTTGGGAGGCAGGCGCTTCAGCGGGAGCCGCGCGTTGGGATCGGCGCCGCGCGCCAGCAGGTCCTTCAGCAGCGCCGTCGAACGGCTGCCGCCGGCTCCCGCGCTCCGGTCGCCGCGCTCCGGGTTCCCGCCGGCCCGCTTGCGCAGGGCGGCATGGAGCGGCGTGAACCCGGCGTCGTCGGCCGCGTCCGGGTCGGCGCCGCCGTCGAGCAGCAGATCGACGAGGTCGTAGTAGCCGTGGTCGATGGCCATGCGCAGCGGCGTGATCCCGCCCGGCGCCCGCTCGTCCGCGCGCGCGCCGGCCCCGAGCAGCAGGCCCACCGACTCTGCGTCGTTCTGGCGAGTGGCAAAGTGGAGCGCCGTCATCCCGCCGACCGCGCGCATCCCGCCGCCGGCGAACGGGGCCTCCGCGGCGGACCGCGAGCGCAGGTGGACGTCGGAGCCGTGCGCCAGCAGGATGCGGACGACGCCGGCGTGGGGCTCGTGGTTGCCGGCCGCCATCATCAGCGCCGTCTGGCTGCGCCAGCCGTCCCGCGCGTCGACGTCGGCGCCGTGGGCCAGGAGCAGCCTGACCGCTGCCGCGCCGCCGCCGCGGGCCGCCGCCATCAGCGGCGACTCGCCGGCGCCGAGCGCGAGGGCGTTCGGATCCGCGCCGGCGTCCAGGAGGAAGCCCAGGAGGCCGGCGGGGCCGAGAGGAGTGGGATCGCCGGGACCGAGGCTGCCGGGGAGGCCGGGACCGAGGTGGCCCGGGAGGCCGGGGCCGAAGTCGCCGAGGCTGCCGACCCCACCGGCGGCGCTCCGCTCGGCGGCCAGCCACAGGGGGGTGGCGCCGTAGCGGTTGGCGGCATCGACGTCGGCACCGGCGCGCACCAGCAGGCGCGCCATCTCCGCGTCGTTCCAGTGCACTGCCCAGTGCAGCGCGGTCGTGCCGTCGGGCGCGGGGGCGTTGACGTCGGCCCCCTGCGCGACGAGCGCCCGCAGG
>JAPOYG010000237.1 GCA_026706755.1 Acidobacteriota bacterium
CTAGCGGCCGCCGAACGAGTAGCGGAGCTGCGCCGTGAACCGACGCGGAATCCCGGGATTGCCGGCGTTCTGCGACGAGAAGTCGTCGGCAATGTAGTACTGGTCGCTGAGGTTGGTGGCCGCGAGCACGAGCTGGACGTCGGCCAGGCGGAAGCTGACCGCGGTATTGAACAGCGTGTAGGAAGGCAGGATCTGCGGGTTCATCACGTTGTCGCGGAGGGGGCGATCCCCTACGAAGCTCACCCCCGCGGTCCACACCACGTTGTCGGCCAGTCCGCTCCTGCCGAACCGCAGCGTCACGCCCGCACCCGCAATGTGGCGTGGGCTCATCCGCAACTGGAAGCCGTCGAAGTTCCCGGTCGTCGTGCGGAATTCGTCGTGGCGCGCGTCGTGAAAGGCATAGTTCGCGTATAGCTGGTGGCCGCCGGCGAACACGCTCTGCACTTCGCTCTCGAAGCCGCGGACGCTCGTGGTGGCGTTCGTGAACAGGAACGTCTCGGGGCCGGTGCGAAACGACCGCGGACCGTCGAGCTTGCGCATGTTGAACACCGCGGCCTGCATCGACACCGCGGAACCCAGCAGGCGGAGGCCTCCTTCGACGTTGCGCGTCACCTCCGGCTTCAACAACACCGGGATCACGACGCCGCTGCGCGTGCTCAGGCTGGGAAACTGCGGCCGAAATCCACGAGAGACGTGCGCGAAAGCGGCCACGTTCAGCGGCGCGTTCCCGGTGAGGTTGACCGTCACGCCGGCCCGCGGACTGAGCTTGGATCCATCGAAGCTCGAGACGACACCGGTGTCGGAGCGCCGCAGCTCCTGATCGAAGTCGTCCCAGCGCAGACCGACGGTTCCCACCACGCGTCCCACCTCGACACGATTCTGGAGGTAGCCGCTGACGATTCGCTGCTCGAAGTCGGACGTCACCTCTCCCGCCGGTATCCCCTTCGGCCCGTTCTGGATGTTGCCGACCGGGTTGACGTAGTCGGGCCCAATGAACGTCTGACCGCTGCGGAAGCGCGGTGACACGCGCGCCTCGTCGCCCCACTCGAGCCCGAGGCCGGCGAGGAACGTGTTCCGGAGGTTCAGGGTGCCCGTCGTCCACTGCACCGTCGTGTCGTTCAGGAACGTATCCTGCGCGGAATCGCTCTGCCACCAGCCTTTCGTGCGGGTCGTGGGTGGAGGCACGATCGTGATGCCGCCCGTGGCCAACCGCGTGTAGCGATTGAAGTTGAAGCTGTTCGTGACAACGACGTTCGAGCTCGCAATGACGTCGGTGCGTGCGCTCAGCGACTGCAGGCGTGCATCGAAGACGGCATCGGGAATGCCGAAGTTCTGCTCGCGCGTGATGCCGAACATGGGACGGCCATTCTCGAGGGGGACGATCGAGCCGCGTCCCGCTTCGACGTCACTCGCCAGGTACTGGAGCCGCGTGTTCAGCCGTCCCGCAGCAGAGTAGTCGTTGACCAGCGAGAGGAAGGCGGTGTCGCGTCCGGTGTCCTGCTGATGCCCGTCGGACCTGGACGCCGATCCCGTGGCGGCGAAGCGCCCTCCACCATACGGAAGACTGACCGCGGTCCGAGCCTCGTGCGTGGCAAAGCTCCCGGCGCGGTACGTGATCTCCCCCACGGGAACCTCCGTGGCCTCCGGCACCGTGAAGAACTGCATGACCCCACCCACCGCACCGCGTCCGTAGACGGACGAGGTGGCGCCCTTCACGAACTCGACACCTTCGAGCATCGGCACCGGCACCATCGTGAGGTCTGCACTGCCGCTTAGTTGGCGAAGGGGCGCGCCATCTATCAGAACCAGCACGTCCCGCGTGTCGCGCAAGCCGCGAGTCGCCACCCGCGTGTAGGCGTTGCCCTGTGTGCCATGCTGCAGCCCGGCGACGGTCCGCAGAGCTTCATCAAGCGTCGCGGCCCCGGTTTCGTCGATCTCCTCGCCCTCGACGACGGTGACCAGGAACGGCGCCTGCGCCCGTTCCTCCACGACCCGGCTGACGGTCTCGACGAACTGGGTGAACGGAGACAGCGGAAGCTCGACGGGCAACTCTCGTCGAGGAGAATCCAGGAGCACCGTCTCTTCGTACGTGGAGAATCCCTCTCGCTCCACGGTGACGCGATAGGTGCCGAACGGTAGCGAGGCTACTTCGAAGGTCCCCTCGGGCCCCGTGACCACGGTTCGCCGGACCGGGCCGGCGACCTCGAGACGTACTTCGCCAAGCACTCCGCCGGTGATGTCCGCGACCGTACCGAACAGGGTCGCGGTGTCTTGCGCGCTTGCGGGTACCGCCACACACGCGACGACGAGAATTGCTATGAGTATACGCACGTTCTCATCGTAGAATGCGCTGCGAGCGGGCACACCTGAATGTTCCCTGAACAGTTCCTGAACGGAAATCTCCTGGAGCGCACCGTTCCGTCCCGCTACCGTGCGTCGCCGCCGTCAGCGCCAGGAAGCGTCGATTCGCTCGCCGCAGCCGGCTGCGCTGCGGCGGGGCCGGACTGGCGGTTGTGCCGGCGGCGCCGTTGGCGGCGCCCGGGCCGGCGAGGCGCTCGGCTACGGAGCCCGTCTCCTCCTGCGCACCGACGCGCGGCTGACGCTCCTGCGGGTCGGGACCGGGTTCCGCTTCCGAGCCGGCCGCCGCCGCATCCGCCCTGCGACCGGCCGAAAACGGCGCGCGGGAGTCGCCACGCCATCATGAACGCGCGGCCGCGCCCTTGCCCGCCGTTGCGGTGTGGTCCATGATGGGGCACGCGGTAGAGCTCGGAGGAGGGCAGATGGTCAATCGATGCTTCGCTGCGGTGTTCGTCGTGCTCGCGGTCGTAGCGCTGACGCCGCTGTTCGCTGCGGCCCAGTCCACGGAGGTGCCCCGGACGCCGTGGGGCGATCCGGATCTGCAAGGCGTCTGGAACAACGGCACCATCACGCCGATGGAGCGTCCTGTAGAGCTGGCGGCCAAGGAGTTTCTGACGGCGGAAGAGGCGGCCAATCTCGAGCAGGAGAGGATCGCCCACAACGAGCGCCTGTTGCAGCGGCCGGCGCGGCGGACACAGGCCGGCGGAAACGTGGACCGGGGAGAGGACGGGGCGCCGGGCTTCTACAATAACCTGTGGCTGGACTATGGCACGACCACCACGGGGCGCACGTCGATAGTCATCGATCCGCCGAACGGGAGGCTGCCCGCACTGACGCCGGAGGCCCACGCGAGGCAGACGTCGCCGGAAGCGCTGCGGCTCCGGGACGTGGCGGCCGGACGCAGCCCCGCCGCCGGACCGGAGGAGATGCCACTGGCCTTCCGGTGCATCTGGTACCGTGGAATCCCCTCGCTGCCCAGCGGATACAACAACCACTATCACATCGTGCAGAACCCCGAGTGGGTGGCGATTCTCCAGGAGCACATCCACGAGGTTCGTTACATTCCGTTGGACGGGCGTCCCCATATCTCGCCCGCCATTCGGCAGTACGCCGGGGACTCGCGCGGCTACTGGGACGGCGACACGCTGGTGGTCGAGACCACCAACTTCAGGGACCGGACCATCATCCGCAAGGTCCCCGGACGTGTCACCGAGGCCCTGCACGTGGTCGAACGCTACACGCGCACCGGTCCCGACACGCTCGACTGGGAGTTCACGGTGACCGATCCGGGGACGTGGACGCGCTCCTGGACGGGCTCGCTGCCCATGGCGCGCACCGACGATCCGATGTTCGAGTATTCGTGTCACGAAGGGAACTACGGGCTCTACAACGCCCTCACCGGCTCCCGCGCCACGGAGCGGGCCGCCGAGAAAGCCGCGACAGAGGGCTCGAAGTAGGTTCCGGGGAGCTATCTGCCGCCTGGCTCACCGCGGGGTCTCAGCACTTCCACGTAGTCTCCCAGGATGAGCCGGGCCTGCCGGCCGGGACCGAGCGAGGCTACGCGACGCCGAGTGCCCATCGCGAACGCGGCGCCCAGGCCCGTCCACAGGAGCACGATGGCCCACTCCTCGGGCCAGACGAGCGCCGAGGGGCTGCCCGGCAGGTAGAGCACGAGGAAGAACAGCGTGGCCGCGACCGCGAGCCAGCCGACCAGCGTCGGCGCGGCGACGCGGTAGGGTCGGGGCAGGTCCGGGTGGCGGCGCCGGATGAGGAGGAACGACGCCGCCACCAGCAGGTAGGCGACCACGGTCGCCAGCGACCCGGCGTCGACCAGCCAGACCAGGGCCGGGCGCCCGAAGAACGGGGCCAGCGCGCTGACGGCGGTGAGCAGCACGACCACGGCCACCGGGGAACCGTGCCGCGGGTGGAGGCGGGCGAACACGGCCGGCAGCATGCCGCCGCGCGCCATCGCGAACAGCAGGCGCGATGCGCCGAGGAAGAACGCGTTCCAGCTCGTGAGGATACCGAACGCGCCGCCGACGACCAGCGCGCGCCCCGCCCACGGGCTGCCGTAGACGGCGCTCATTGCGTCGGCGGTCGGCAGCTCGCGGCCGTCGAGGGTGGCCGGGTCGAGCGACAGGCCGACCGTCCACTGCACCAGCACGTACCAGCCCAGCGCCATCACGATCGACAGGACGATGACGCGGCCGACGGTACGCATCGGGACGTCGATCTCCTCGGCGAGTTGCGGGATGACGTCGAACCCGACGTAGAGGAAGGGCGTCATGATGACGACCCGCAGCACGCCCTCCCAGCCGGTGAAGTAGGGAACCAGGTTGGCGGCATCGCCGCGCACCGTGCCCGGCAGGAAGAACGCCAGGCCGATGAGCAGCAGGCTGGCGACGGCGAGGCGCTGCACGAACGCCGCGAAGCGGATGCCGAAGTAGTTGGCCGCCCCGATCGCCACCGAGCCCGCGACCCCGGTTGCCACCCAGCTCGCGTGGACCTCCCAGCCCGCGACCTCGTAGAGGAAGCCCGCCTCGTATCCGCCCGGCGCGAGGTAGCCGACGACGGTCGGCAGCGCCACCGCCTCGAAGGCGCAGACCGCCACGTAGGCGAGCACCAGCGTCCAGCCGCAGACGAACGCCCCGCCCGGCCCGAGCCCGACGAAGGTGAAGCTCAGCTCGCCCCCGGCCCGCGACAGCGCCGCGGAGAGCTCGGCATAGGTGAGCCCGACCAGCCAGACCATCACCGCGCCGGCGCCGAAGGCCAGGATCGAGCCGACGGCGCCGGCGCGCACGATCATCTCGCCCGCCAGCACCACCCAGCTCCAGCCCACCATCGCCCCGAAGGCGATGGCCAGCACGTCGCCGCGCCCGAG
>JAPOYG010000235.1 GCA_026706755.1 Acidobacteriota bacterium
CCGAGATCGGACGTGCCACCGCGTTCCTCCCACTGGAGAGGGTGGCACAGCCGACTTTTTATGTAAAGGCATTTCTCAGGCAGGACACTAGCTTCCGCACCGCCCCGCGCTTCGCGTTTCCACCGTGTTCCACCAGCCGCTCACCATACGCAGTCGCCACGTGTAGATCGCGTAGATCGCGTCCCAGGTCTTCCGGCTTGATCTGCGCGTACACCGACGACATCACTCCGGTTGTCATTGATATGGCAATCTGGGAGGCGACTTCGAAGCTAACGGACCCAGCGCTTCTCCTCTTGATCTGCAGCATCACTTGTTCATATGCTCGTAGCGTCTCATCAGCCAGCCCTTCAAGGCAGTACGAACTACGAGTCCAGATCGGACCCTGCCTATCTCGTCGCGCTGCATCAGTTGAACGTCAAGCGGTCCAAGCTCCGCTATCGGGCTCATCAGGATCGAGTTTGCGCCAAGCGCCAAGAGAGTACCCGCACTCTTACATCTATGGGGCACGAACAAGAGGAACTCCCGAGATGTTAGCTGGATCAAGCGTGCGATGCGGTAGGCAGCGTCAGCTTGCCCTCCGTTCGTGGTTAGAATCAGAAGTGTATTGGGCCTAGTAGTGTCTTCCAACCGCAGCGACTCAAATAGTCGCCCCACCCCAAGGTTGTCTATGTCGCCGCTGTACACAACGATTCGAGACTCGTACATCTTCGCGAGCTCGTTCGCAGCGGCGTTGGCTTCGGTGGGAAGCTCAGCACTCACGATGGTATCCGCCTGTCACTAGTCGGCTGAACGCGCGACGGCTCCCTTCGGAGCTCCGCGAGCCGCCGCACACCGTAGTGGCCGTCATGAATCCAACTGCCATCGTCACGTGCGACACGGCACCATCAGAGGCCAACTACGCTCCCGAGCACGCCGGCTTGAGCTACCTCCATCCTACGCGACGATCTGCGCGATCGGCACCCCGTGGACGTCGGTCAGGCGCATGTCGCGGCCGTTGTAGCGGTACGTCAGGCGCTCGTGGTCGATGCCCAGCAGGTGCAGGATCGTCGCGTGGAGGTCGTGCGGCGAGACGCGCTGCTCGGCCGCCTTGTACCCGAATTCGTCGCTGGCGCCGATTACCTGGCCGCCCTGGATGCCGGCCCCGGCCATCCAGCCCGTCATGGTGCCCGGGTTGTGGTCGCGGCCGACGCCGCGCTGAGAGATCGGCATGCGGCCGAACTCGGCGTGCCAGACGAGGAGCGTCGAGTCGAGCATGCCGCGGGCCTTGAGATCGGTCAGCAGGCCGGCGATCGGCAAGTCGGTCTCCTTGGCGTGCAGCGTGTGGTTCTCCACCAGGTTGCTGTGCGCGTCCCAGGTGTCGGTGTTCTGCTGGCCGATGCCGCCGTGGAAGAGCTGCACGAAGCGGACGCCGCGCTCGACGAGGCGGCGCGCCATCAGGCACTGGCGCCCGAACGGCTCCGTGATCGCATCGTCGAGGCCGTAGAGCTTCTTGGTCGCCGCCGACTCGGCGGAGACGTCGACCGCCTCCGGCGCGCAGCCCTGCATGCGGTAGGCGAGCTCGTAGGACGAGATGCGGGCCGCGAGCTCCGAGTTGCCGGGGTTGCGCTCGAGGTCGAGGTCGTTCAGCCGGGCCAGTGCGTCGAGGCGGGCGCGCTGCTGATCGGCCGACATCCCGTCGGGCGGAGCGAGGTCGACGATCGGGTCGCCCACGGCGCGGAACAGCGTCCCCTGGTAGGTGGCGGGCATGAACCCCGCGCTCCAGTCGTTGGGGCCGCCGAGCGGGCCGCCGCGGTGGTCGTTCATCACCACGTAGGCGGGCAGGCTGGCGGCCTCCGAGCCGAGGCCGTAGGTGACCCACGACCCGACGCTGGGGAAGCCCATGCGGATCTGGCCGCTCTGCATCTCGTAGGTGGCCTGGATGTGGTCGTTCGACCGGCCGTAGAGCGACCGGATGAACGCCATCTCGTCCACCTTGCCCGCGAGGTGCGGGAAGATCTCCGAGACCTCGATGCCGCTCTCGCCGTGCCGCTGGAACTCGAAGGGGCTCGGCATCAGCGGGCCGGGGTGCCCCTGGCGGACCACCACCGACTCGGCCATCGGCTGGCCGGCGTACTGCTTGAGGGCCGGCTTCGGGTCGAAGGTGTCGACCTGGCTCACGCCGCCGCTCATGAAGAGCGAGATGACGGCCTTGGCGCGCGGCTCGAAGTGCGGCGCCTTCGGGGCAAACGGATTGCCCGGGATGGGCGCCTCGCAGGTGTCGGACTGCGCTGCCGCCAGCAGCCCCTGCCGCGTCAGGAGATCGGCCAGGGCCACGCCGGCGATGCCGCCCCCCGACTGGAACAGGAAGTCGCGCCGCGACCAGAACGTCCGCTTCCGGCAGTGGTGTTGGTGATCGGACATCTCGATTACCTCCGGGGGAATGCCTCTGGGGCCCGCCTCGGAACTATCTCGGGTCAGAAGTCTGCGCGCGGAGCGCGGGATGCAGCATTGACGCCCCGCGCAGACGCCCAACGCGCCCGTGAGGGCGCGCTACCTCAGGTACAGGAACTCGTTCAGGTTCATCATCACGTGCGTGAAGTCGACCAGCGACTGCCCGGCGACGAGACCGCGGGCGACCTCCCGCTCCGCCTCGGTCGGCGTGCGCGTCAGTGCGATCAGGTACGCGCGCTCGATCTGCGCGTCCACGTCGCCCGGCGCCTCCCGCTCCAGGCGGGCGGCGAACAGCTCGGCCTGGTTCAGGACGAACGGGTTGTTCATCAGCGTAAGCGCCTGCGTCGAGACGGTCGAGACGTTGCGCGCCGCCGCGGTCTGGTTCTGATCCGGCAGGTCGAAGGTGTCGAAGAACGGGAAGCCGAGCGAGCGCCGCCGGAAGACGTAGACGCTGCGGCGCCAGACCTCCGGACGGTCCGGCTCCTCGCACCAGATGCCGGTGGAAGGCGCCGTGATCCGCCGCCCCGGCTCCGGGCTGCCGCACCAGAAGCCCTTGCCGTCCGACTGGAAGAGGATGTCGGACGGGATGTGCGGGAACACCGGCGGGCCGCCCACGGTGAGGTCGATGCCACCGCTGACGGTCATGATGCTGTCGCGCAGGATCTCCGCCTCGATGCGCTGCGGGCGGTAGCGCCACAGCAGGTCGTTCTCGGGATCGGCGGCCGCGCTCGCCTCGTGCGGGAACGCCGACGCCATGCGGTAGGCCTCCGACGTCATCAGCAGCCGGTGCATCTCCTTGAAGCTCCAGCCGCGGTCCACGAACTCGACGGCCAGCCAGTCAAGGAGCTCCGGGTGTGTCGGCAGGTCCCCCATCCGGCCCAGGTTGTCGAGCGTGCGGACGATTCCCCGCCCGAAGTGGTGGTGCCAGATCCGGTTGACGATGACGCGCGCCGTGAGCGGGTTGTCGCGCGAGGCGATCCACTCGGCGAGGGCCAGACGCCGGCCGGACGTGCGTCCGCCGGGGCGAGGAATCTCCGTCGGGGGGTCGCCGTAGGTGGCGGCGGTCAGGAAGCCGGGCGCCATCTCCGAGCCGGGGCTGAACGGATCGCCGCGAATCAGGAAGTAGTTGGGGGGCGCCTCGTAGTCCTGGCCCCCGTCCTCCCAGAGGTAGGTCCCCTCGACGTCCGGCGGCGTCCGGCATTCCGGGCAGCCGATGACGTTGTCGCCCGGGCCGTCCGGTGCGAAGCGGTAGTCGCCGTCGGTGACGATGTGGGCCATCGCCGGGGCGGGCGGCCGCCGATCCTCCAGCGCCGCGATGGCCTCCCGCAACTCGTCGACGCGCGCCTTGTCCTCCGGGCTCAGCGCCGCCGCCACCTGCCGCCGGGGCGGATTGAGCGTGAGCACCTGCGCGGCCAGGAGCTGCTCGCCGGGCGTGCGCTCGGCCTCCGGCTTGAAGGCCGCCGCCTGCACGTTCTCCGGGAAGCGCTCGCGGATCATCTTCGCGCGGAGCTCCTCGCGGTAGGGCGCCTCGATGTCGCTCACCCGGTCGCGCAGCGGCTGCTGCCGCTCGTCGATCGCGCGCATCGCGTCGAAGTAGGCATCCGCCTCGGGACGGTCGAGCAGCGGGTAGTCGATCTCGACGTAGCCGAAGATCGACGCCTGCATGCTGTAGTAGTCCTTCTGCAGGATGGGGTCGAACTTGTGGTCGTGGCAGCGGGCGCAGTGGACCGTCATCCCGAGGACGCCGCGGCCGACCGTCGCCAGCACGTCGTCCAGGTAGTCGTGTCGCCGCTCCGGGTTGTCCTTCTCGCGGAAGTTGACGCGCGGCCCGGCCCGCAGGAAGCCGGTCGCGATGCGCGTCTCGTCCGTCACGTGATCGAGCTCGTCGCCCGCGATCTGCTCGCGCAGGAACTGGTTGTACGGCTTGTCGTCGTTGAACGCGTCGATGACGTAGTCGCGGTAGCGCCAGGCGTTCGGGCGGACGTAGTCCTGCTCGAAGCCGTCGGTGTCGGCGTAGCGCGCCACGTCCATCCAGTGCCGGCCCCAGCGCTCGCCGTAGTGGGGCGAATCCAGCAGCTCGTCGATCAGCCGCTCCCAGGCGCCCCGCTCGGTATCGGCCAGGAACGCCTCGATCTGCTCCGGGGTCGGCGGCAGGCCGACGAGGTCGAGGTAGGCGCGGCGCAGCAGCGTCAGGCGGTCGGCGCGCGGGGCGGCGGTAACGCCGGCATCCTCGCGCGCCGCCTCGAGGAAGCGGTCGACCGGGTGGGAGAACTCCGGCGACGCCGGTACGGGCGCCCGCCGCGGAGGCCGGAACGCCCAGTAGTCGCGCGCGCCCGGCGGGAGCTCGTCGTTCTCGAGCGCTGCGAGCGCGTCGGCGGCGGCCGTCACCTCGCCCGCGTCCCAGTGCGCCCCTTCGTCGATCCAGGTGCGGAGGGCGTCCACCTCGGCGGCGGTCAATCCGTCGCCGCTCATCGGCATCGGCGGCTGGTCGAGGCCGGCGACCATGCGGAACAGGCGGCTGTCCTCCGCGCGTCCGGGCACCAGCGCCGGCCCCCGGGTGCCGCCGGCGAGCGCGCCGTCGCGCGTCCGGAGATCGAGGTCGGAGAGCTGCACCGCCTCGCCGTGGCAGTTCCAGCAGCTCCGCTCCATGATCGGCCGGATGTGGTCGGTGAAGGTCACGGGCGCGGTCTGCGCCCCGGCCGCCGCAACGAAGCCCGCGGCGGCAGCTACGGTCAGGCCGATCACGACGATTGGTCTGGCGGTCCGCATCGTTCCCTCGCTACTGCCGGGGCGCCGGCAGCGACAG
>JAPOYG010000576.1 GCA_026706755.1 Acidobacteriota bacterium
CGGCTGGTCGTCTGCACGTAGAGCTTCGAGTAGTTCAGCAGGAACTCGCGCGTCGCCTCGAACGCCTCCGGCGTCATTCCGTCGTCGACCAGAACGTGCAGCTCGCGGATCGCCTGGCGCAGCGCGAAGTGCGCGTTGTGGTGCGGGACGGGCCGGATCCAGATGCTGAAGAACTGCTGCCGGCGCGGGATGTTCGGGACCGGCAGCCGCGAGCCGCCGTCCTGGATGAAGCTCTCGATGTAGGAATAGTCGCCGTAGTTGAGCCCCCGCTGGCCGCGCATCTTGTTCATCAGCAGGCCGTTGAACGTGCGGTGCTCGCCGAAGTACGAGTTGGCGACCATCAGGGCGTAGAAGTCGTCGTCGCTGCGCGTCGCCTCGATGGGGAAGCCGATGGAGATGGCGGTCGCGATGGCGTCCTTGTCGACCAGCAGCAGCTCGACGCCGTCGAGGGGGCGCGGTGCCGGCAGCGAGGCGCGCTCCGCCCCGCCCTCCGGCAGGCGATCGAGCAGCTCGCGCTCGACGCGCTCGGCGAAGCCGTCCGGGTAGCCGCCGGCGATGCCGACGAGTGCCCGCTCGCGCGTGTAGTGCGCCTGGTGGAAGGCCCGCACGTCCTCGAGCGTGATCGCCGCCAGTCCTTCCTCCGTGCCCATCACCGGCGCCTCGTAGGGATGGCCGGCGTAGAGCAGCGCGTTCAGCGTCTCCTTGCCCAGCTCCTCGTCGTTGCCGCCCCGGAGGCTCGAGACGAGGCTGTTGGTCAGGAAGTCCCGGTTGCGCGCGAAGTCGGCCGGATCGAAGCGCGGGGCCACGACCAGCTCGCGCACGATGGCGAAGAAGGGATCGAGGTGATCGCGGTGCACCTCGCCGACGAGCACCGTCATCTCCTTGTCGAACTGCGCCCGGATCGACGCCGACCAGGGGTACAGCGCCTCGGTGATGGCCTCGAAGGTCATCGAGCCCGTGCCGCCGCGCCCCATCGTGAGCGCCGTCAGCGCGTTCAGGCCGTTCCGGCCGGCCGGATCGTCGACCGACCCGGTCCGGAACCCGATGCGCAGGGTGACGAGCGGCGATCCGGGAGCCGGCAACGCGAGAACGGACGACGAGCCTTCCTGGCCGACGCCGCCGCGGGGCCCGCGCAGAGCCCGAGCGGCAGTCGCCGCGCCGGTGGCAGTCGACGCCTC
Source organism: Acidobacteriota bacterium (assembly GCA_026706755.1). Lineage (GTDB taxonomy): Bacteria > Acidobacteriota > Vicinamibacteria > Vicinamibacterales > UBA8438 > JAGWAJ01. Next base: position 1,179 of record JAPOYG010000576.1, read on the forward strand.
GGTGGCAGTCCCTGCGCCGGTGGCAGTCGCCGCGCCCGCTACCGCCGATGCGCCGGTGGCCGATGGCGTGCCCGCGGCGGTCGACGCGTTGGCCGCGCCGAGGACGCCGATCGAAACCGCCGCCACGATGACCCGGGCCGCACTCGCGCGGGCCGCGCCGGCGGCTGCTTCGGTTCCGGCCGGGACGGCCCGCGTCATGGCTGCTCCTCCTCCGGGGTGAGAATCACGACCGAGCGGTTGGCCTCGCCGAAGTACGCCTTGGCGACGGCCATGACGTCGTCCGGGGTGACCGCGTCGTAGAGCGCGTAGACGCGGTTCACCGTTTCGGGCTCCCCCGTAAGCTGCAGATAGTGGCCAAGGGTCCGGGCGATCCCGCCCGGGTTGTCGAGCCCCATCGCGAAGGCGTAGCGCATGTGCGACTTCGTCGCGGCGAGGACCGCGGCATCGACCGGCTCGGTCTTCAGCCGCTCGATCTCGGCGATGACGGCGTCGCGCACGTACTCGACCCGACCCGGGTCGGTGATCCGCGCGATGATGGTGAAGAGCGGCGCGTCGCGGCTGTCGACGGCGCCCCCCTGCAGCGCGTCGACCACCTGCTCCTCCAGGTAGAGCTCGCGGAAGAGCGGCGACGTCTCCGAGAAGAGAATCTGGGACAGCACGTCGAGCGCCGGCATGTCGATCCGCCGGTCCGAGAACGCCGGCGCGTGATAGCCCATCATCAGGAACGGGAGCGTCGGGTTCGGCCAGGTGACGCGGGCCGAGCGCGCCTCGGTTTGCGGCGGCTCGGCCGGAATGTCCGGCACGAAGCCGCCGCGCTCCCAGTCGCCGTAGTACCGGCGGGCGAGCCGTTCGAGCTCGGCCGCGTCGAAGTCCCCCACCACCACGACGAAGCAGTTCTCCGGCCGGTAGTACCGGTCGTAGAACGCCAGGCTGTAGTCGTAGTGGTTCGGCATCTCCCGGATGTCCTCGAGCAGCCCGATCGTCGTGTGCTTGTAGGGATGCGTCGTGTAGGCGAGGTCGTACAGGCGCTCCCGCAGCAGCGACACGGGGTTCGAGAAGTTCAGGTTGTACTCGCCCAGGATGGCGCCGGCCTCGGTGCGGAAGTCGTCCTCGCTGTAGCGCAGGCGCTGGAAGCGGTCCGACTCGAGGTCCATGATGGTCTCGAGCGCGTCCGAGCTCGCCACGATGTAGTAGGCGGTCCAGTCGCTGGTGGTGAAGGCGTTCGAGTCGGCCCCGATCCGCTTGACCACGGCGTTGTAGGCCTCGGTCGGGTACTTGTCGGTACCGCGGAACATCATGTGCTCGAAGAAGTGGGCATAGCCCGAGAAGCCCGGCTCCACCTCGTTCCGCGACCCGGTCCGGACCACCGTGTAGTAGGCCACGATGCCGGGGCTGTCGTAGTCGACGCCCACCACCCGCAGGCCGTTCTCGAGCGCGAACGTGGTGACCGGGAACGGGAAGACATCCCGTGTCTCCTGCCCCGCGGCGCCGTGCGGGGCGCCCGCGGCGAGCGCCGCGACGAGCGCTGCCGCGAGCCCGGTCCGACTGCCGATCCGCCGGCGCGTATCCTTCATCACCTCTTCTCCCGACTGCGCAGCGCCTGTTCTTCGGCGCAGACTCCCAGCTCGAGACCGGACTCGATCCGCCCGGCCGCGCAGGCCTTTCCAGTATAGTGAACTGTAGTTGACGCCATGGGCGGGCGCAGCGTCCGCCCGGATCGGCCGCGAGCCAGTCGGGCCACACGGATTCCAAGCGGGCACGAGCTCTCGATAGGGGTGCGCCCGTGGAGCACGCTCCATACAGATGATCAACCAGACGGAAGGACGGCGGCCGGCGGTGGTCTGGCTGCTTGCCGCCGCGGTCGTAGTGGCCATGGCTGCGCCCGCCGGGGCCCAGACGAGGGCAGGGGACGGTCGCGGCTTCGTCACCATCAACGGCGGCCTGCAGGCACTGGCCGCCGAGTTCGCCGACGATGTCGTCTTCGGCGACTCCGGCGGCGTCTACGCGGCGACGCCGGTGGGTCTCCTCTCCGCGGCGGCGGCGCAGGAGGAGGCCCGCTTCACGGGAGGTCACCGGCCGGCGTCGGCGCCTGCCTTCGACGTGGGCGCCGGGTATCGCCTCGGCGACAACTTCGCGCTGGCGCTGGCGGTGTCCTTCGTCAAGGGCAACGGCGAGGCAACGGTGTCGGCGCGGGCGCCGCACCCGTTCTTCCACCGCCGCGACCGCGAGTTCGCGGGCGTCGCGGCGGGCCTCACCCGCCAGGAGCTCGGCTTCCACCTCCAGGCGCAGTACCTGGCACCCGTCACCGATTCGCTGACGGTCACCCTCTTCGGCGGGCCGACGGTCATCAGCCTGCAGCAGGATCTCCTGGCGGACGTGCAGTTCCGGCAGCCGTATCCCTACGAGACCGCCACCTACGACCGGGCATTCGCCGGCGGGCAGTCGGGGACGGGCGTCGGGTTCAACGCCGGGGTCGACGTCGCGTACTACTTCTCGGATCTCGCCGGCGTCGGCGTGCTCGCCCGCTACGCCCGGGCGACGGTCGATCTGGCGTCGGCCGGCGGGGGCACGGTCGGCGTGCCGGCGGGCGGGCTGCACGTGGGCGGCGGCCTGCGCCTCAGATTCTGAAGCCGCAGGACGAGGGGCGGCAGGAGCGAACACAGATGCCGAGAAGATTCGGAGAGACGGCCTGCATCGGCCTGATGGCGGTTGCGGCCCTTGCGGCGAGCGCACCTGCCGCCGCACAGGTGCCGCCGGGGGCGCCGGCGACCGTGGTACCGGTGGCAGTGGGGTCCGGGGCGACGCCCGCCGAGATCCAGGCCTGGGACGCGCGCATCGACGGAATGCTGCGCACCGGCGAGCTGGCCGTCGCGTCCCGCACCGACGACCCGACGCTGCCCGGCCGCACGCACGAGTACGCGGCGCAGCTCGTCGGCGGCGTGCCCGTGCTCGGGGCGGGGGTGACACGGCAGTTCGATCGGGGTGCGACGGTGTCGGCGTTCGGCACGCTCCATGAGAATCTGGCTCTCGGCACGGTGCCGGCGATCACCGCCGCCGAGTCGGGCATCCTCCTCGAGCAGCAGACCGGCTCCCGCCTGGGGGACGGGCAGCAGCCGGAGCTGATGGTGCTCCCCCTCCCGACCGGCTCGTACGTCCTCGCCTACGGCGCGGCGTTCGACGACGGCCGCTACCACTTCGCGAGCGCCGCCGACGGCAGGCTGGTGCACTCGATCGACGCGTTCCGCACGCAGTCGGCCATCGGAACCGGGGTGGGGATCCTCGGCGACCGCAAGAAGGTGAGCACGATCCTCGACGGCGGCCGGTTCGAGGCACACGACCAGCTCCGCCCCGGCGAGATCGTCACCCTCGACATCGGCTTCGACGAGGCACGCCTCGACCGATTGGCGGCGCCCGGACCGTGGAACGTGCGGCGCTGGACATCGCAGGACATCGCGGCCGACGCGGACAACGACTGGGCGAGCCCTGCGGTGGTCGACGGCCACGTCCACATGGGTTGGACCTACGACTACTTCGCCCGTCAGCACGGCTGGGAGGGCGTCGACGGCCGCCGGGGCCGCATCATCGGCATCGTCAACGCGTTCGACGGTTACAACGCCTTCGCCGCGCCTCCCCCGTTCGGTCCCGAGGGCCGGGGCGTCTACGCCTTCGGCCGCTACAAAGGTCCCGAGGCGCCGAACGGCGAGCCGCTCGTGGCGCTGCACGTCGTCGGCCACGAACTGGCCCACGGGGTCGTCTTCTATTCGGTCGCCCAACGCACGGGGTCGCCGTTCGGGCTCATCGATGCCTTCATCGAGGGCGAGTCGTACAGGTTCGGCCCGCGGCGCTTCACCGACAACGCGGGCGTGACCCACACCTGCCGCACGACGACCTTCCCGGGCCTTGCCCGTACCGACGACGGAGACCTCGTGGAGGGGGAGTTCCCGGCTGCCTGCAGCGACGACGGGCGCTTCCTGCTCGCCTCGCGCCAGGGCGGGGCCGCCAACGAGGCCCTCGCCGACATCTTCGGAATCTCGGCCGG
>JAPOYG010000253.1 GCA_026706755.1 Acidobacteriota bacterium
TCCATGTCCGTGAAGTACAGGCACGCGCCGGGGCGGATGCCGCGCTCGTCGAGCCAGGCGAAGCCGGGCCGGAAGTCGGTGCCGCCGCGGCCGCGCACGACGATCTCCTCGGGCAGGTCGAACGCGGCATGCTCCGCCGCGTCCCGCACGGCGGTGTCGACCTGCAGCAAGACGACGCGCTCGGGCTGGATGTCGGCGGCGATTTCTCGGACCTCGGTCCAGAACTCGGCGAGGGTGTCCGTCGGCAGCGAGCCTGACGTGTCGACGATGACCGCCAGGGTCCCGATGCCCTCGGAGCGGATCGACGGCAGGTACAGCCCGCCGTCGATGAAGCGCCGGTTGGGCGCGCTCCAGGAGTAGTCGCTCTTGGCGGCGTCGGCCATGTAGCGGCGCAGCAGCGCGCGCCAGTCGAGTTTCGCGACATGGGCGCTCCTCACGGTCTCTTTCACGGCGCCGGGGAGCTTGCCCTCGGCCTTGGCGAGGCTCGCCGCCTGGTGCATGGCCTCGTCCCAGGCCTGTTCCTCGGCGGTTACCTCGGACGGCGACAGCCCGGCATCCGACCCCCGGGTGCCGTCGGCCGCGGGCGCGTCCATGACCTCGCCGGTGCCCGACGGGTCATGGCTCGGCGGGGCGTCGCCGGACGCGTTCGATGGGCTCCGGCCCGGCTCGGCGCCAGCGTCGGAGCGTGGGTCGGAGTTTGTGCCGCATGGATCGTTGCCGGTGTCGCCAGCGGATCGATCATTGCCCTGTTCCGCTTCGGGTTGTCCACCCGATCCACCCGATGACGGACTGGACAAGGAGGAGTCGGTGCTTGTTGAAGGCGGCGCTGGGTTGCCGGCTTCGCCGTCTTCGTCCGGCTCCGGCAGCCGGTCGTAGGCTTCCTCCACGCTCAGCCCTTCCCACGCCTCGGCGTCGGGCGGCAGCGTGAATCCCGCGTCGCGCAGCAGGGGATGGGTCACGAGCTGCGAGGCGCGCTGCCAGCGCTCCGGGTCACGCGCTCGCCGCCGCGTGTGGTGCTTGAGCGCGCAAGCGAGCACTGTGCGGGCGATGGCGGCCTCGATCACGTGCGCGGCGGTCTCGGCAACCCAGGCGGGCGAGTAGCGGATCTCTTGTCCGTCGCTCGCGAGCGTCTTGCGGGACGGATCGGCCCGAAGCGGCAACCGCAATGCGAGGCTCCCGAAAAACGGCTGCTTGCGCAGCAGCTCCGTGACGCAGGCGCTGACGCGCCGGGCGGACTCCGACTGGATGCCCGCGTTCATCACGCCGCCGCCCGCGGCGCTTCGGCCGCCTCGCCGAAATACCCCGCGAATTGCTCCATCAGCGCGTCGGCGTCGCGCTTGACCCGCCGGCGGGCCGCCGGATCGAACGTTCTGGACGGGCGCAGCGCGTCCGGCTCGACGCTGGCGATTCTCTCCTTCACCTGCTCGCACAGGCGCGCCAGTTCCCCGTCGCCGAAGATGTTGAGCCGGGGCACGACGTCGACCAGGTCGCGGATGTTCTCGATCATGGAGTTGCGGAACACCAGCGGCTTGCCGTCGCCGTCCTCGCGCAGCCGGTCCGAGACCCGCTCGACCGCCTCGCCGAGCCGCCGGTACAGGTCGCCGACGGCGCCGTTCAGCCGCTCCTCGACCTGGCTTTCGATATCCCGCTTGACCCGCTCGGTGTCGTCGCTGGCGAGCCTGGCGATGAAGTGGTCGGCGTCCGGTACCGCGGAGATCCGGTAGCGGATGGAGAACTTGCTCTTGAGCGCGGCGCTTGAGGGGTAGTCCCCGATGCGGAACAGCCGCCCGAGGTCCAGCCGCGCCCGCTCGATGTTGTCCTCGTAGTCCTCGACGAACCGGGCGCGCTCCCGGACCATCTTCTCGCACAGCCCGTCCATGAGTTCGGTGTAGCGCTCGTAGTTGGCCACGGTGAGCAGCCGCGCGCCCTTGTCGTCCCAGGGCAGGGTCTGCTCGTAGTGCGCGGTCCTGGCGCGGCTCACCGTGGCGGTGAGCGCCGCGAACGCGTCCTTCGGCAACAGCCGCTTGTTGTAGCGGCCCGCGCTGGTACTTGCGTCGTGGTGCACGGCGACATGGGTGCTGGCGGCGCGATCGTAGAGCCGCCCGGACCAGGCGGCGATCCTGAGGGACACCAGCATGGCGTCGGAATTGAGGTCCATGAAGTCCTCCTTCGTTATCGGAGCGTCCACACAGGGACGCGGAGGATGGCGGCGAGCTTGCGCTTCGCCGCCTTGAGGTTCGGGGCGCGCACCTTGTACTCGCGCGAGGGCGCGTCGCCGGCGGGGTAGTGCAGGATTCGCCAGACCGGGGACGCCGCCATCACCGCGTCCTCGCGGCGGCCCAGCGGATGAACGCGGGGGTGCGCTGCAGGGCCGGGTCACGGCGGATGCACGAACCGACGAGAAACTCGCCGACCTCCCGGCGCAGGCGCTGCGCGTAGGTCACGATGGCGTCGAGGTTCACGTCGCTCGCCAGCCGGTAGAGCGAGCCGCACAGCGCGATCAGGGCGCTCGCGTTGTCCGGCACGTCGGCGTTGTCCGGATCGTCGAGCACCGCGCGCGGGTGCGGCAGTTCCCGCCAGACCTGGAGGAACGCGCACAACTCGATCGCCGCGGCCTCGCCGACGGCGCCGCGCAACAGCGCACGCTCGGCGCCGGGTTCGAGGCCGTTGCGGCGCTTGACGATGCCGCTCGCGAACTCCCAGGTGCGGGGACAAGCGAACGCGCGCTCGCGCGACTGCGGATCGAAGGTGTGCAGCAGGTCGGGGCGGAGCTGGATGAAGAACAGCACTTCGGGGGCGATGCCGTTCGCCGCGCCCCAGGCGCACCAGTCCCCGGCGTCCACCTTGATTTCCAGGTGCACGAACCGCGAGGCCAGCGGGGTCGGCATCCCGTTCACGACGCCGCGATCGCCTTCCCGGTTGCCGCAGGCGATGAGCGACGCGCCCTCGGGCAGCTCGTACTCGCCGACCTTGCGGTCGAGCACCAGTTGATACAGTGCGGCCTGGACCATCGGCACCGCCGAGGGCAGTTCCTCGAGGTTGATGAGCCACGAGCCGGCGTCGTCAGAAGGCGGCAGAAACGCCGGCGGCGCCCACCGGGTGCGCCCCTCGGGATCGCGCCAGGGGATGCCGCGCAGATCGACCGGATCGAGCAGCAGCGCGCGCACGTCGACGTAGGTCCGCCCGGCGCCAGCCGCGACCTGCTGGGCGATCTGCGACTTGGCCGCGCCGGGCGGGCCCCAGACGATGCAGGGCTGGCGGGCCTCGACCAGCAGGGACAGCGTCGAGGCGAGTTCGCTCGGGCGCAGCGTGTAGTCCGCGGACACGGAATCGGGTTCGGTCATGGATGGGCTCCGGGTGGGTGGAAACGGAACGCGGACGCCCTCCGGCGTCCGGCCTTCGCCCGGCCCGAGGCCCGACTCGCCTCGCGGAGGCGCGCCGCGGGGAGGTGAAACGCGGGAAGGGGTTGGCGGGAACGGGAGGCCGGAGCTGCGGCGCCGCTACACGCGAGGGTCCGCATCGGCGGGCGCGGCCGGAACGCCCGTCAGCGCCGGCAGGGGAACGCGCGTGGGCGAGAGCGTATGGCCGATGCGCCGCTCCAGCGCGACGTAGTCGCGATAGAGCCCCGGTCGCAATTCGGCCGCCCGCGCGAGATCGGCGCGGGACGCGAGGATGCAGAACGAACACGACAGCCGGGACATCCCGGCGGCGTAAGCCCAGTGCGGCGACTGGCCGGCGTCGGCGATGATCTGGAATACCTCGGCCGTGGTCAGGCCGTGGATCGGCAGCCAGTCGTACCACTCGCGGTCCGCGCGGCTGTTGCGGTCGTTGCGCTTCCAGGGATCGCGCCTGGCCCGCGCCGGGCTCTCGTCCGCGCGCATTCCCATGGCGCTGACGATGCGACCGCCGAAGCGCGGATGGGCTTTCAGGTAGCGGCGCAACTCGCGTTCGATCGGCCCGCGCTTCCAGCCCGCGGTGCAGTAGCGACGCGCCGAATCAGGGAAACGGCCTCGGGCCTCGATGCCTTCGAGCAGCGTCTTGCCGGACGCGATGGGGGCCAGGATGAGCGGCACGCCCGGCGGCATCGTCGCCTCGATGTGCTCGACCGTGCCGGGCCACTCCACCTCGCCCAGGGGCGCGTGGACGACCAGAATCTGCCCGCGCGGAACGATCCGGGACAGCAGGATCGTCATGGCCTGGCTGTCCTTGCCCCCGCTGGAATTGATCGCGACGAGGGCGCCGCGTTCGATGAGGCCCCGGCATTGGGCAGGCACGCAGAGGCCGGGGGCGAGGCGGTGCGCGTCGCCGCGGGCACTCACAGCCAGCCCTGCTCGGCGAACGAGGCGACACGGGCGTCGGTGACGATGAAGTGATCGAGCAGGCGGATGTCGAACAGCTCCAGCGCGTGCTGGAGCTTCTCGGTGATGACCCGATCCGCGTGGCTCGCGTCGGCCACGCCCGACGGGTGCGTGTGAAAGAGCACCACGGCCGCGGCGTTGTTCTCCAGCGCCTTTTGAACGACGACGCGCGGGTACACGGTTGCCCCGTCGATGGTGCCCTTGAACAATTCGGCGATGCCGATCAGGCGATTCTGCGAGGTCAGGCAGACGATGCCGAACACCTCGTTGCGCCGGCCGGCGAGCTTGAGGCGCAGGTACGCCTCGACGTCGCTGGAGGAAGTGAAGGCGCGGCCGGGGCGGCAGCGCTGCTTGAGAACGGCCAGCGCGAGCGCCACGACGGCGGATTTCTCGGTCCCGGACAGCGCGGCGGGGGTGAGGGACTGGAAGCGGTTGTCGGCGGCGGCTGTCGATGCGGGCATGGCGGAAGGGCTCCTGAACGGGTGGGAGGAAGAAACACCGGGGTCCGTCCCGGATTCGGACGGCGCGCGAACACGCGCCAGCCCCCGGGGACTCGCCCGGTCCGGGCCGGCCTCCCACTCTTGATGCCGCCCATGACCGGGCGCTTGGCCCGGGGCGGACGACACGCGGGAATCCGCGGTCCTCCAGGCGGGGACACGTTGGGACTGTGGGTTGGCGGCGCGCGGCGGTCCTGCGAGGCCGTCAGCGCACCCGGCCGGACAGCGCCGTGCGGCGGCCGAGGAACCTCCCGATCATCGGCAGGCTCCCGCCGAACTGCGAGCGCCTCGCATGGCGGGGCGATGGTAGGATGCCGGGTCTGTTTCAGGTGAGGGCAATGGCCGGCGGGAAG
>JAPOYG010000697.1 GCA_026706755.1 Acidobacteriota bacterium
GCCCGCGTCCTGCAACTGCGCGAACGGCTTGCCGGCGTCCACGGCGTCGAGCTGCCTGGAGTCCCCGACCAACACCACCCGGGGAATGCGCAGGACGCTCGCGATCCTGAGCAGGTTGCGGGCCTGCACGGTGGACGCGAGCGATCCCTCGTCGACCACCAGGACGGTCTTGGCGAACGCGGCCCGCATCTCGCGCTCGCCCTTCTCGGTGAGCCTTCCCTCGGCGACGCCCGCGTTGCGGGCGAGGAATCGCTGCAGCGTTTCCGTTTCGATGCCGGCCTCCGCCGCGAGCGTCTGAGCCGCCGACGCCGAGGGCGCCAGCCCCGCCATGCGGTAGTCGTTCTTCCCCGCGAGCGCCCGGACGCGACGCAGCATGGCAGTTTTGCCGGTGCCGGCGTAGCCCTGTACGCCCACCACGCGGTCCTTCGTCCCGAGGATCAGCTTGACCGCTTCGCGCTGGCCCTCGGTCAAAGGACCCCGGTGCAACCGCGCGCCGACGATCCAGCTTCGCATGACCGGGCGTCCGCGGTTTTGGCCGTCGCGCATCAGCCCGATAGTTTCCCGTTCGTCGGCGAGTGCGGTGTCTGTGGTCAGGCCCTCGCCGGATTCCAGCGCGGTGGCCTTGTGGAGGGCGCCAGTCGCGATCATGCCGTCAATGGCCTTGTCGGCCTCCCCGATGGTGACCGCGCCCGGCCGCCAGGCCAGCGCCGCGGCCAGCAGGTCGGAGCGGCTGAACACGGCCTCGCGCTCGGCCAGGTGCGCGACGGCCCATTCCGCCGCCTGGACGGTTAGATCCTTTGACGTCTCGGCGGCGCCCTCGGCAGCTTTGCCCGTGGAGACGGGCGCACCCTCCTGGGTTTCGAGCAACACTCCGGGTTGCCGGATGACGATCTCCGGCGACAGGCGCGGCGATTCCGCCCCGGACCTGGATTCCAGTGCAGTTTCCCGCACGGGCGGCTCGGTTCTTTCGACGGCTTCCGCCACCAGCGCCGGGGCGTCCAACCCCATCTCCTCCGCCTGCCGCTGCCAGCTCCCGCGCAGCGCCGTCTTGTCCACGTCGCGCTTTCTCGCTCGGGTCATGAGCGCCGCGCGCTCGGCGAGCCGGGGATTCGCGGCGGTGCCGCCGCCGCTTCGCTCGGCCACCGCTGCCTCGATCTCGGCGCGGCGCGTCGAGAACGCCTCGACGACCTCGCGGGACACGCCCGCGATCTCGAACCGCCCGTCGGCGTGGCTTTTTTCGACGCCGTAGCCGAGGCGGGCGAGATTCCCCGCCAGTTCGCTGCGGTACACCATGCCGATCAGCTTCTGGCGGCGGTAGAGCGCCTCGTTGGCCATCGTCCGCCACTTGCCGTCGTGTCCCTTGAGCATGTTGGCCAGCACCGCGTGGGTGTGGAGCTGGGGATCGAGGTTGCGGGAGGTGTCGTGGCGGAACGTCGCGGCGACCGTCTTCTGGCCGCCGGCGCGCACCATGCGCCCGGTTTGCGGGTCGCGCAGGCGGGTTTCGGCGACATCGGCCTCCACCCAGGCGAGCGTGGAGGCCACCGCGCGGTCGTGGGCCTCGACGACGCGCCCGTCGCCGCCGACCAGTCCGATCAGCGAGACGGACTTCGGCGCGGAGAACGTGAGGTCGCGTCCGGGCCGGTGCGCGACGCTGCCGTCCCGGTTCACGCGCCCGAGTCGTTTGCCGGAGCCGTCCGGCACCCGCCCCTCCAGCACGGTCTTGAACGTGTCCGGATCGACCGTGCCCTCAAGCCCTAGTTCCGCTGCGCCCTTGCCGGCCCAGGCGCTCGCGCCCAGGTGTTCGGGGTCGTCCTTGGCGTAGTAGCCGTCGCGCTCGTAGTAGGACACGCCCTGGGACGGAGAGGCGACGGCGGCGACGGAGACGACCATCAGAGCCAGTCGGGATCGGTGGCGGACGCTTCGCTGGCGCCATCGTGCGGGGCGGGAGCATCGGCTTCTTCCGCGTCCCCGCGCTTCGCCTCACTGACCGCCGTCCCGCCTTCCCTGGAGCCGGATGTGGGACGGGGCTTTTCGGCCTTCGCTTTGGCCCTGTTGCGCCGTTTGGCCGCGCCGTCGGGCGCTTTCCCTTCCTGCCCCGCCCGGGCGGCGACGGCCGCGTCGGGGGATTCGGCATCCCGGCCCGATCCGGCGGCCCGCGGACTCGACTCCGCCGACTTCCCGCCGGAGCCTCGCCGGGTCTTGCGGGACGGCCTCGATCCGGCGCCGGGGTCCGGCGGCGGCAGCAGCAACAGATCCCGTTGCGGGATCGATGCCTCTTGTTTCGCGGCCGACGGACGCTTCGCCCGGCGCGCCGATTTCGGCGTTTCCTTCCCGGTCTTTGGCTCGTCCGGTCCCGCCGGTCCCTCCGGCGCTTTCGTCGGCTCCGGCGCAGCCGGCGGCCTCGGCGCGAACCTCTCCGCGGCCTTCGGTCGTGCGACATAGTTCAGCTTGATGCGGGCGACCGGGAGCGGGCCGGGGAACCGCAGCCAGCCGTGGAGGCTTTCGAGCTGCATGATCTCTGACGCCAGCGCCAGCGGGCGCAGCTCGCGCTTCGGCATCAGCGAGACGCCGTCGCGGATGGTGTTGGCACCGTAGCTGAACCCCTCGCTGATCTCCTCGATCTCGGCGCGTCCGAGACTCTCGGCGGACCACTGCGCGGTGTCGCGGTCCGGGGCGGCCAGCACCACGCGCGTGCCGCACAGCCCCGAGATCGTCTCCGCGCCGTTGCGCCCGTAGAGGTCGCGCAGGGCCGAGATCACCTGGATGCCGAGCACGAAGCAGCCGCCGAACTGGCGGGACTCCGCCAGGCCCAGCTGCAGGCTCGGCACCTGGTGCAGCGTAGGCAGTTCGTCGAGCACCACCCAGATGCGGCGCTCGTCGTCCTGCTCCAGGGACAGCATGGCGTTGACCGCGATTTCCAGCCAGGTGGAGATGAGCCCGCGCAACGAGGCGTGCTGGTCGCCGCGCGAGGTCAGGAACAGGAATCCGCCGCCCTTGCGGGAGGGCACGCCCCCTAACGGGGCCTCCCGCGCTCGGCCGCCCAAGGCCTGCCCGCCGCAGGCGCCGTCGTTCGAGATCCACTCGCGGATCGAGAACGGCTCCCCGGTGTCGGGGAGGTATTCCAGCGCGCCGATGTTGGCGGTGAGCATGGCGCGGACGCTCAACGCCGTCTTGGGGTTGTCGGGATCGACGATGGACTGCGCGACGGTCCCCTCCATGGCCTCGGCGAGCTTCGTGAGATCGGTCTTGAGCAGATGCTCGACGAGCACCCGGTTCTCGGTGACGCCGCGCTCCCTGAGCACCCCGGCGCCGTTGGCGAACAGTTGCCGGGCGGCGGTGACCCAGAAGGGATCCACGGTGTCCTTCTGCTGCGGGATCAGCGCCGCGGCCATCGTGTCGAAGTCCCTGGGACTTCTCGCCTCGAGGAACGGCGACCAGCGCGGGCTTCGCGCGTCGAGCGGGTTGAGCAGCGTGTCTCGGCGCGGGTCGTAGAACGCGCGGGTGTAGCTGCCCATCTTGTCGTAGACGACGCAGCGTTCTCCACGCTCGCGGATCTGCGCGACGAGATCGGAGATCAGAACAGTCTTGCCGGAGCCGGTGGTGCCGGAGACGATGGTGTGCTGGGTCTCGGCGCGCCGCGGGTACGGCACGCCGGCAATCCGGTAGGGCACGCGGGCCCGGTGCGGCGCCAGCCGGTCCAGCGCGCGTCGGCGGAGCGGCAGGATGCGTCGGCGCAGTTCGCCCACGGTGGCGAGTTCGGCGCCGCGTATTCGGCGGTTTCGCCCGAGCTGTTTCCCGCGAACCCAGAACAGCGCAAGCAGCCCGGCGATGGCACCGGCGGAGAGCTTGGCGCCCAGCGCCGCTCCGCCGTACACCTCGCGCTTGAGCTTCTCGCGCATGGCAAGCGCCTGGGCCGATGAGGCAATCTCGGGCAGCGTGAGCACCACCGTGCTGCCGTCGGGCTGGCGCACTTCCTGGCGTGACGTTCGCGCATAGCCGACGCCAAGCTTGGCCTCGGCGACCGTCACGATCATCGCCGCGTACCACTCGTAGCCCGTGGTGCGGTTCCAGACCCGTCAGGCGGGCGTCGCCACGATCCCGACCGCGGCCAGCAGCAGCGCCGCGCGCAGGAGTTGGCTCCACATGTGGATCCCGTGGAAGACGGTCTGACCGCCCCGCAGCGTGCTGCCGCCGAACGTTCTCACGGGCTTCGATCCCCCGCGCTCCACGCCGCCGCGAGGCGGAGGCGGGCCTGGTACGGGGCGAAGTCCGCCGGGCCCGGGAGCCCGGCGACGCTGCCCCCCGTTGTCCAGAGAACTCCGCCATGAACCGCGATTCGATTCCCCAGCCCGGCCCTGCGGGCAAGCGCCGCGGCGGCCATTCGCGGCGGTGCAACCGCCCGCCGCGGCGCAGCCGCCGTGAGCGCGCCATTGTGCTTTGGCCGCTCGCCCCAGCCGTCGCCGCGACGGTTTGCGGGGCGGGCGGGGACATCCTCGCGCCGTTGTGGCTTGCGGCGCTGGCGTCGATGGCCGTTGCGAGCTTCTGCCTGGCGTTCCTCGTCGGCCTGCGCGGTGGCGACTGGTCGGCGTTCCACGATTGGCGCCGCGAGCCCGACAGCGAGGAGGAGGCGGACCTCGATCTGCGCGTCGGCGCGTACGCCTTCATGCGCGAGAGTGAGGATATCCTGGCAAACCGCGATCCCCGGCGCTCGGCGGACACCCGTCACGATCTTTCCTGACCGTCTGGATCCGGCGCCGTGTCCGTCCGCCGCGGGGCATCCGCGCGTTGCAAGGCGTCCGGCGCCGCGTTCTCCGCCGTGCCGAACAGCTTGCCGGCCAGCCAGTCCCCGACGCCCGGCACGCTTTCCATGCCGTGACGCGCCAGCGGTTTTTCGATCTCGGCATCCACATCGGCCTGCCCGGCCCGTACATCATCTCCGGTGTCGCCTTGGCGATCCTCGCGCTCCGCCGCGCCGGCGGCCATTTGCCCCTCGGCCGCCGCGCGGGCGCGTCCGGCGCCGACCTCCACCGCGCCCTTGGCGGGGGTTCCCGCCTGGCCCGCCCGGTCCCGAACGCCCGCCGACCATCCGGCGTGCGCCGCCACGGTCGCGCGCACGTGCGTCTCGCCGAGCACGTCACGGGACGCCTCGTAATCGGCCCGCCCGGGCACGGAAGCCGGATCCGGCCCCGCCGGTTCGGG
>JAPOYG010000347.1:0-2402 GCA_026706755.1 Acidobacteriota bacterium
TCGACGATCCGAACTGCTTCTCGTTCCAGGAGCTGTTCCCGGGCGGCTTCACGCCCCAGATGGGCGGCACGGCGACCGACGCGTCGCTCGTCGCCGGCGTGCGGGGCTCGACTGCCGGCGGCTTCAACTGGGACCTGAGCGGCTCGGCCGGCCTGCATCGCACGGACCTGTTCATCCACGACACCGTCAACGCGTCGCTCGGTCCCGCCTCGCCCACCTCGTTCGACATCGGCGCGAACCGGCAACGGGAGGTCAACCTCCACTTCGACGTCTCGTACGCCGTCAGCGACCGGGTCAACCTCGCGGCCGGCACGGAGTGGCGGGACGAGCAGTACCGCCTTGTGCAGGGAGACCGCGACGGGTGGCTGGTAGGTCCCTACGCGCGGCAGCGCTTCATGTCCGGCGCCAACGGGTTCTTCGGCTACGGGCCGCAGCAGTCGGGCACGTGGAGCCGCTACAACGTCGCGGCCTACGGCGACCTCGAGGTGAGCGGCGCGGACGGCGCATGGACGCTGGGGACGGCCGTCCGCATCGAGAACTTCGAGGACTTCGGGACGACGACGAACGGCAAGGTGTCCGGGCGCTTCCGCTTCGTCCGGGCCAGCCTGAGCAGCGGGTTCCGGGCGCCGACCCCCGGCCAGCAGAACGGCTTCAACATCTCGAGCTGGTTCGACCCGACCGTCGGCGACCTCGTCAACAACGCCGTCATCCCGTCCATCTCGCCGGCGGCGCAGTTGCGGGGCGGGCTGCCCCTCGGGCCGGAGCGGTCGGTCAACTACACGGCCGGCGTGGTCTTCGACACCGGCCCCTTCACGCTAACCGCCGACTACTTCCGCGTCGACGTGGCGGACCGGATCGGGATCACCAGCAACTTCCTGCTGACGGACGCCGAGATCGCCAGCCTGGTGGCGGGCGGTTTCGACGCTGCGGAGAGCGTGCGCAACTTCCGCTTCTTCACCAACGCCTTCGCCACGATGTCGCAGGGAATCGACGTCGTCTCCACCTGGACGCCGCTTGCGCTCCGGGGGAACACCGTCGTCAGCGCCGTCTTCAACTACACCGACACGCGGGTGACCGACAACCGCAGAGGTCTCCTCGACGGACGGCGGCTCGCCGAGTACGCCTACTCCCTGCCCCGCACGCGGGGGAACGTCGGCGTGACGCAACGCATGGGACGGGCCCGCCTGCTCGGCCGCCTCAGCCACTACGGCGGCTGGTACGACTACGACAGCGGCCGCGGGGAGATCTTCCTGCCGTCGGGCGGCCTGGCGCAGGGCTTCTTCGACGGCCGGCCGATCCTGGACCTCGAGGTGAGCTTCGATCTCGGGCGGGGCACGACGCTGGCCGCCGGCGGCCAGAACGTCTTCGACACCTACTCGCAGGTGTCCACGCTCGCCAACTGGGTCGGCGAGCAGTACAGCGAATACACGCCGTGGGGCTACAGCGGTGCGTACTACTACGTGCGAATCGGCTACGGCTGGGGCAACTGATCCCTCAGCACCGCCAAACCCGTCCTAGAAAAGCACCAGGAACCCGCCGTCCGGCTCGGCGACGACGGCCGCCACGCTCCCTTCCGGAATCTCCGGCCCCGTCCCGCGATCGTCCGTCGGCCGGCCGGCCGCGTCGTAGAGCTGCCAGTGGAACGTCCCGCCCGACTGCCAGCCCGGGCCGTCGCCCCATGCCAGGAGCGTCTCGCCGTGGGCGTTGACGGCCACGGCGGGGTTCTTGCGCCGCCACTCGGCCGAGCCGTCCGGGGAGAGCGCTTCCTCCAGCTTGTCCAGCCGGTCGACGGGGCTCAGGAAGACCTGCCCGGCGTTCTCCCACGCCACCGCGGCGCCGTCCGGCCCGGCCGCGAGGCTGGTGGTGGAGATGGGGCACGCATTGATCCGCCAGTCGTCGATGCCGACGTCCTCGAACGTGGCGCCGGCGTCGCGGGACGTCAGCAGGCGCTGGCCGCGCCGTACGTTCTCCCCCGCGCCGCGGTACGACACGTGGACCACGCCCGGCTCCTCGGTCAGGGCGCGCAGGCCGCAGCAGTCGCACGCCCCCTCGACGGCGGCGCTGATGGGGCGGGCGGGCTCGAACGTCCGGCCGTTGTCGTGCGAGACGGTCATCCAGACGGCGCGCTCGGCGTCGGGCGGCTCGCCGGTGTGCCAGAAGACGTAGACGCCCCCCTCGCGGTCCGCGGCGACGGTCGGCCCCGCCTCGACCCCTTCGCCGCCCGCGAGCGTGAACTGCCGCTCGAAGCCGGTGCCGGCGTCGTTGGTGCGGGTGTAGAGGAAGTCGGTCCGGCCGAGCTTGAACCAGACGACGTGCAGGCGGCCGTCCGCCCCGAGGGCCACCTGCCCGCCGTCGATCGGCCCGATGCCGACCGCCGTCTCCGCCTGGCTGTTGACGTACTG
>JAPOYG010000347.1:3042-5118 GCA_026706755.1 Acidobacteriota bacterium
ACCGACGTCTTGGCGGTGAAGTTGGTCGTTTCGATGACGAGCGTCTCCCCTTCCCAGCGGCCGCGCGAATCGCCGCGCCACTGCTCGACGTGGCCCGGCAGGTGCGGGCGGCCGTCGAGCGGCACGATGCGGGAGTCGTTGACCATCTCGTTGAGGATGACGACGTGGTCCGCAGTCTGGAAGACCTGCATGATGTTGTTGTAGGCGCTCGACTCCATCGGCGGGCCGGCGTTGAACCCGAGGATGCAGCGCTCGGCGATGCCGCGGTCCTCCCACGAGTCGGCCGGGTGATCGCGCCGCCGCTCCTGGCGGGCCGCCGCCCGCGCCTCGCCGTCGGCCGTCAGGGCCGGGATGCGGCCGTCCGGCGGATCGACGACGAGCGACGTCCGGCGGTCGTCGGTCACCGACGTGCCGTAGTCGAACCAGAACTGGTTGTACGCGCCCGGGTCGGACTCGCTGCCCTCGGCGAGTTGCGTCCAGCGCTGCTCGAGCCGCTCGATGACCTCCGCGGCCTGCTCGTCGGTCAGAACGTCGATGTCCGCAAGCTCCTCGGGCCGCTCCAGCGGCGTCGCGGTACGGAAGTCCCAGACCCCCTGCAGATCCGGCGCGCCCCACGCGGTCCGCGGCGCTGCGGCGGCATCGTCCTGCGCACCGGTGGGGAGCGGGACGAGACTGAGGACGGCCAACACGACCAACGCCGTACGCCAAGCATTACGCATCCTGCACCTTCCTCTGCTCTCGCGCGCCTGATCGGCGCGCTGGACGTTCCGCTGGTGCGAGCCCTGCACCGCCGTCTCCCGGCTCCACCCCGGCGGCGAGTCGCGCGGTTCCCCTACCGCATCGGGCACCCGCGCCCGGTCTCGCCCGGCCGGCGGCGTGCGCTACTGCTCGTCGTAGACATGCTGCACGATGGTCCGCACCGACTGCTCGTCGGCGCTCAAGTCTGCATAGTCGTCCGGCACCGCGTAGGCCGCCACCACCTCGTCGACGCTGCGGCCCGCCTCGATCCCCGCCTGAGCTTCGCCCAGGAGGTGGTTGTAGAAACCGGCGAAGTCGGTGAAGTCCGTCCACGCGAGCGGCTGATTGACGTGCCCGGCGATGACGATGTCGATCTCCGGCAGGCCCTCGACGGCCCGGGTCAGCGTCTCGCCGAACTCGACGGCGCTCCCGCCGCTGCTCGCCACGTCGACGAACGGCAGCGCCTTGCGCTGGAACATGTCGCCGGTGTGCACGGCTCGGGCGCCCCGGAAGACGACGAACGTGTCGCCGTTGGTGTGACCGCGGCCGAAGTGGTAGAGGTCGATCTGCTCGGGGCCGTTGAACAGCGACGTCCGCACCGAGAACGTGCGCTTCGGCAGGTAGGCGGCGTTGGCCCCCTGGAACGCGGCGCAGTTGGTCACCGGGTTGCAGTTCGTGCGCGCCATCTGCGCGGCCGTGTTCTCGTGCGTGATGACGTTGACCGTCTCCGGGAACTCCGTCGTGCTGCCCGTGTGGTCGAAGTGCGTGTGGGTGTGGAGGATCGTGGTGACCGGCAGGTCGGTCACGCCGCGCACGTACTCCAGGATGTCCGCGCCGTAGCCGGGGAGCTTCGTGTCGACGAGCACGACGCCGCTCCCGGTCACGAAGATCGCGGTATTCCCCCCGGTCCACGTCGTCTGGTCCGAGGGATCGGAATCCGCCAGCAGGTAGAGGTTCTCGGCGACCTCCTGAATGCCGGTGATCGGCGCCCGCTCCGGCTGCGCCTCGTAGGTGGCGACGGTCAGCACCACGCCGGCCAGGGTTAGCAGGGCCAAGCAGGCCGTCCGTGTCGTCCCTCGTGGCGCCCGCGGCGCCGGCGTCGTCGATGTCATCTGCAGTCCCCCCGCGTCGAAGGTGACGCGCCCGCGAAACGCGCTCGCCGTGCGACGCGGCCTCGCCGGGCGAGGCGCCCTCCCGACCGACGCCCGGTTTCCCTTGCGCGGCGCCGCGGCGTCACGGCGTCACGCATCACTCAATGTCGAACTCGTAGCGGAGCACCTCGCTGTCGCGGTAGCCGAGCCGCCCGCACTGGGCTCTGAGCGTCCAGAAGCGCATCCG
>JAPOYG010000022.1 GCA_026706755.1 Acidobacteriota bacterium
TCTGGCACTTCCAGGCCGTCCACCACGGCCTCTGGGACTACGACTTCCCCGCCGCCCCGACCCTGGTCGATGTCACCGTCGACGGCCGCCCCGTGAAGGCGGTGGCGATCGTGAGCAAGCAGGCGTTCACCTACGTCTTCGACCGGGTTACGGGCGAGCCGCTGTGGCCCATCGAAGAGCGGCCGGTGCCGGCGGGCGACGTCCCGGGCGAGTGGTACGCGGCGACCCAGCCCTTCCCGACGAAGCCGCCGGCCTACGACCAGCAGGGCGTCACGGTCGAAGACCTGATCGACTTCACGCCCGAGCTCCGGCAGGAAGCGCTGGAGATCCTCGACGACTACGTCTGGGGTCCCCTCTTTACGCCGCCCACGCTCATCGACGAGAGTCGCGGCGGCACGCTCGGCACGATGGTGGTGCCGGGGCTCGTCGGCGGCAGCGACTGGAACGGTGCGGGCGTCGATCCGGAGACCGGGATCCTCTACGTCCCGTCGTCTCACAGCGGAACCGTGGTCGGGCTCGCCCGCTCCGAGCACCCGCGGTCGGACGTCGACTGGGTGATGAAGAACGCGCGCCACATCCCGGGCCCGCAGGGTCTGCCGCTCTTCAAGCCGCCCTACGGGCGCCTGGTGGCGATCGACCTCAACGCCGGCGACATCCTCTGGTCGGTGGCCAACGGGGACGGGCCGCGCGACCACCCGGCGATCGCGCATCTGGACCCGCCGCCCCTCGGGCACGGCGGCCGCGCGGCGCCCCTCGTGACGCGGAGCCTCGTGTTCCTGGGCGAGGGCGCCAACGTGGGAGCCGCGTTCCTCCCGCCGGGCAGCGGCGGCAAGACGCTGCGCGCCTACGACAAGGCGACCGGCGACCTGGTGACCGCGATCGAGTTGCCGGGCGGGACGACCGCGGCGCCCATCAGCTACCGCGTCGCCGGGAGGCAGTACATCGTGGTGGCCGTCGGCTGGGACGACATGCCGAGCGAGTACGTGGCCCTCGCCCTGCCGTAGCCGCTCCGACACCGGCGCCGGCGTCCTCAACTAGCGCACGGAAGGGTCATGACATGAGACGGTTCCCGTGGATTCCCCCGCTCGTCGTGCTTCTCGTGGCGGGCGGCCCCGCCGCGGCCGGCGCGGCGCTCGCGACAGCGTCGACGACGTCCCGGGCATCGAACGGGGCGGCGCAGGCCGGCCCACCCGCGGAGCTGACGCTGGATGCCTTCCGCGGCACGGACGCGGCCTGCTACGACCGGTCGGTGCAGCCGCAGACCGCGGTCGTCGACACGCACCTGCACTTCCGGCCCTTCGGCGGGCCCGCGGTTCCGTTCGACGAGATCGTCGGGTATCTCCGGGAGACGGGCGTCCTGTTCGCCAACGTGTACGGCATCGGACAGACGCTGCCGGCGACGTCTTCGTGCACCTACTACCTCGACTGCCCCGGCACGCCGGTGACGCCGTCGCTCGAGAACGACCTCGCCAATGCCGCCGACCTCGCGGCAGATCCGCCGCCCGACATGCACCTGACCCTGGCGATGACCTTCCCCGACCTGTCGGATCCGGGTTCCGTTCTCGACGGGATGGCGCGTCTCGATGCCGAGCATCCGGGCGCCTTCCGCTGGATGGGCGAGGTCAACCTCGTGAAGCAGGCTCTCTTCGCGAACGGGCACGAGCCCGTGCCGACGGCGGCGATCGGCGCATGGGCCGGGTTCATGGAGGCGTTGCGGGCGCGGCGCATACCGCTCGCCATTCACTCCGACCTCGGCGACGACGACGAGCCGACCCGCTACCTGCCGCTGATGGAGGAGGTGCTGCGGCGCTATCCGGACAACGCGATCGTCTGGGTGCACATGGGGCTGTCGCGCGAGCTGACCACGATGGACCCGGCCCGCCACGTCGCGCTGATGTCCTCCCTCCTCGACCGCCATCCCAACCTGATGCTCGACATCGCCTGGCGGGTCCTCGACGACGCCTACTTCTCGACCCCGGAGGGCCGCGCGGCGTACGTCCCATTCTTGAACGCGTACTCCGAGCGCATACTCCCCGGCACGGACTTCCTGGCGTCGCGCGACAAGGACTTCGAGGTCTACCGCACCGAGCTGGAGGTCACCGGGCGCATCCACCGCCACCTCGACGACCGCGCGTTCCGCAACATCGCCCTCGGGGAGAACTACTTCCGCCTGCTCGGCCTCGACTACGAGGCGCCGGCCGTCTGCGCACGCTGAAGCGGGGCGAGGTGCGACCCGGCCGCCCGCTACAATCGACCGCGATCCCGAACCACCTCCCGCACGGCGGGCGTCCAACCGGCAGGGGAAACACGATGACAGCGACCCTGGAACGCTATTTCGGGCTGGCGCAGCGCGGCTCCGACGTGCGGACCGAGATTGCGGCGGGCGTGACGACGTTCCTGACGATGGCCTACATCGCCTTCGTCAACCCGCAGATCCTCTCCGACGCGGGGATGCCGTTCGATGCGGTGTTCGTCGCCACCTGCGTGGCGGCCGCGTTCAGCAGCCTGGTGATGGGGCTGCTCGCCAACTACCCCATCGCGCTCGCGCCGGGGATGGGGCTCAACGCCTTCTTCGCCTACGGCGTCGTGCTCGGTCTCGGCTACGAATGGGAGGTGGCGCTCGGAGCGGTCTTCATCGCCGGCCTGCTCTTCCTCGCCCTGAGCGTGCTTCCGGTCCGGCGCCGGATCATCGAAGCCGTGCCGCGCGCGCTGAAGCTGGCCATTCCGGCCGGCATCGGCCTCTTCCTCGGGATCCTCGCACTGCAGAACGCGGGCATCATCCAGGCCAGCGAGGCGACGATGGTCACGGCGGGCGACCTCACGGCGCCGGCGCCGGTCCTGGCCCTCGCCGGCTTCTCGGTCATCGTGGCCCTCGCCGCGCGCGGCGTGCCGGGCGCCCCGCTCATCGGGATGCTCGGCGTCTCGGCCGTCGGCATCGCGTTCGGCGTGTCCGAATGGCAGGGCATCGCCTCGCTGCCGCCCAGTCCCGGGCCCGCGCTCCTGGCCCTCGACATTGCCGGGGCCCTGCAGGTGGGCATGATCGCGATCATCCTGACGTTCCTGATCGTCGACCTGTTCGACACGACGGGGACGCTGATCGGCGTCGCGCACCAGGCGAAGCTGCTCGACGAGCGGGGGCGGTTGCCCCGCATCGACCGGGCGCTCATCGCAGACTCGACGGGGACGGTCGGCGGCGCCCTGCTCGGGACCTCGCCCGTGACGAGCTACATCGAGAGCGCGGCGGGCGTGAGCGCGGGCGGGCGCACGGGGCTGACGGCGGTGGTCGTGGCCGGGCTGTTCCTCGCCTGCCTGTTCCTGGCCCCGCTGGCCGGATCGATACCGGCCTACGCCACCGCGCCGGCGATTCTCTACGTCGCCTGCCTGATGGTCCGACCGCTGGTGGACATCGCCTGGGACGACGTCACGGAGTCGGCGGCGGCGGTCGTGACCGCTCTCGCCATCCCGCTCACGTTCTCGATTGCCGACGGCATCGGCCTGGGCTTCCTGACCTACGTCGCAATCAAGGTGCTCGCGGGTCGACCGCGCGAGTGCTCGCCGACGCTGGTTGCGGTGTCCCTGGTCTTCGCCCTCAAGTTCGCCCTGCTCTGAGCGCGCCGGCGGCCGCTCCTGGCGCCAGCAGACCCTTCGGCGCTCGGCCGTCGAGGATCAGCGGACGGCCCGACCCGCCCGCACGGCCGCGTCGTTGCCGGCCGACAGGCCGCCGCCCGCGCGCCCTGCGCCGAGGATGCGGAATCCCTGCGCGATGCGGCGGGGCATGTCCGCCGCGCTCGCGGTGATGGCGCAGGCGACGTCGTGGGCGAGGCAGGCGTCGACGATCGTCTGGATCGCCTCCTCCACCTCCGGCGCGTCCCGCGGCACGCCCAGCGAGTTGGAGAGATCGCTCGGCCCGATGAAGAAGCCCGTCACGCCGGGCACGGCGGCGATCGCCGCGGCGTTGCGCACGCCGGCCGCCGACTCGATCATCATCAGGGCGACCAGGTCCCCGCCCGGGTTGAGCGGCCAGAGGTCGGCGCGCCGCGTGTAGTCGGGCCCCGACAGGCCCCAGAACCACGTGGCGATGCCTGCTCCCGACCCGCGCTGCCCGGGCGGCTCGGGGTACGCGGAGTCGCGGCGCTGCGGGTAGCGCATCGACCGCACGGCGGCCAGGGCCTGCTCGGGCGTCTCGATCGACGGGAAGATGATCCCCATCACCCCGATGTCGAGGGCCTGCTTGACGGCCCAGGCCGACGCCTCCCGGCCGTAGGGCGCGATCCGCACGAGCGGCGTGACCCGCTGGCGCAGGCTGCCGCTCTCTGCAATCGCCTGCTTGTCGATCATCCCGAGGAGGAAGGTGTGCAGGGCCCTGAAGTCCATCGGCCCGTGCTCCATGTCGACGTAGACGTAGTCGATGTCGGCGCGGGCGAGCGACCGGGCGTTCTCCAGCGAGAGATCGTACGTGCTCACGCCGAAAACCCGCTCGCCCGCCGCGAGTCGGTCGACGACGGAGCTCAGGTGGTCCGCGGGCTCCTGCGCGGCGGGTGTCGACAGCAGCAACAGCGCCATCCCGGCGGCGATCAGCGTCTTCGACATCGTCGGCCTCCTTCCGTCCGCAGGCCGCGACGGCTCCCCTTGCCGCGCGGCGCGTCCCGTCCCGGCCTCCCGGAGACGGCGCAGGCAGTGTAGCGGCTCCGACCGACGACCGACCGCCACCGGCCGGAGGGATCCCGAAGTCCTCGACCCAAGCCGCCGCCCGACGCTCACAGCAACTCGCTCAGCCTCGCGTAGCCGCGCCGGCTCACGGGCAGCTCGGTCCCGTCCTTCAGCACCGCGACGTAGCTGTCGCGCGTAGCCGGCCCGAGCTTCGTGAGGCGGTCCACGTTGAGCAGGAACGAACGGTGGATACGGACGAAGCGCGCCGGGTCGAGCTGTCGCTCGAGCTCCGCCAGGGTCTGCTGCTTCAACCGCTCGGCGCCGCCGGCCACCACGCCGACGTAGTCGTCGCGAGCACGGACGTAGTCCACGCTGCCGACCGGAATCACCTCCACCTGCGCCCCGGTGCGGATCAGGATGCGCCGGAGGGGTGCGCCGG
>JAPOYG010000256.1 GCA_026706755.1 Acidobacteriota bacterium
TACTCGAGCGGATTTCGGTGCGGGGAGAACTCCGCAAGGACCCTTGAGGCTTCCGGCTGGTTCATCGCGCGGGGATGATACCCGATCGCGACAAGTCGTACTTCAGTACTGAACGACTAACGGAGATCGAATGCCAAGGCTGTGTCCTGATTGCAAGACACCTATGGATTCTCAACGTCCGGTAGCGTTAGTTGCGATCTTCCCGCGGGAAGCTCCGAAGGAGGAGAGGATGGTGCGGGTTCCGATGCAGGTTCGATCGTGCCAAGTGTGCGGATTGGTAGTGTTCGAGGATCCAGAGATTCTCCGCAAGAAGGACACGTCAACACGATTGGAATGAACTCCAATGGCCAATTATACACCATGCAGCCGTCGCTCAGACGGCCTTGGCGTGTCGCCGCGGTGCTGGTGGCTGCTGTGCTGTGGGTGTTGCCGGCCGTCGAGCAGTTGCGCGGTGGGCCGGACGGAAACCTGGCCTTGATCGCCAGTCCGTTGGATTCATCGCGCGGGGATGATACCCGATCAGGGAAGAGGGCTCATGTCTAACGTCTACGTCCAACATCCGGCCATCAACGGAGGCAAGGAGCTGCTGCTCAACACGGTTCCTGGGGTAGTCGAGCTGTCTGTCTCACCGACGGATCTTTCAGATCCGGACGTTACTGAAGTTGTGCTCAAGGCTCAGGGGGAAGGCTTGCTTGATGCGTTTCAGGATATTGAGACGGGACCACGTAAAGACCTCGTCTGGGTCAGGATCGGAGAGTGGCGCCGAGCGGGATGGCCAACGAGACACCGCCGACCAGGAGCATTCAGGATTGGTGGGAGACTGGTGGCTCCAGGCGAGCAAGAGGTACGAATTCATCTATACGGATGTCCCGATCGGTTTCAGGCGTGATGGCTTCGATCCCGTACTCCGGGAGCGAAGCTGTGACCTGGATCTTGCCGTCGTTCCACTCGACGATCTGAAGAGGAGAACCATCGAGAACGAACTGCACCAAGCGTCCATCCTGAATGCCGACGGCGATTCGATGCTCGTCTGATTTGCCAACGCCCACGATGTATCGCTTCGGAAGAGGCGTCTGGGCCATCCGCAAGGATACCTTATCGAGTCAGGCGTGTCTAGACGGCCTTGGCGCGGCGCCCGCGGCGATGGGCGGTGAGATCGCGGTAGCGGAGCCGCTTCCCCTCGAAACCGCGAACCATCAGGCCCATCTGCCGGATCGTGTCGAGGTCCCGCATGTTGTGCCGGCCCTCGAACTCTGCGACGTACCGGTGTAGATGCTCGATCGACATGCGGTGGAACGTGCCCGTGTAGCCGCGCTTCAGGAGCGCCCAAAAACTTTCCATGCCGTTGATGGTGGCCTGACCGCGGACGTACTCCCCGATGCCGTGGGTGACCGCTTCGTGGTGGTCGAGGCTCCGGTACGATGAAGCCTCGTCCGTGTAGATCATCGTGCCCCGTTCGACGTTCGATTCCACGAACCGGGAGAGTTTCGGTCCCTCGCCGCGCACGACCCACATCTTGACCCGTCCGGTCTTGCGATCCTTGATGCCGGCGACCATCGCCTGCTGCCGGACCGGCCTGGCAACCGTCAGGTGGACACGTTGATGAACGTGGTCGAACGACCCTACGTCGGCCTGGTGTTCTTCGTGCCCGGCCTGACCGAGACGTTGCGGGTCAACGGACGGGCCGAGATCTCGACCGACCCGGAACACCTGGAGCCGCTGGCGATCAACGGCAAGCCGCCGATCTCGGTCCTCCAGGTGACAGTGGAGGAGGCGTTCCTGCACTGCGCCAAGGCGTTAATCCGAGCCCGGCTCTGGGACGCGGACGCACAGGTCGACCGCTCCCGCTACCCAAGCTACGGACGGGTGCTGGCGGACCAGATCGCCGGAGCTGACGCGGCCGAGATCGACGCGGGCGAAGCGGAGAGCGCCAAGACGGAACTGTATTGACGGCCTCCGGCGGCGCCAGTAGCCTTGCCAGGCCGGTCATGACGTGACACCATGCCCGAAGGAGATCAAGAATGCGAAGCAGTTTCTGGGTCATCATGCTCGTCCTGACGTTGTCCGTTCCAGTCGGTGCAGACGGACCACCCAACCCATCGCCGACAGAACCAGCCGTCAACACAGAAGCTGAATCCGCGCAACTGGATCGATTCTGCCGTTTCGGCAATCCTTGGGTTCAGTTCGGGTGCATCATCCTTGCCGGCGTCACGCAAGACGTCGGATTCAACGCAGCACGTGAGGCTCTCGGCATCGTCGGCAGCCAGATCGACCAGCAGTTCGCCGATATCGATCGACGATTCGTCGGCATCGACCAGCGATTCGTCGGCATCGAACAGCGATTCACCGGCATCGAACAGCGCCTTGACAGTATCGAGACCCAGATGGAGCTGATTCATGCGAACCAGCTACTGCTGATCGACGCTATCAGAGACCGTTGATTTGTCGCAGGGCGACAGTTCTGGCCAGCCCCGGCGGTACCAGCCGGACGAGTCGAAACGCCCGTGGCCGGTCCTGCTGGTCCTGATGGCGGTGATCGCATGCGGTGATCCGCCGGCCGCCCCGACTCCGGTCGAACCGGACGGTCCGATCGACCCGCCGGCAGTCACAACCCCGCCGTTCGACGGGACCGTCTTCATCTCGCCGCACGTCATCACCGAAGCGGATGCGACCAAGCTGACGGGCGTCGCGTACTCCGGGCGGGGACAGCGGGTGATCTTCGACCGGCGGGTCGATAACTGGATCACGGTCAACGCGTACCTGTTCGACGTCCGGTACTCGTGGGGCAACGTCGAGTTTCAGATCAACCCGGAGTTCGGCAGCCGCGGCTCGAGAGACTCGAGGCCCGCTGTTGAGGATCCGTTTGGTTTAGCGGTGCCGGACCACGTCTGACCCAGAGTCGAAGAACAGGCGATCGAGGATGAGGGCCGGCAGCTGTTCGGTGGGCCGGCTCGATCCAGGGTGGCCGGTACCCAAGGACATCAACCGGGTTCGCTTGGTTTTCGCCAGCGGGCAGGATAGGATTGGCTCAAGCTGACGGGGCGAGCCGGCGCAGTTGAACGACTTTCGCCGGCCCGCCCGGTCAAGCGATCACCGGCCGGGTGACCCTGGCCGTAGCTGGAATCAACAGCTGCGACCGTGGACGGGTCGACCAGGCCAGAAATCAGGACGGTTCAGTGGGCGGGTAGCCTCAAACGGTAGAGGCACTGGTGTGACAGCCTGGGTTGCGAGTTCGAGTCTCGTCCCGTCCACCAACTGATGTCCTGAAGGGCATTATAGTGCAGAACAAGGCGCTGTCAGGTGAACCCAGCTGGCAGCGCCCGAGTACTTCACCGCCCGTATCGCCAGCAGTCCTCCAGGGCCTGATGGGCGAGACGCAGGAACTCCTGCGGCGTCAGCTGTTCAGGTAGTCCGACGTTTTGCAGGCCGGCACGGAACAGTTTCAGGAGTTCTTCGGGGCTGGCGGGTTCGATCGTACCGTGCAGGTACGTTCGCGCGATGTCGTTCGGCGCCGAAAGAACACTTGTGCGCGAGAACGTCGACAAGACACAATTCAGATCAGAAACTTGCATGGTGGTTCCTCCAGTTGGGTCACGGGGTCAGGGTCAGCTCGCCGGGTGCGGTGAGTCATCGTCGTAGACCTCCTTCGAGAAGCTGCTTCGCGAGTTTCGAGGCCGGCTTTCATGGGGCCGGCTGGTGTGGTCGTGCGGGCGCCCCGGATGGGCGTCCGGGGCGTCCGCGTTTCAGCGGTTGCGACCGCTGCACCATGGTACGTGAACCGGGGTGGCGGTCAAGCGCCGCAACCGCGGGTTGCCGGCGCCCAGTCAAGCGCCGTAACTCGTTGATTCTATGGGTATTATTCCGTCTAATTCCCATAACTATGCAGCCGCGCGCATAAGCATACGGCGCCGGCGCTCGGGGATCAACTGGCTCCACCCCCGTGCCGACCCGTGCCCGCCAGCCTGCAGCGGCTTGACGCCGGGGCCTGCGCCGTGCATAGATATCGGGATTACATCGAGTAGTAACCAACCACAACTCCTGGGGTTCCCGTTACGTCCGGAACCCCAGATGTCGTGGAGCCTTGTGAATAGGCGGCGGATTTCGGGTCACGATCGGCCATTCAGCGATCGCAGGTCTTGCATAGCGGTGCATACCGTTGACCTAACTGGACTTACGGGCAGGACTGCATAACCGACCGCTGGTCTTGGATAAGCGTCCGACCGATCTTGAACCCGTGGAGGCGTCCGTGACCGTGGAGGACCTCAAGCAGCTGACGAAGCTCGCTGCGTCGAACTGGCGGTGATACGGCGGGCAGCAGGCCGGCGATGGTGCCGCTCAGCCGATACGTGAGGTGGCGGAAGAGGACCGGCCCGAGCTGAGCCTCGATGCAGGCGATCAGCCGGCGAAGTTCGTGTTGCTGGTTGTAACCTGACATAACCGGGGACGATGCGGTATAATCTGGGCGCACGTTGCCTCCGCTGTCGGCTTGAGCTTTCTGGGGCTGGCTGCCGACGGTTCCGAGGTTGATAACGCCGCTGGTTCACCGGCCAGCGGCGTTCGCTTGTACGTCGATCAGCGTATCACGTCAGCGGGCCAGAGGCGGTGATGTTGGCAGGCGGGTCAGGATGTCCTGTGCTGCTGGGCGAACTGGACGCGAGCGGACCGTTCGGCGTTTCGGATCGTCCGGAAGAAGGCAGCGAGCTGTAGCTGACTGCTCAGATCAGGATCTCGTGATGGCCCTGCCGAACAAGTGCTCGATGAACAGTCGAGCGCCCTGGAGTAGGTGGTTAGAGTAGTCGGCTGAGTAGCCGGCACGGTTTAGGTGATTCTCGAAGGCGTTCAGCTCCTTCTTCAGATACTGCTCGATCGAGATCGGTCTGGTGGGCATGGTGTTTGGGTGGTTCTCAGCTTCGAAAACCGTTTCGGTAGCGTGATCGGTCTTGGGCTTATGGCGTTCCCGACGCCCACATCTCCATGCCGATCCCGATCAGGACGCCAAGGATCGCGATCAGGAGCAGGACCGTGATGTTGCCTCGGACCTCAGATCGGGCTGCCATGACGTAAAGCTCACCGACGTCTTCGGACGCGCGTTCGGCCATGCGGGGAGCGACACCGGCTGCGGTGAGCGCCTTCAACAGCCAGGTGGGTGCGACTTTCATGGCTCCTCCTCGGTCAGTGGACCCGGCGCCGCGGGTGATTCCCCATGAGGGCCTGGGCAAGCTCGAGCGGCGTGGCGTCCGGGATGCTGACGTCCTCCTCCAGATCGGCCCGCGTCGGCACGTAGCGCGGGTCGCTCTTGTCGAATATTTCTCGCCGCCGGCCCCGTGACCGGTACTCCGGTGAGGGTTCCCGAGCGATTGACGCTCGCGTCTGTAACTTCTTTTCGCTCTTGGACATACGGGAATCATATCAGCTCTGCGCGACCCTCGTCAGCCGCGGTTTTCGGGCCGGATCAATTTTTCTAATCTGTCACCAACCGCTTGCACTGTCAAGCGTTCGGCGGCAGAATAGCCGAGCCAGACAAGATGCGCGTGGCCCGACACCGGGCCGCCCGCTGACTACAACACCCGGTGCTAGCCGGGGAACAGGCGGGAGTCCGCACCGTCACACGTGCGTCTTGTCTGGTAACCGACCCGGTGACCATTTTGGTCGCCCGGTATCCAGGGAGCCTGCCATGGCGCACCGTCAATTCCTGTCAGTCGCCGTGATTCTTCTGGGCGTCGCCGCGGCCCTGTCCGCTGGCTGCGGCGCGTCGCGAGCACTCGGCCTGCCGGAGTGGGGCGAGTCCGACCGGCTCTGCGAGGCGTCGCATCTCGTCCAGGCCGGCATGACGGTCGCCGAGGCCGGGCAGGTCGCGGATGGCATCCTCGACAACATCGGATGGGAGGATGCCCTCGTGAGCCGGACCGAGGCCGGCAGCACCTACCAGTTCAAGGTCGACGACACCGTCGGCCTGCCCGACGGGCCTGACCGACGGCCGATGGCGCTGATGACAATCCGCGTCAGCGACGGGACGATCACCGACGTCCGGGCTAGCAACATGTGCGGCTGAGGCTGGCGATGACCCGCATCACAGCCGTCGCCGTTGCCAGTGTCGCACTGGCCGTGCCGGCCGCGGCCGAGCCGCCGTTTCGAGATCTGCCGTGGATCTGGCCGGAGGTCATCGAGATCACCGACAGGTCGCGGCTGCCGGAGGTCGTGTCGGGCGGTCGTGCGCGGCGTCCGTTCGACGAAGGGTGGACGCGGCCGGACGAGTACGACGCGGTGATGGTCAACGTCTTCCTCTACCGAGCCCGCTACCCGGGCGGGCACGAGATCGAGTTTCACGTCCATCCCGAGTACAACCGCCGTCGCGGGCGGGCTGGCGCGGACATCCCCGGATGGTGGAACCGATCGCGTGCCGCCGGCCGGTACAGCCGGCGCTACCGAGGGCCGGCGTACGACGAACGGACCCTGCGGGAGCGGATGGTCACCGAGGTCACCTATCTGGCTGACATGATCGGCCGGCTGCCCGGCCTCATGCGTGAAGCGATCGGACTGGTCACGCTCGAGACCGGTTACGGCCACGTGTGGGCGAACCGACAGCGACGGGAGATCCGGTTCCACAGCCGGTTCAACGACAAGCTGGAGAGCTACGGTGCCGCCGAGGAGTACCTGATCCACGAGGCCGGCCACCTGCTCGAGGAGGAGTACGCGGTCACCGACTGCTGGCGCTCCGGTCGTCGCCGAACGATGACGTGCTCGATCAGACGCCATGACGCGGTGAGGGCCATGTCGGTGACTTGACAGCGCTTTCGGTTCCTGATAAGCAGGGGAGTTGCGCGGAACAGGAGGAAACCAATGCTGGACAAACTGTCCCGTGGGGCTCAATTTTTGGCCTCAATGTGCGTCATCGTAGCTGCTCTGGCAGCAGCTAGTGGATATGTCGGTGGTGCGCTGGAAGGGATTGTCGTACGTGTAATCGATCAAGCAGTCGGATCAGCTATCGATGACAGGGTTGAACCTCTGGCTGATCGGTTGACAGTTGTCGAAGGGGCAGTTCAGGGAGTCGATCAGATGGGTGACCTCATTGGTCAACTTTCCAAGCAAATAGAAGGCTTGAGGCTGTTCAATGAGCAAGTGAACTTGAATCTGCGTTCATTGAACGAGCGTCTTGTATCGATGGAAGAAATTCTCCGGGAAGACGACCGATAGACGGCGTCCTGCTGTTCTGTTGCACTGCCTGACCGTCAGAACTAGGTCGCCCTGGCCCGGCGGCCGTGGCGGTGCCTCGTGAGGTCCTGCCAGCGGAGCCGCCGGCCTTCCATCCGCCGCACGATCGACCCCATCTGATCGATCGTGTCGAGCTCCCGGGCGTTGTTGCGCCCGACGAACTCGGCCAGGTAGCGGCCGACGTGCTCCGGCGACATCCGGTGGAACGTCCCGACGTACCCGCGCTTCAACAACGACCAAAACTCTCGAGCGAGTTGATGTGGACGTCGCCGCGGACGAACTCCTTGGCGCCGTGGGTGACGGTTTCGTGCAGGTGTTTCAGGTTCCGGTACATCGGCGCCTCGTCGGTGTAGAGCGGGGCGTCGTCCTGCATGTTGCGGGCCACGAATGACCGGATCGGCTGCTCGTCAGGATGGGTGCCCTTCGAGACGACATGCGCGCGGATCTGCCCGGTTTCGCGGTCGCGGATGCCGGCGACCGTGACCTTGTTCGGCCAGCCGGCCTCAGACAGCCTCTTCCGCCGTTTCGAGCGCATGGTCTTGGCCCGGCCGCCGATGAGGGTCTCATCGGCCTCGACCGGGCCAGCGAAAGGGAGGTCGTCAGGCTCCTTCCAGGCTTCCCGGATACGGTGCGCCATATGCCAGGCCGTCCGCTGCGTGACGTTGAGATCGCGGTGGAGCCGCATGCTCGAGACGCCCTTGATCGAGGTCGCCATCTGGTAAATCGCGATCGCCCAGGTCTGGTAGTTGAGGTTCGACGCCTCCATCGGCGTGCCGGTCTTGACGCTGAAGAACTTGCGGCAGTCCCGGCAACGCATCGGCATGTGCGGATGCGTCGTGCCGGTCTGGATGCGAGTCGACCGGCAGTGCGGGCAGATGATCTCGCCGCCCCAGCGGGCCTCAACGAACCACCGTTCGGCCGCGGCGTCGTCGGGGAACAGCTCGAACAGCTCCCGGAGGCTGATACCCTTGCGGTGAGCGTGTCCGGGTCCCGATGTCATATAAGAAGTATAGTAACCAGGCCGGCCGGACGTCAAGCTGGTGTGCGCGATCGCGGAGTACGGTTAGGATCCGCTGTAATCCCGATAGATATACCGTAGAGGGAATAACTATTCATGTCCAGCGTGCGCATCGGCATCGCCGGAGCGACCGGCTACGGGGGGCAGGAGCTTCTGCGGCTGGCCGCCGCTCATCCGCAGGCCGAGCCCGTCGTCGCCATGGCCTCGGCCGGGGGGGACGGCTCGCGCGAGCTGCCGGGGCTGCGGGGCCTCTGGGGCGGCAGCATCGAGGCGTTCTCTCTCGATCGGCTGGTCGAGACGGCCGACGCCGTCTTCCTGGGGCTGCCCGATACGGCGAGCGCGGAGCTCGCGCCCGCGCTGCTCGCCCGCGGAGCGCGGGTCTTCGACCTGTCGGGCGCGTTTCGTCTTCGCGACGGTGCGGCGCGCCGTCGGTGGTACCCGAAGACGCCCGACGTCGAGCCGCCGGCCGTGTACGGCCTCGCGGAATGGAACCGGCCGGCGCTCGCGGCGGCCCGCTTCGTGGCGTGTCCGGGCTGCTACCCGACGGCGGCGCTGCTGGCCCTCAAGCCGCTCGTCGCCGCGGGGCTCGTTCCGCCGGAGGCGGACGTCCACATCGACGCGAAGTCGGGGGTCTCGGGCGCCGGCAAGAAGCCCAGCGAGCGGACGCACTTCTCCGAGGTGCACGGAAGCGTGGCCGCGTACGGGGTCTTCGCCCACCGGCATGCGGCCGAGATCGAGCAGGAGCTCGGAAGAACGGTCACCTTCGTGCCCCACCTCGTACCCCTCGACCGCGGCATCCTGGAGACGATCTACACCCGCGTGCGGCCGGGCACGACGGCGGACGAGATCGGGCAGGCGCTCGAGGCGGCGTATGCCGGCCGGCCCTTCGTGCGGCTCACGGCCGATCGGCTGCCCGAGATCAAGCACGTGGCGCACACGAACTTCTGCGACATCGGCTGGCGGGTCGACGCCGGGCGGGTGGTCCTCGTCGCGTGCCTGGACAACCTGGGGAAGGGAGCGGCGGGGCAGGCGCTGCAGTGCTTCAACGTGGCGTTCGGCTTCGACGAGCGGGCGGGGCTCATTCCGTGACGGACGCCCCGTGCCCCGGTCCGGCGGTCGTGAAGCTGGGGGGCGAGCTCCTCGAGGAGCCGGCCGTCCTCCGGCGCGTTGCGCGACGCCTCGCGCACCTGGCCGAGGCCGGGCCGCTGGTCGTCGTGCACGGCGGTGGACGCGAGGTCAGCGCCGACCTGGCGCGCCGCGGCATACCGGTGCGCGCCGTCGACGGGCTGCGCATCACCGACGGGCCGACGCTGGACGTCGTCGTCGGCGTCCTGGCCGGGCAGGTCAACACCCGCCTGGTCGCGGCGCTGGCGGCCGCGGGCGCCAGCGCGGTCGGGCTCACCGCCGCCGACGGCAGGATGGCGAGCGTGCGGCGCGCGAGCCGCTACCGCGCCGCGGACGGGACGCGCGTGGACCTCGGCTTCGTCGGGCAACCGGTGGGCGAGCCCCGACCCCGGCTGGTGCTCGACCTCTGCCGGGGCGGACACCTGCCGGTCGTCGCCAGCATCGGGGCGAGCGCGGCGGGACAGCTCTTCAACGTGAACGCGGATACGCTGGCCGGACACCTCGCAGCCGGGCTCGGGGCGTCGCGCCTCGTCGTCGCCGGCGGAACCGCGGGGGTCCTGGACGCGGACGGGCGGACCATCCCCGCCGTCGACGAGGCCGCCATCGACGACCTGATCGGCGGGGGGCGGGCCAGCGCCGGCATGGTGGCGAAGCTGATCGCGTGCCGCACCGCCCGGCGGGGCGGCGTTCGCGAGGTCGTGATCGTCGACGGCCGCCGACGCGCGTTCGATGCGAGCCCCGGAACCACCGTCGGCGGCCCCGTCGCGGGGCGGGCGCCCGAACTGCGCCGGCGCTCGCGGAACAGTGGTGAGGACGTAGCGCCATGAGCAGACTCGGCGACGAAGTGCGCGCGGTCGAGGCCGCCCACGTATTGCAGGTGTACCGGCGGCTCCCGGTCGTCCTGGTGCGGGGCCGCGGCTGCCGCGTCGTGGACGACGACGGACGCGAGTATCTCGATCTGCTGTCGGGCATCGGCGTCGCGTCGCTCGGCCACGCCCACGAGGGGCTGGCGCAGGCGATTGCCGCGCAGGCGGGCGAGCTGCTGCACACGTCCAACCTCTTCTTCCACCCGCTGCAGGGCGAGCTGGCGCGCCGCCTCGCGCGGCTGTCGGGCCTCGCGCGGACGTTCTTCTGCAACAGCGGCACCGAGGCGGTCGAGGCCTGCCTCAAGTTCGCCCGCCGCTACTGGCACACGCGCGGCGATATCGAGCGGAAGGGCATCGTCGCCTTCGACGGGTCCTTTCACGGCCGGACGTTCGGCTCGCTCTCGGTGACGTCGGGCTCCGCCTATCGGACGCCCTTCGAGCCGCTCGTGCCCGACGTGACCTTCGTCTCGCCCCGCGACCCCGCGGCCCTCGAGAAGGCGATCACGGAACGCACGGCCGCGGCCATCGTCGAGCCGATACAGGGGGAGGGAGGCGTACGGCCGATCCCGGCGGCGACCGCGGAGGCGCTCGCCGACCGCTGCGCCGCCACGGGAACGCTTCTCGTCGCGGACGAGGTGCAGTGCGGGCTCGGGCGGACCGGACGGCCGTTCCACGCGGGCGCGCTGGGGCTGGCTCCGGACCTGATGGCGCTGGGCAAGGCGCTCGGGGCCGGCGTGCCCGTCGGCGCGGCCCTGCTGAGCGAGCGGGTGGCGGAAGCGGTGGCGTTAGGGGACCACGGCAGCACCTACGGCGGCAACCTGCTCGCGTGCCGGGCCGCGTCCGTGTTTCTCGACGCGCTCGAGGGCGGACTGATCGAGCGCGTCGCGGCGGCCGGGGCTCGCCTGCGGAACGGCCTCGAGGCCCTGGCCGCGGTGAGTGACGCCATCGGCGAGGTGCGCGGTGCCGGGCTCATGTGGGGCATCGACGTGACGGCCGGCGTGGCGGACCGCATCATCGCCGCCGCCCTCGATCGCGGCCTGCTGATCAACCGCACCGCGGGCACCGTGGTGCGTCTGCTGCCACCTCTGACGATCGGCGACGCCGACATCGACGAGGCGCTCGAGCGCCTGCGGGGGGCGCTCGCCGATGCCGGCGCGGACGGCGAGTCCGCGCCGTAGAACGGAGCGGGCAAGGAGCCGCGCCGTGGAACATGAGCTACGGGGAGCTCGCGCGAGCGAGACTTCCACCGCGCCCCGGAGGGCGCGCCGGGACACATGACGAGCACGATCGACGCGCCGCCGCAGGCGGCCGATGACCACGTCGCCGGCGCCGTCACGCTGCGGGCCGCGACCGCGGTCGACGCCGTCGGCGTGCATCGGCTCATCACGGACAACCTGGTCGCGGGGCACCTGTTGCCGCGCCCGCTGGGCGAGATCGAGCTGCACGTGCCGCGCTTCCTGGTCGCGGCGGCAGGCGGTCGGATCGTCGGCTGCGGGGAGCTCGCCCGGTTGAGCCCCGCGGTCGGCGAGGTCCGCTCGCTGGTGGTCGGCAAGGCCCATCGCGGCGCCGGCCTCGGTCGGCGCCTCCTGGCGGCGCTCGTCGACGACGCGCGCCGCCAGGGCTATCCGACCGTCTGCGCGTTCACCCATCGGGCGCGGCCCTTCGTCAGGGCCGGCTTCTCGATCGTGCCCCACACGTGGGTGCCCGAGAAGATCGCAACCGATTGCCACCGCTGCGAGTGGTTCCGCCGCTGCGGCCAGTACGCGGTGGTGCTGAACCTCGCGCCGGCGGCACCGGGGCCGGCGCCGAAGACGTCATGACCGAGATGCGCGTTGCCGTCGAGCCGGTCGCGGGAGGCATCACGGCGCCCCGGGGCTTCCGCGCGGCCGGCGTCGCGTGCGGGCTCAAGCCGGCGGGCCTCGATCTGGCCCTGCTCGCCTGCGACGAGCCGGCGAGCGCGGCCGGAATCTTCACCACCAACCGGGCCGTGGCGGCCCCCGTCCTCGTGTCGCGGGCGCAGCTCGCGCAGTCCGGCGGGCGGGCGCGCGCGATCGTCATCAACAGCAAGTGCGCGAACGCGTGCACCGGGGAGGCCGGCCTGTCGGCCGCACGGGAGATGGTGACGGCAACGGCGGAAGCGGTGGGCTGCGACCCGCGGTTGGTCCTCGTCGCCTCCACGGGCGTCATCGGCATGCGCCTGGACGTTCCGAAGGTGGCGCGCGGCATCGCGGAGGCGGCCGGCCGGCTCGCGCCGGGCGGCCACGAGGCGGCCG
The DNA here is from genome assembly GCA_026706755.1 of Acidobacteriota bacterium. Lineage (GTDB taxonomy): Bacteria > Acidobacteriota > Vicinamibacteria > Vicinamibacterales > UBA8438 > JAGWAJ01. The sequence continues at coordinate 12,495 of JAPOYG010000256.1, forward strand.
CCGAGGCCATCATGACCACCGACCGCGCCCCCAAGGAGCGGGCGGTGCGGGTCGCGACGCCGGCGGGCACGTTCTCCATCGGCGGCATGGTCAAGGGCGCCGGCATGATCGAGCCGCTGATGGCAACCATGCTCGGCTTCCTGACGACGGATGCCACGGTCGACCCCGCCGTGCTGCGCCGGGCGCTCGTCGATGCGGCGGACGACACCTTCAACGCGATCACCGTCGACGGCGAGTCGTCGACCAACGACAGCGTCTTCCTGCTGGCCGGCGGCGCGAGCGGCGTGGCCATCGACGGAGCGCTGTATCCGGTGTTCGTGGGAGCGCTGCGCGGGCTCTGCGCCGACCTGGCGAAGGACATCGTCCGCGGCGGGGAGGGCGCCACGCGCCTCGTCGAGGTGCGGGTGGCGGGAGCGCAGTCGGCGTCCGACGCGCGCCGGGCCGCCCGGCTCATCGCCAACTCGCTGCTCGTGAAGACGGCGCTCCACGGCGGAGACCCGAACTGGGGGCGGCTCGTGGCCGTCGCCGGGCGGGCCGGGGTCGCCTTCGACGAGGCCCGCGCTCGCGTGCGGATCGGGCCGGCGGAGCTCTTCGCCGACGCGACCGTGTTCGACGAGCGCGAGGCCGACGCCGCGGCGCACCTGCAGGGGCCCGAGGTGGAAGTCGCCGTCGACCTCGGCACCGGCGGCAGCGGGGCGGCCACGGTCTGGACCTGCGACCTCAGCGCGGAGTACGTCCGCATCAACGCCGACTACAGGACATGACCAAGCCCCTGGCGGGAGCCCGCGCGCCGGCCGGCGCCGGCGTGTCCCCGCACCTGCACGACGGCCCCGCTCCCGACCGGGACGGGGAACGCGAGGCTGGCGGCGCTCTCGAGGGCCGCTGCTATCTCTCGGTGCTGGACTTCCAGCCGCCCGACCTCGAGCACAACCTGGCGCTCGCCGCGGCGTTGAAGCGCGACCGCCACCTCGGGCGGGAAGCGGCCACCTCGGCCGCGCTCGAGGGCACGTACCTGGCCCTGCTGTTCGAGAAGCCGTCGCTGCGGACGCGATCGACGTTCGAGATTGCGATTCGCGAGCTCGGCGGGGACTTCATCGATCCCGATGCCGACGTGGCCCTGGGCAAGCGCGAGTCGCTGGCCGACGTCGGCCGCAGCCTCGAGCGGTGGGTAGCGGGCGCGGTGGTGCGGACGTACGAGCAGCGCCGGCTGAGGGACCTCGCCCTGGCGACGTCGAGCTTCCGGGTCATCAACGCCCTCAGCGACGAGGAGCATCCCTGCCAGGCACTCGCCGACTGCCTGACGCTGAAGGAGCGCTGGGGCGAAACGCGCGGACGGAGGGTCGCGTTCGTCGGCGACGGCGGCAACGTCGCGACCTCGTTCGCGCAGGCCGCCACGATGCTCGGCATCACGGTGCACGTCGCGTCGCCCGAGGGCTTCGAGCTGCCGGCGGAGGTCGACGCGGACGTCGCGCGCGTCGCCCGCGGCGGAGCCGAGCTCCGGCGCTTTCGCGATCCGGGCGCCGCCGTGCACAACGTCGACGCCGTCTACACGGACGTCTGGACCTCGATGGGGCAGGAGGCCGAGGTCACCCTCCGCCGGCGCCTGTTCGGTCCGTACCAGGTGAACGATGCGCTGATGGCGCAGGCCGGGCCGGATGCCTGCTTCCTCCACTGCCTGCCCGCCCACCGGGGCGAGGAGGTCACCGACAGCGTCATGGACAGCCCGGCGTCGGTCGTATTCGACCAGGCCGAGAACCGCCTGCACACGCAGAAGGCGCTGCTCCTCATGCTGTTCGAAGACTAGGAGTGCCGTGGAACGTGCGCCAGGGGTCGCGGCGGCTGCGGTCGGGGCCGTCACGCACTACGGCCGCGCCGTTCTGGTGACCGTGTCGGCGCGGGACGGCGTCCCGTTCGTCGCGGACCGGCGGCAGGTCGTGCTGATTGGCGACGGCCTGCCGAGCGCGCCCTACCACCACGAGGCGCAGACGCTCGAGCGCCCGGCGGCGGCGGAGCTGATCCGCCGCGTGCGGTCCGCGGTCGACGCCCGGGCGGAGGCCGCGCTCGGCGAGCTCCGGCAGTCGGTGCGCGCGCAATGCCGGCTCGAGTGGCTGGCCCACCGGGCGCCGCGCCCGCTGCCCGAGTCGCTGGACGGCATCCTCGATTCGCGGCCGGCGACGCTGATCGCCGACGCCGAGATGTACCTGGAGGCGCTGTCCGGCGCCGCGAGGCGGTGCCGCCTGCCGGTCGTGACCTGCGCGCGCGGCACCGAGCTGGAGGCCGCCGCGCGTGCGCTCGGCGCGGGCGCGGACGAGGTGGCGGCCTTCCTCGCCGGGATGCGGGCGTCGCTGGGACCGCCCTGGCAGGCGGACCATCGCACCGCGGCCGCCGCTGCGCTCGCGGCCGCGGCGGGCGGGCAGGGCTGGCGCCTCCCCGGGGCGTGAGGCGCAGAGGCCCGGGTCTCCCGACCCGGGAGCGCCCGTCAGGACCCGCCGCCCTCGGCCGGGCCTTCCACGCGCGCCGCCGCCTGCTCGACCTTGTCCGCCAGACGCCGCTTGTAGTCGGCCAGCCGCTCGGCGAGGCGGGCGTCGCCGATCGCCAGAATCTGAACGGCCAGCACCGCCGCGTTCACCGCCCCCGCCTTGCCCACCGAGACCGTGCCAACCGGCACCCCGGGCGGCATCTGGACCGTCGCCAGCAGGGCGTCCCAGCCCTGGAGGGGCGACGAGTCGATGGGCACGCCGATGACCGGCAGCGTCGAGTGCGCCGCCACGACGCCGGCGAGATGGGCCGCCGCTCCGGCGCCGATTATGAAGACCCCCACGCCGGCGGCGGGCGCCTCGTCGATGAGCCGGCGCACGCGCTCCGGGGAGCGGTGCGCCGACGCCACGGTCATGTCCGAGGGCACGCCGAGCTCGTCGAGAACCTCCACCGCGCGCCGCATGACGCCCGCGTCGGAATCGGATCCCATCAGTATCCGGACTCGTCGATTCGCCATTCCTGCTCCTGCCTGTCGCCGGCGCCCAACCGACCGCGAGGCCGGCTACCGGCGGTCGGCTCCCCGCACCGCGCTACCGATGTCCCGGCGCGCGAAGCTGCCGTCGAACGATATGCGATCGACCGCTTCGTACGCGCGGTCGATCGCCTGCCCGAACGACCCTCCCCGCGCGACCACGGTCAGCACCCGGCCGCCCGAGGTCACGACCTCGCCGTCCTGCCGGCGCGTGCCGGCGTGCACGATCCGAACGCCGGGAACGTCCGCCGCCGCGTCGAGGCCGGCGATGATCCGGCCCGCGGCGTAGGCGCCCGGGTAGCCGCCGGAGGCGACCACCACGCCGACGTGGGGATCGCCGGTCACGCGCCAGGAGACGCCGTCCAGATTGCCGCGCGCCGCGGCCCGGAGCACGCCGGCCAGCCCGCTCTCGATCATGGGCAGCACGACCTGTGCTTCCGGATCGCCGAAGCGGACGTTGAACTCGATGACCCTGGGCCCCGCGGAGGTCAGCATCAACCCGACGTAGAGCACGCCGCGGTACTCGTGGCCGTCCGCCCGCATGCCCTCGATGGCGGGCGTCACGATCTCCCGCGTCACCCGCCGCTCGAGGTCCGGGGTCAGGAGCGGGGTGGGAGCGAACGCTCCCATGCCGCCGGTATTGGGTCCCCGATCGCCGTCGGCGACGCGCTTGTAGTCCTGGGCCGCGGGAAGCGGCAGGGCGCGGCGACCGTCGGAGACGACGAAGAACGACACCTCGGGTCCGACCAGGCACTCCTCGATGACGACGCGCGAGCCGGCGTCGCCGAAGCGCCGCGCAACCATCGCCTCGCGCACGGCGGCCACCGCCGCCGTCCGATCCGCGGCGACGGTCACGCCCTTGCCCGCCGCGAGCCCGTCCGCCTTGACGACGACCGGGAACCCGAACCGGTCTCCGGCCACCGCGTCGCAGGCTTCGCGCTCCGACGTGCAGACGGCGTGCCGCGCCGTCGGGATCCCGTGCCGCTGCATGAACGCCTTGGCGAACGCCTTGCTCGACTCGAGCCGCGCCGCCGCGCCCGTCGGACCGAACAGCTCCCGGCCCGCGGCCGCGAAGGCGTCGGCGACGCCGCGGGCCAGCGGCAGCTCGGGGCCGACGACGGTGAAGTCGACGGCCTCGGATTCCGCGAGCGCGAGGAGCGCCCGCGGGTCGCCGACGTCGGCCGCGACGCAGCGCGTCCCCGGCTCCGCGGCGATCCCCGCGTTGCCGGGGACGCAGAGGAGCTCGCCGCACTCCGGGTCGCGGGCCAGGGCGGCCACGAGGGCGTGCTCGCGCGCACCGCCGCCGATAACCATCGTCTTCATCGTCGTGGGGCCGGAGCGCGGGCAGAAACCCGGACGGCATCGGCGTCGGTTTGACGCCGCGCCGGCTTTGGACCTACGATTGCTGGCTCGCGACCGGCGTAGCGTAACATGCCGCAGTCCGCCGCCCGGGTTCGCGGGCCGCGGACAAGACCGCGGAAGGGAGTAGCAGCCGGAGTGGCAGAAGTCAGAGTGCAGGAAGGCGAATCCATCGAGGGCGCGTTGCGCCGTTTCAAGCGCAAGGTCCAGCAGGAAGACATCATCAAGGACATCAAGAAGCACTCGTTCTACCTGAAGCCGGGCGACAAGCGCCGCGCGAAGCAAGCGCTCGCCAGGAAGCGCTCGCGGAAGAAGATGCGCCGGGAGGCCGAGTGAGTACATCCCCCCCCGCGCGCGGGCGTTTTCCGGCAACCGCCGGCGCGCCCCCAGTCCGAGTAAGCGCTTGATTACAAGGGGTTTCTTGACACTCGCGGGAGCCCGTGGTACGGTCGCGGCGATGACAGGCCCAGGTCGGCCGGTCGCGGCATCCGGACCCGGTGGACGGCAGGTCGGCGGGGGAAGGCAGGCATGACGATTGAAGAGCGCCCGACGGGCGACGTGATGATTCTGGATCTCAAGGGGAAGCTGACCATCGGTGATGGCGACGAGTTGCTCAAGGACAAGATCAACAGCCTGGTGCAGCAGGGCCACACGAAGCTGATCCTGAACCTGGCGGAGGTTCCCTATATCGACAGTGGCGGCCTCGGACAGGTGGTTCGAACCTACACGACCGTCAAGCAGCACAACGGCAGCCTCAAGTTGATGAACGTCACCAAGCGCATCGAGGATCTGCTGGCCATCACGAAGCTGCTTACCGTGTTCGACGTCTTCGAGACGGAGCAGGAGGCGCTGCAGAGCTTCTCCTGATCTCCGCGTCCGAGTCGAGCGCAGGGCGCGGGCGGGTGCGCACCCGCCCGATCATCGAGCCCGGCGGCGCACGTCCTGCGAGGGCGGCGTCGAGAGCCGCCCGTCGACAGTCACCGCCGTCGCGTCCCCGCGACATGACACCCGCGCCCGGTCAACGGCGCTGCCCCGGCGCTTGGGCGACACGATGTCCGAGTTCAACATCCATGCGGAGTCGATCGATGTCGAGCAGCTCATGGAGCAGATCCGGGCCCGGATCCGCGAGAAGCGCGGCGTCGACTATACCGAGCAGCAGATCCGGGAGCTGGCGGGAGTAAAGCTCGAGCGCTTCCTCGACCCCGGGAACGTCCGCTCGGATCTGCTCGACCACTACCGGCAACGGGCGGAGGAACCTCCCGATCCGTTGCGGGTGGACCCGCCGCCGCCTTCCGTGAACTTCGAGTTCGACGGCGACACGATCTACCGCTCGTCGCGCGGGGTGCTCGGGAGGATCATCTACGGCATTCGACGGCTGCTGAGACCCGTCCTGAAGCTCTTCTTCAACCCGACCCCGATCGTCCATGCGCTCCACACGCAGCAGCGGATCAACCACGAGATCGGCCGGCAGGTCAGTGCGCACTTCGACTGGACGATGAAGCTGTCCGAGCAGATGAGCACCCGGCTCAAGGCGCGGGCCGAGCTGGATGCCCTCACCTACGAGTTGCTGAACAACCTCGTGGTGGAGATGACGCGGCTCTCGATCGACGTGAAGAACCACAAGATGCAGGTGGAGTCGATCGCCGGCCGCCTGGACTTCGACGAGCGCCGCGCCCGGGCCCTCGAGAGCGTGGTGGAGTCCCGGACGCGGGTCGCGCCGCCGAGCGAGAGGGACGGCGCCGCCGCCGACGGGCCGGTGGACGACGAGGCCGCGGGACCGGAGAAGCGGAAGCGGCGTCGCCGGCGCGGACGGCGCCGCACCGGGACGAAGCCGGAGGCAGCGGGACCGGAGGCGGGCGGCACGGGTGAGGGAGTTGCGGCCGACCCGGCCGAGGCGGGCGACGCCGGGGGTCCGTCCGAGGACACGCCCGGGCCGGAGCCGGCGCCCGCCGAGATCGCCACGCCCGAGCCCCCGGTCGAGGCGGCAGCGGGTGGCGGCGGGGCCGAGCCCTTGCCGGACACGCGGTCGGAGGCGAGCGGGACGCGGGACGGCGCTCCCGATCCGGACGAGCCGGCGACGCGGTGAGACTCGCGGTCATCGTCCAGCGCTACGGTGCCGACCTCAACGGCGGGGCCGAGCTCCACGCGCGGTACATCGCGGAGCGCCTGAGCCGTCACGCGGAGGTCGAGGTCTTCACCACGTGCGCCCGCGACTACGTCTCGTGGCGCAACGAGTTTCCGCCCGGGCCCGACGAGGTGAACGGCCTCCCCGTGCACCGCTTCCCGGTGCGGCGGGAGCGCGATCCCCGGGAGTTCGGGCGCCGCTCGGCGCGTGTCTTCGAGCGAACGCACTCGCTCGCGGACGAGCTTCGCTGGCTGCGGTCCGAGGGACCCGAGAGTCCGGCGCTCGTGCGCCGGCTCCGGCAGGCCGCTCCCACCTACGACTTCCTGCTCTTCTTCAGCTACCGCTACTACCACGCGTACCACGGAATTCGGGCCGCGTCCCCGCAGGCCGTCCTCGTGCCCACCGCGGAGCGCGATCCGGCGCTGGGGTTGGCGGTGTTCGGGCCGGTCTTCCGCGGCGTGCGGGCCCTCATGTACAACTCGCCGGAGGAACGCGCCCTCATCGAGGGCGTGTCGGCGAATCACGATGTGCCGGGGGTCGTCGTCGGGGTAGGTTCCGAGATCCCTGCCCGCGGGAGCGCCCGGCGATTTCGCAGCCGCACGGGGATCCGGGGGCGCCTGGCGCTGTACGTGGGCCGCATCGACGAGAACAAGGGCTGCGGGGAGCTGTTCGACTTCTTCCAGCGTTACGCCGCCCACGTGTCCGACCAGCTGCGGCTGGTCCTGGTCGGGAGCGCGCTCATCGATGTTCCTTCGCACCCGCGCATTCACCACCTCGGCTTCGTCAGCGACGAGGAGAAGTTCGACGCCCTGGCGGCGGCGGATCTGCTCGTGATGCCCTCCTACCTGGAGAGCCTGTCGATGGTGACCCTCGAGGCGTGGGCGATGCGGCTTCCGGTCCTCGTCAACGGGGCGTGCGACGTCCTCCGGGGGCAGGTCGTGCGCTCCAACGGGGGCCTCTACTACACGTCGTTCGACGAGTTCGCCGAGGCGCTCCACGTCATCGAGACCCACCCGGACCTGCGGACCGGCCTGGCCGCGAACGGCCGTGCCTACTTCGATCGGCACTACACCTGGCGGACGATCGAGCGCAAGTACCTCTCGATGCTGGAACGGCTGCAGGAGGAGGATCGCGCGGAGACCCCGCGAAGCATCGAGCGGCTTCCCTCGTGGCTCGGACGCCGCCGGCGCGACCGGCCTCCGGCGCGCGAGGTCGTCGACGCGTTGCCGACCGGTCCGGTGCTCGACCCGGCCCCCGGGCCCGCCCGTCGGGGGCCGAGGCGGCGGAGAGCGGGCCGGGCGCGAGGCTGACCGCATGGAGGGTGGGCGCCGGGTCGCCGTGCACCAGGTTCTCGCGACGCTGGGTTACGGCGACGCCATCGGCAACGCCGCGCTCGGCATCCGTCGGGTGCTGCGCGGGGCGGGGTACCGGTCGCACATCTACGTGCAGACGGCGGACCCGCGGGTCGAGGACGCCACGCGCGACTACCGGGAGCTTCGCGAGGAGAGCCGGCCCGACAACGTCCTCATCCACCACTTCTCCGTGGGGTCGCGGGCGTCCCGCCTGGCGTTCGCCCTGCCCGACCGCATGCTCCTCGTCTACCACAACATCACCCCGCCGGAGCACTTCATCGGCATGCGCACCCCGCTGGTGCGATTGTGCTTCGAGGGGCGTCGGGAGCTTCGCGCCTACGTGCCGCGCTGCGACCTCGCCCTGGGAGTGTCCGAGTACAACCGGGCGGAGCTGGCGGCGATGGGCTTCCCGCGGACCGGCGTGCTGCCGGTCGTGCCGGACTTCTCGCATCTCGACGTCGCTCCGGATCCCCTGCTCGCGCGGGGCTTCGACGACGGCTGGACGAACATCCTCTTCGTGGGCCGCCTCATGCCCCACAAGTGCATCCACGACCTCGTGCGATTCTTCCACGCCTACCGGCAGACCTACAATCCGCGCAGCCGGCTGCTCCTCGTCGGAGCGTACGACGGCTTCAAGACCTACCTCGGCTCCGTCGGCGAGCTCATCGCGCATCTTCAGGTTCCCGACGTGCACGTCATCGGGCACGTCTCCAACGAGCAGTTGACGGCGCTCTACGACGTGGCCGACGTCTTCCTCTCGGCGAGCGAGCACGAGGGGTTCTGCGTGCCCCTCGTGGAGTCGTTCTACAAGGGGATTCCGGTGGTCGCGTTCGCGGCCGCCGCCGTGCCCGCGACGCTGGACGGCAGCGGGGTGCTCTACGAGCACAAGGATCCCCGCCACGTGGCGGCGCTGCTGCACGCCGTGGTGTCGGACCGGGCCCTGGAGTCGGAGATCGTGCGCGGCCAGGACGACGCGCTCGACCGCTACCTGGGTGTCGACTTCCGGTCGAGCCTGCTCGCATTCGTGGACCGGACGCTGCGCGCGCCGCGCGCGGCCCCCCCGCGCGTCGCCGGAGACTTCTGGCGCCAGGTCGCGGATTCCGAGGCCCTCGACGAGTTGCGTCGTCGCCGGCCGTCCATCTACGGTGCGTTGCCGAAGGCGCCGGGGTCGGAACGCTGGGAGTCGCCATGGTAGTCAACCAGTGGGTGCCGGCCGCGCACCGCGGCGACGCGATCGGCGACAGCGCCCGGCGGATGCGCGAAATGCTGCTGCGCCGGGGCCACCGTGCGGGGCTCTTCGCGCTGACGATAGACGACGATCTGCGCGGCGAGGTCCGCCCGTTCGCCGATCCGGCGGCCCGCGCGGGCGACGTCACGATCCTGCACTTCGCGTTGCCGTCGCCGATGACGGAGGCGTTCGCGTCCCTGTCGGGACGGCGTGTGCTCCAATATCACAACGTGACGCCGGCCCGGTTCTTCGCCCCGTACGACGCGGAGCTGTTCCGCGTCGCCACCGTCGCCCGGCAGGAGCTCGCCAGCCTCGTCGGCCGCGTCGACCTCGCGCTGGGCGACTCGGACTTCAACCGCTCCGAGCTGGCCACGCTCGGGTTCTCCCCGACGGGCGTCCTGCCGATCGCGGTCGACACCGAGCGCATCACGCGGGCGCCGCGGCAGCCGGTCCTCGACGAGGTCCTGGACGACGAGCTGACCAACGTCCTGTTCGTCGGGCGCATCGCGCCGAACAAGCGCATCGAGGACTACGTGCGGCTCGCCGAGCACTACAAGCGCTACGTCGACCCGCACGTCCGGATGATCTTCGTCGGCCGCCCCGACGTCGTGCCCCGCTACCACGCCGCCGTCCGCGCGCTCATCGGCGCCTACCGGATGCCGCGCGAGCGATTCCTCTTCACCGGGCCGGTCCCGGACGCGGAGCTCGCCGCCTACTACCGTCATGCGGACGTCTACGTGTCCCTCAGCGAGCACGAGGGCTTCTGCGTCCCGCTGGTCGAGGCGATGGCGACCGACGTGCCCGTGCTCGCCTACGCGGCGGGCGCGGTCCCGGAGACGCTCGGGGGCGCGGGCATCTGTTTCGCGCCCCGGGACTTCGAGTACGCGGCGGAGGTGCTGGGCCGCCTCGTGTACGATGACGCGTTGCGGGAAGCGATCGTCGCCGGGCAGCGCCGCCGGCGGCTCGACTTCGCGCCCGCCCGCATCGAACGGGCGCTCGATCGAATGCTGGAGGACGTTTGCTGACCACGCGTCTGCCCCGAGCCTGCGACCGGTTGGCGGCGCTCGCCCCGCCGCATCAGCCGTGAAGGTCGCCCTCATCGTCCAGCGCTACGGCACGGAGATCCTCGGCGGGTCGGAGTACCACTGCCGGCTGGTGGCGGAGCGCCTCGCGGCCCGCCACGAGGTCGAGGTGCTGTCGACGTGCGCGCGCGACTACATCACCTGGGCCAACGAGTACCCGGAAGGGACGGATCGCGTGCGGGGCGTCACGGTGCGGCGCTTCGCCAACGACCGCACGCGGGACATCGAGAGCTTCAACGCGTACTCGGACTGGATCTTCTCCCACGCCCACACCGCGGAGGACGAGCAGGAGTGGCTGCGGCAGCAGGGGCCGTGGTGCCCGGCCCTGATCGAGCATCTCGAGGAGCGCCACGCGTCGTACGACGCCCTCGTCTTCTTCACCTACCTCTACGCGCCGACCGTGCTCGGGTTGCGCGTCGATCCCGCTCGCAGCGTGCTCGTGCCCACCGCGCACGACGAGCCCGCGATCCGCCTGGACCTGTATCGCGACGTCTTCCGGCTGCCGCGCGCCGTGGCGTTCAATACCGGCGTCGAGCGTGCGTTCCTGCGCTCCCGGTTCGACTTCGAGGCCGGGGCGCAGGAGGTCGCCGGCTGCGGGGTCGACCTGCCGCCGTTCCTCGAGGCCCCCGACGACCCCGGCGAGGCGCCCGCGGCGGGAGACGACGAGAGCCTGTCGGCCCCCCTCTCGGCCGGCGCGGCCTTCCGGCGCCGTCACCGTCTGATGACACCCTTCGCGCTGTACGGGGGGCGCATCGATCCGGGGAAGGGGTGCGAGGAGCTGATCGAGTACTTCGGCGCCTATGCGGCGGCGCGCGGCGACGCGATGCTGGCCCTGATGGGCGTGAAGCTCATGCCGATCCCTCCGGAGCCGTACATCCGGTTCGCGGGGATGCTCCCGGAAGCCGAGCGCCTCGAGGCGCTCGAAGCGGCGACCGTCGTGGTGGTTCCTTCACCGCACGAGAGCCTCTCGCTGCTCGCGCTCGAGGCCTTCGCGTGCGGCACGCCGGTGCTCGCCAATGCCCGGAGCGACGTCCTCACCGACCATTGCCAGCGCAGCAACGCCGGCCTCTACTACGCCGACCAGGACGAGTTCGTGGAGTGCCTCCGGGTGCTGGTCGACAACGCCGAGGTGCGGCGAACCATGGGCCGCAACGGACGGGACTACGTCAGGAAGAACTACGCGTGGGACGTCGTGCTCGACAAGTACGAACGGCTCATCGCGGCCGTGGGAGGCCGCACGACGGGCGCGGGTCCGCGCTCGAAGGGGCGGGCGGCCTCCCGTGGGCGCGGCGCCTCCCGCGCCCGCCGTCCGCCCGGGTCGCGCCGGCGCTGAGCCTGCCCCCCGGGGACACGTGGCCTCGCCCCTCCCGCTCGGCCGACGTCAGCCTTCGCCCGCCGTCCGCTTGTCGGTCCCGGCGCCGGGAGGTGCGGTGTCCGGGCCCGGACGCGCCGGGGGCGAGCCGGCCTCGAGCCGCGGCGACGGTCCGCCGCTCGAGCGTTTGCGCCGAGGCCGGATGCCGCTCCGCTTGATCATCTCGTTCAGTGTGCTCGGCTTCACCTGCAGCAGTTCCGCCGCGCGCTTCTGGACCCCTCCCGCCGCTTCGAGCGCCTGCGTGATGAGGCGCGCCTCCACGCCTTCGACGACCTTCTTGAAGGGCAGCCCGTCGGGCGGCAGATCGACGTCGGGCAACCCGAGGGCGGGCGCGTCGCGCACCGTGTCGGGAATGAGGTTGGTGCCAATCTCGGGTCCGGACGCGAGGACGACGGCGCGCTCGATCACGTTCTCGAGCTCGCGCACGTTCCCCGGCCAGTGGTAGCGCCGGAGCAGCGCGAGGGCGTCGGCGGTCAGCTCCAGCCCCGCCTTGTCGTTCTGCCGGCCGTACTTCTCGAGAAAGCTGTGCGCGAGCAGCGGTACGTCCTCCCTCCGCTCCCGGAGCGGCGGGAGGTCGACCACGATCACGTTGAGTCGGTAGAAGAGGTCCTCGCGAAACGCTCCGTCGTCGACCAGCCGCTTCAGATCGACGTTCGTCGCGGCGATGATCCGGACGTCGACCTTGATCGTGTCGATCCCTCCCAGCCGCATGAACTCGCGCTCCTGGATGACGCGCAGGAGCTTGGCCTGGGTGTCGAGCGGCACGGTGCCGATCTCGTCCAGGAAGATGCTGCCCCGATCCGCCAGCTCGAACAGCCCCTTCTTGGGCGCCACGGCTCCCGTGAAGGCCCCCTTGACATGCCCGAACAGGTTCGACTCCAGGAGGTCCGGCGGCAGGCTCCCGGAGTTCACGGGGATGAAGGGCCGGTCGGCGCGTGGCGAGTTCTGGTGGATGGCCCTGGCGACCAGCTCCTTGCCGGTTCCGCTCTCGCCGTGAATGAGGATCGTCGTGCGGCTCGGCGCCGCGCGGGCGACCAGGTCGAAGACCGCCTGCATCCTCGGGCTGCGTCCGATCAGATCGTGGAAGCGGTGGGCGCGTGCCGGCACGCCCCGCCGCAAGCCGAGGCGCTCGGAGGCGCGCTGCCGCTGGCTCACGGCGTTGCGGACGACGGTGAGCACGTCGTCGTGCTTGAACGGCTTCTCGATGAAGTCGAACGCGCCGCGCTTGAACGCTTCGCGCGTGTTGCCCGAGGTGCCGTAGGCGGTCAGCATGATCACCGGCAGGCGATCGTCGAGGCGGCGAATCGCGCCCAGCGTCTCCAGACCGTCGATGCCGGGCATCATGAAGTCCACGATCGCCGCGTCGAACGACTCGCTCCGGGCCGCCGCGACGCCCTCCTCGCCCGTGCAGGCCAGTCGGACGCGACAGCCTTCCCGGACGAGCAGCGACTCGAGGATCTCCCGCATGATCTCCTCGTCGTCGACGACCAGAATGGACGCGTTCTGCAAGCCTGTACCTTACCCGCTCGCCGTCGCGACCGCTCCCGGGCGGTCCGCCAGCGGCAGGCGGATGCGAAAGCGCGTGCCGCGTTCGGGCTGGCTGTCGCATTCGATCGTGCCCTGGTGCTCCTGGATCACACCGTAGGTGATGGAAAGCCCCAGACCGGTGCCCTGCCCGGCCGCCTTGGTGGTGAAGAACGGGTCGTAGATGCGGGAGAGGTGCTCGGCCGGAATTCCGGAGCCCGTATCTCCCACCTCCACCACCGCCCGACCGTCCGCGTGGCGGGTGCTGACCGTGAGCCAGCCTCCGGCGGGCATGGAGTCGCGTGCGTTCAGGAAGAGATTCAGGAAGACCTGCTGGATCTTGAACTCGACGCCCTGGACGACGGGCGGCGTCTCCGCGAGCATGCGCCGAATCCGCACGTTGCCGGTCTCGAGCTGATGCTCGAGCAGGCTGAGGACGTCGTTGATGACGGTGTTCAGGTCGAGGGGGCCCTTCGCATCCGAGGGGCGGGCCAGGTTCAGCAGGCCGTTGACGATCCGGGCCGCCCGGAACGTCTGCCGCTCGATCTTCTCGAGCAGGCGGGTGCGCGGATCCGCGGGATCCGCTCCGTCGAGGAGCATCTGCGTGAAGCTCGAGATCCCCGTGAGCGGCGTGTTCACCTCGTGCGCGACGCCGGCCGCGAGCAGGCCGATCGACGCCATCTTCTCGGAGATCTGCAACTGCTCCTCCAGTTGCACGCGCGAGGTGATGTCCTCGACGATCACGGTGGTGCCGCCTCGGCTGCCGTCCGGTGTCTGCAGCGGCGCCGTGGCCGCGTTCACCAGCAGCGGCCGGGGAGGCTCGTGCCGCGAGACGAGCGGAACGCGGTACAGCACCCCGCGAGCCGGCGTCTCGACCCGCGCCTGCCGCAGCCGCCGGACGAAGTCGGCGTCGAACAGGTCGTCCAGCCGGGCCCCGACCGCGGTCCCGCGCGAGAGGCCGTAGAGCTCCTCGAGGCGGGGGTTCCACCGCACGACGCGATCCTCGACGTCGAGCACGAGCAGCCCGTCGCTGAGCGAGTCGACGATGCGCTCGCTGAACTGCCGCATCCGATCCAGCTCGCCGGCCTTCGCCTGCAACTGGCCGTAGAGACGACCGTTCGCGACCGCCATCGCCACCTGACCGGCGACGGCGCCGAGCAGCGTGATGTCCTCACTGCTGAGCGGTCCGCCACTCTCCTTGCGCCCGAGCGCCATCACCGCGATGGTCGCGCCTTCGGCGATGCAGGGCACGAAGTAGTAGAGCCCCCGGTCGCGCCACGCCGCCAGCTCCTCGCTCGGGTACTTCCGGATCGTTGCCGGATCGTCGAGCAGCGCCGTGTGCTGGGCGGCGAGGCGGCGGCCGATGGCCGAGGCGCGCGGCAGCAGGGGTAGCGGGCGCTCGAAGCCGGTCCAGCGAATGGGCCGGAAGTCCGCGGCCGGGGCGGAGGCTCCCTCCGGCGCGGGGCTCGGGCCCAGCAGCAGCGCCATGCGTTCGACGCCGAGAGACTGGGAGACCTGGGTCACGAGGCGCTCGCTGAGCCGCGCGAGATCGAGATCCGCGTTGAGGTCGCGCGCGAACCGGACCAGCGCCCGGCGATGGTCGAACCGGTCACGGTAGTAGGCGCGATCGACCAGCGTCTGGATGGCCCTCTTCACCGGGCCCGCGAGCAGGATGACGACCGCCGCCGTCAGCAGCGCGATGAGCCAGTCGCGGCCGTCGGAGTCCTCGCTGACCACCTCCGACCAGAGGTAGGTGAGGGCCAGGTAGAGGGTCGCCATGGCGGCGGCCACGGCCGCGTAGCCGAGGTTCCGCTTGACGATCACCTCGACGTCGCGCAGGCGGTAGTGGACGATCGCGGAGGCGAAGGCCAGCGGGACCAGGGCGAGCGGCACCGCGGTCAGCTCGAGGCCCGCCGCGGGCGTGAATCCGAGCGCGTAGGGGATGGCGTACGCGCAGGTGAACGGCACCCCTCCGAGCACCGCGCCCGACACGACCCACCGGAGCTGGCGCCGCGCCGTTACCGAGGTGACCCGGCGGAGGGCCGTGATCATCGCCGCCAGACCGCCGAGGATGCAGCCCGCGAGGTAGAGGTGCTGCAGCTCCCAGATGGTCTCCACGGTGCCGGTGAAACCTCCGCTCCCTCGGCCCTGGAGCACGGCGGCTGCCTGCGCGGCGCCGAGCAGGAGCGCCGGCGCGTACACGGCCGGCAGTACCCGGACGCCGGGCAGCCGGCGCATCCACCCGGACGAACGCTCGGGGAAGACCAGCGCGAAGTGCAGGAAGAGCGGCGCGAGCAGCAGGAGCGAGACTTCGTCCGCCCAGAAGAACACCCAGTCGAGCCGGTCCAGGCGGCCGCTGAACGAGAATGCGAAAACCCCGAAGAAGGCGACGGTCAGCCAGAAGAAATGCAGGGTCGCCTGGTGGCCGGGCCGCCGGATGCGGACGGAGGCCCCGACCAGCAGGCCGAACAGGCCGACGCCGGCCAGCACGAGGTAGACCGGGAGGTTGACGGCCGGCACTCGCTCGACCGTCACCCGATACGCCTGCGATACGCGCAGGCGCAGCACGGTGTAGTGCAACGGCGAATCGCGGCCGGCACCCCCGCGCAGGAGCACGCGGAGGTCGGCATGCGACTCGACCGGTTCCCCGTCGACGTCCAGGAGGACGTCCCCGGGGAGCAACCCGGCCCGGGCGCCCGCGGTGCCGGGCTCCACGGTGGCGGCGACGAGGCCCTCCGGCCGCTGTTCCCAGCGCACGCCGTCGGCGACGGCCCGCCAGGTGGCCTGCACGGCGACGTTGGCGACGGCCAGGCATCCGAGAACGGCCACGACGCCCACGCCCAGCAGCACCCGGGTCACGGGTGCCAGGCGCCGCCGCGCCGCATCGGTCTCAACCACCGTCATCTACGCACACCACCAGTACGCTGGCAAATCCATGCAAAAGGAGTGCCTTCGACCCGGGGAGCAGTTCGGCCAGCCGGCGGGCGGACTCCTCCCGCCGGTGGCGCGGAGGGCCCGGCCGGCCCAACAAAGTGGATCGCGGGTGACAAATTCTTGAATCGCCCGTGCCCGCCAGGGACACGGCACGCCGGCCTGGAACACCCGGGGACGACGGCTCGCGCGGCGTGCCTCAGAAATGCACGACGAGGCCGCCGACGAGCTGGGGCGGTGCATCGACCACGAGGAGCTCATCGTAGGTCGACGCGCCGAACGCCGGATCATGGAAGAGGCTGCGCAGGGCCACGAGCAGCTCCCACGTGCTGCCGTCGAAGGGCGAGAAGGGCAGCCGCTGCGTCACCCGCACGTCGAATCGGGCGTTGACGCCGGATGCCAGCGTGTCGTGCATCATCCGCGCGAACGCGCCGCTGATGCGGACGAGCGCGAGGATGCGCGTCGCCGTCTCCGGCACCTCGGCCTCGAACGTCGTCGTCACGTCGTGAAACCGATCCCCTCCGCCGGCGAGCAGGCTGACCAGGGCGGCCGAGCCTCCGAAGCCCGCTCCGGGAGCCCAGTCCGCCCGGACCACGTTGTAGTCGATCGCGCCGCGGAGGCGTTCGTCGTCGCCGTGGCTGAACCGGACGCCCCATCCGTCGGCCAGCGCACCGTGCATGCTGGCCAGCCGGTAGTGCCCGCCCGGAGCGGCGAACGCGTCCCGGAACGACGCCCCGCTCATCCCGAACAGGGTGACCATCTGCCCCGCGATGTCCTGCCGGAACCGCCGCACCTCGATCGTCGAGCCCCTGCCGACGTCGCGTTCCAGGGCGACCTCGACGTGCCGGGTCCGCTCGGCCCGCAGGGGGTCAACGCCCGACAGCGACGCGAACGTGCGTTCCGGCGGGAGCCAGACGCCGGACCCGGGCGGAAGGAACTGCTCCGCGCCCGGAGCGGTCATCCTGCGCGACAGGCCGACGCGCACGCGGGTGCGCGCGATCGGCGTGACCGTCAGGTGGGCGCGCGGGCTGAAGAGCCGTCCGTCCTCCAGGTAGCCGTAGCCGGCGAGGTCCGCGCCGTAGCCGACGGTGACGCGCGACGAGGGCGTCCAGGTGTCGAACGCCCGGACGCTCGCGACCTCCCGGCTCGGGCGCCCGCGACCGTCCGCACCCAGCGGCCGGGCCGGCTGGCCCGAGCTGGCGTACTGCTGCCGGCTGTATGAAATCCGCACGTCGAGATCGTGGTCGGCGTGCGGGTTGCCGGCGAGCCGGCCCGACACGGCCCATGCCGACGCGTTGCCCGCGGTCATGTTCACCGCGCCCCGAACGGCCCACGCCGCTTCGCCGTCGGTCGTGGGCGTCACGGCGAAGTAGGCGATCTGTCCGGGTGGGACGCCCGTGGCCGAGCGCCACCGGAGCGGCCCGTCCAGCGTGGCTCGCGTGAGGAACTGGACCTCACCGGTTACCGGGAGCCCGCTCACGTAGTCGGTGATCGGCCCGCGACCGAGCGGCACGTCGAGGCGATCGAGATCCGCCTCGACCGCCGCGACCGGATCCCAGTTGCGGCTCTTGAGCACGCTGCGACGAGCCCGGCCCAGCCGCCAGAACCTCGTCGCGACGGTGCCGGGGGCAGGGGTGGCCGCCGGGTCCCCGGCGGCGGCGCCTTGCGGCGCCGCCGCCTGCCCCGCACCGCTCCCGGGTGCGCCGAGACCTGCACCCGCCATTCGGATGGGCGGCGCCGGCGCGCGAGGCGGCGCGCGCAGCAATCGCATCTCGCCAACGAACGTGTCGGAATCGGTCCGGACGTCGACCTCCAGCCGCGAAGCGTGGAAGCCGGCGCGGTGCGCTCGGACCAGGTAGCGGCCGGGGGGAAGGGCGCGGAACGCGAACTCGCCCGCAACGGTGCCCAGCACCAGCGTCGTGCCCGACGGGCCGGAAGCCGAGACGAGAACGCGGCCGAGCGGTGTCCCTGCCTGATCCGTGACTATGCCGCTGACGTTCCCGGTGCTCTCGGACGGGCCCGCCGCCACCCCCGCGCTGGTGATCAGCAGCGCGCCGGCCACGGCGGCGATCCGCACGGCGTCTCGCGTCGACAGGGGTTGGCAGTGCGCACGGGAATCCCCTGCGGTCCACTCGTCGGGCGCGGCGCCGGCCGACCGCCGTCGGGCCTGGAACACGGGTTGCTCCGGCTACGCCCCCACGCTGAAGGCGATGTTGTGGACGACCTCGGCCCCGGACGTGTTGTCCGTCACCTTGACCTCGAGGCGGTAGCTGCCCGCCGGGAAGCTCCGCAGCGGCACCTGTTGCCCAGCCACGATCTGGTGGCCGATCGTCAGGTCGAAGTCCGGAGGCAGGGTCTGGCTGTTGAACTCCTGCGGCGGGGTCCGGTTGAAGAACTCCTCGCCGTCCGCCGTCTGCCGGTGAAAGTCGAACTCCACCGTCACGTTCGGCTTCGCGCCATCCTGCAGACCCGGGTTGTAAACGAAGAAGAGCGGCGCCAGTTCCTCTCCCTGCGTGAAGCTCAGCTCGAACTTCGGAAGAATCTCGAACGCGCCGAGCGCGTAGGGCCTCACGATCTGCTGCTCCGGGGTCAGCGGCGCGTTGAGCGGTGCGATCGACTCGGCAACGAAAATCGTGCTGATCTGCAGGTCGGGAGTCCAGAAGTCGGGCACCTCGACCTCGTCCCGCAGCAGCAGGACGGTCGGATCGTCGTTGCGGTCGCCGTCCTCGCCGGCGCTGTCGCGGATGGCCACGTAGACGTCGTACAGACCGCCCGGAGCGTTGAACGCACGGCTGATCCGCACCGCCCCGTCGGACTCCGGCGCGCCCACGAAATAGGCGTCCGCGAATACGCCCTGCGGACAATCCTCGTCGCCCGGCTCGACCGGTCCGTCCTGGTGTTCGTCCACGTACAGGTAGATGGCCACGTCGTCCGCGACCGCGTCCGGATCGATCGTCAGCGTGAACGGCACGTAGGTCTCGCCGTCCGTGGCCTTGATGAACGTGGGGTCCAACTCGAACGGGTCTTCCAGGGCCACGATCTCGCCGGCGCGCGCGCTCCTGACGACATCGCACAGCGATCGAAGCTCGTCCTCCTGCCAGTCTTCGAGGTCCTGGGCCGCGACCGGCGCGGCGGCCAGCAGCAGGGCGGTGGCGACGACCGAGGCCGCCATCAGGGAGTGCCGGGACAGGAGCCGGGCAATGGGGTGCATCGGAGTTGATCTCCCGCGACAGAGTGGATTCGCGTCGAAAGTGAGCATCAGTTCGGTGAACACCTGATCATAGAGTGGCGCCGGCCGCAAGTCAATCCGGGTCGAACGATTCAAGCCATTCAAATACAAGGAGTTACGGACGAAGCCAGCGCCGGTCGCGTGGTATGATCCGCGCGGCGGCGGCCGCCGCCGGCCGGGAGCCCCCCGATGAACCGACCGCGCCGCCCCGTCGTGCTCGTCGTCTTCGACGGGTGGGGACTGAGCGAGAGCCCCGATCGGAACGCCATCCGCCTCGCGCGCACGCCCGTCTACGAGGAACTTCTCGATCGCTGCCCGCACGGCAGCCTCGTCACGAGCGGCGAGGCGGTCGGCCTCCCTCCCGGCCAGATGGGGAACTCCGAGGTCGGACACATGAACCTCGGCGCCGGACGCGTGGTGTACCAGGACCTGACGCGCATCGACCGCAGCATCCGCGACGGCGACTTCTACCGGAACCCCGCGCTCGCCGCCGCGATGACCCGCTGCGCCGGAGATCGGCACGCATTGCACCTCGTCGGACTCGTGTCGGACGGCGGGGTGCACAGCCACCAGCGGCACCTGGTCGCCCTCATGGACATGGCGGCCCGGCTCGGGGTGTCCCGCGTGTTCGTGCACGCCGTCACCGACGGCCGGGACACCGCCCCGACCGGGGGCGCCGACTGCGTCGGGGCGGTCGAGCGAGCGGCCGCGGCCGGGGGCGGCGCGCGCGTGGCGTCGGTGACCGGACGCTACTACGCCATGGACCGCGACCGGCGCTGGGACCGGACCGAGCGCGCGTACGACGCCATCGTCCTCGGCCGGGGGCGCGAGGCCGGGAGCGCCGCGGAGCTCGTCGCCGCGTCCTACGCCGCCGGCGTGACGGACGAGTTCATCGAGCCCGGCGTGGTCGTGGCGGACGGTCGGCCGGTCGGACCCGTCCGGGACGACGATTCGGTCGTGCTGTTCAACTTCCGTGCCGACCGCGTGCGCCAGATCACGCGCGCCCTGGCCGATGCGGGCTTCGACGGCTTCGCCCGCGCGGCGCCCCCCCGCGTCGCGGTCACGACGATGACGGAGTACGACGCGACGTTCGAGATCCCGATCGCGTTCGGGCCGGAGGACCTGTCGGGCACGGTGGCGGAGGTCCTGACCGCGCACGGCCGCACCAACCTGCGTCTGGCCGAGACGGAGAAGTACGCGCACGTCACCTACTTCTTCAACGGCGGCGAGGAGCGGCCCTACGGCGGCGAGGACCGCATCCTCGTTCCGTCGCCGAAGGTGCCGACCTACGACCTGCAGCCCGAGATGAGCGCGGCGGCCGTTACCGACGCCCTCGTCGCGGACGTCGGCGCGGGACGGCACGACGTGGTGATCTGCAACTTCGCGAACGCCGACATGGTGGGGCACACCGGCCGCCTCGACGCCGCCGTGACCGCCGTCTCCACCCTCGACGCCTGCCTGGCGCGCATCGTGCGCGCCGTCGACGCGGCCGGCGGCTGCGTCATCCTGACCGCGGATCACGGCAACGCCGAGCAGATGTGGGACCGCGAGCGCGACCAGCCGCACACCGCGCACACCCGCAACCCGGTTCCCGTCTTGCTGATCGACCGCACCCTCGAGGGGCGGGGCCTCGCGCTGCGGGACGGTTCGCTGCGCGACGTCGCCCCCACGCTGCTCGCCCTGTCCGGGGTGCCGGCG
Organism: Acidobacteriota bacterium; assembly: GCA_026706755.1. GTDB lineage: Bacteria > Acidobacteriota > Vicinamibacteria > Vicinamibacterales > UBA8438 > JAGWAJ01. Next base: position 33,405 of record JAPOYG010000256.1, read on the forward strand.
CCGGCGGAGATGACCGGCCGCGACCTCCGCTCCTGGGTCGACCCGCAGCCCGCGCCGTAGAAGTCTCGCCCGCCCCGCGGTGGCCCCTTCGATGTCCGAACCGCTCGCGGCCGTTCAACGCGCGCGAGTTTCGCTACAATCTGCGCGTCCGATGGAGTCCAGGGTCTTCGGTCCGCGAGACGGCGCTTCCGAGCCGCCCGGCGACGGCCTGGGGCGGCCGGGCGAGTTCCCGTTCACGCGGGGCATCTACCCGACGATGTACCGCGGCCGCTACTGGTCGATGCGCCAGTACGCCGGGTTCGGCACGGCCGCCGAATCCAATCGCCGCTACCGCTATCTGCTCGATCAGGGCGTGAGCGGCCTGAGCGTCGCCTTCGACCTGCCGACGCAGATCGGCTACGACTCCGACCACCCGCTCGCGGCGGGCGAGGTCGGCCGCGTCGGCGTCGCCATCGACTCCATCGAGGACATGGTGCGGCTGTTCGACGGCATCCCGCTCGACCGCGTGTCGACGTCGATGACCATCAACGCCACCGCCATCATCCTGCTGGCCCTCTACGTCGCGACCGCCCGGCGCCAGGGGGTGCCGCCGCGGTCGATCGCCGGGACGCTGCAGAACGACGTCCTGAAGGAGTACGTGGCGCGCGGCACCTACATCTACCCCCCGCGCGCGTCGCTCCGGATCGTCACCGACATCGTTGCCTATTGCGACCGCGAGCTCCCGGCGTGGCATCCGATCTCCATCAGCGGCTACCACATCCGCGAGGCCGGCTCGACCGCGGCGCAGGAGATCGCGTTCACCTTCGCGAACGCGACGACCTACGTGCAGGCAGCGCTCGACGCGGGCCTCGACGTCGACTCGTTCGGCCGGCGCCTCTCGTTCTTCTTCAACGCCCACAACGACTTTCTCGAGGAGATCGCGAAGTACCGCGCCGCGCGGCGGCTGTGGGCGCGGATCATGCGCGAGCGATTCGGCGCCACCGAGCCGCGCGCGCAGCAGCTCCGCTTCCATACCCAGACCGCCGGCAGCACGCTCACCTCGCAGCAGCCGGACAACAACATCGTGCGGGTCGCGCTCCAGGCGCTGGCCGCGGTGCTCGGCGGCACGCAGTCGCTGCACTGCAACGGCCGTGACGAGGCGCTGGGGCTGCCCACGGAGGAAGCGGCCCGGATCGCGCTCCGGACCCAGCAGATCATCGCCTCGGAGACGGGCGTCACCAACACCGTCGATCCGGTTGCCGGTTCGTGGGCCGTCGAGCGGCTCACGGATCGGCTCGAGGCGGAGGCGGCGGCGATCCTCGAGCGGATCGACGAGCGGGGGGGCGCTCTCGACGCGATCGAGTCCGGCTTCATCCAGCGTGAGATACAGGAAGCCGCCTATCGCGCCCAGCAGGCCATCGAGAGCGGCGAGAGCGTCGTCGTCGGCGTGAATCGATTCACTACCGACGACGGCGGCGCCATCGCGATCCAGCGCATCGATTCTGCCGTGGAGGCGGACCAGGCGGGGCGGGTCGCCGCGCTCCGCGCCGCCCGCGACCCGGCGGCCGCGCGGGCCGCCCTCGACGCCGTGCGGGACGCGGCACGGGGCGCGACCAACCTCGTGCCGCCAATCGTCGCCGCGGTCGAGGCCCGGGCCACGGTCGGCGAGATCGCCGACGCCCTCCGATCCGTATTCGGGGAGTATCAGGACACCCGCTGAGCCGGCAGACTCCCAACGCGCCGGTCAGAGGCGCGCCAGGAGTCTGCGCCGCAGAATCGGCGACGCGGGAGTTTTCTCGCGCGCGCAGACTCCCAACGCGCCGGTCAGAGGCGCGCCAGGAGTCTGCGCCGCAGAATCGGCGACGCGGGAGTTTTCTCGCGCGCGCAGACTCCCAACGCGCCGGTCAGAGGCGCGCGGCGTCAGCGGACGGCGCCGGGGGCCGGACGCCCGGCGGAGGGATCCTCATCGTCCGCTCGTCCCGCTCGATCTGCCCGTCGCGGATGTGGATCACCCGGTGCGCGTAGCGCGCCACCTCCGCCTCGTGGGTGATCAGGATGATCGTGTTGCCGGCCCGGTGCAGCCCCTCGAACACGGCCATGATCTCGATGCCGGTCTTGGTGTCGAGGTTGCCGGTCGGCTCGTCCGCGAGCACGATCGAGGGATTGTTGACGAGCGCGCGTGCGATGGCGACGCGCTGGCGCTGTCCGCCCGACAGCTCGTTCGGACGGTGATCCATGCGGTCGTCCAGCTCCACGAGGTGGAGCGCCGCCACCGCCTGCTCCTTGCGCTCGGCCGAGGGCATCCCGGCGTAGATGAGCGGCAGCTCCACGTTGTGGAGCGCGGACGCGCGCGGAAGCAGGTTGAAGGTCTGGAACACGAACCCGATCTCGCGATTGCGAATCCGGGCCAGCTCGTCGTCGTTCATTCCGCTGACGGGTCGGTCGTTGATGCGGTACGTTCCCTCGGTCGGCGTGTCGAGGCACCCGATGAGGTTCATCAGGGTCGACTTGCCGGACCCCGAGGGCCCCATGATGGCCACGAACTCGCCGCGCTCGATCTCGACGGAGACGGCGCGCAGCGCGTGCACCGACTCCGTGCCCATGTGGTAGGTCTTCCACAGATTCTCGGTCTTGATCAGCGCCATCTCGCGTGCCTCTCGACTCGGGCCTCGTCCGATTCCTGCCGGGCGCCGGTCACGCCTCCCCCTCGTAGACGGAGGGGCGGGCGCCCTCGTTCCGCCCGGCCACCGGACCCGGCCGCCCTCAGGGAGCGGGCGGCGGAACCGGCGGCACGATGTTGCCCGCTCCCGGCGGGGGGCCTTCGCGGCGGAAGAGCACCGCGCCGAGCAGGCCGCCCAGGGTTGCGAAGATCATGCCGGCGGCCAGCGTGATGAAGAAGCCGACCACGATCGCCCCGGGACCGCTGCTGACCTGCTCCATGATCTCGAGCACCTCCGGCGGCACGTCCGACATGTCCAGCATCTCGGTCATCCCGTCGCGGAAGGGGGCCGTGACGAGCTGGATCGGGATGGCCACGAGAACCGACACGAACGCCCCGGTCACCCCCGCCAGGAAACCGACGACGGCGCCGTCGCCGGGCGTGATGGGGTAGGGCTGGCTCTGCTGCGTGAGGTAGGACGCCACGCCGCCGCCGCCGACCAGCCACAGGCAGCAGCAGAGGTTGCCCAGCTCGATGAGCGGCAGCGCCGACAGCACGCCGGCGAACGTTCCGCCGATCAGGACGGCCTGCAGACGACCGCGGTTCGGGTTCTCGGTCATGGTTCTCGCCCCAGCCCCCACCGTCCTGGGAGCTGGCGCCGCGGCACGCACTCCGCTGGCGTTCTGCGGCGCAAGCTCCTAGTCGTAGTACTCCAGACCCAGGTGGGTGATGAGTTCTTCCCCGCGGAGGTAGCGCAGGGTGTTCTTGAGCTTCATCAACTGGATGAAGAGGTCGTGCTCGGGATAGAGGCCGCGCGCGTGAATGGGGCTCTTGAAGTAGAACGACAGCCACTCCTGGATGCCGTTCATGCCGACCCGCTTCGCCAGGTCGAGGAGCAGAACGAGGTCGAGGACGATCGGCGCCGCGAGAATGCTGTCGCGGCACAGGAAGTTGATCTTGAGCTGCATCGGGTAGTCGAGCCACCCGAGGAGGTCGATGTTGTCCCAGCCCTCCTTGTTGTCGCCGCGCGGCGGGTAGTAGTTGATGCGCACGACGTGGTGCAGGTCGTCGTACAGGCCGGGGTAGAGCTCCGGCTGCAGGATGTGATCGAGCACCGACTTCTTGCTCTCCTCCTTCGTCCGGAAGGACTCCGGATCGTCGAGCACCTCGCCGTCGCGGTTGCCGAGGATGTTGGTCGAGTACCAGCCGTTGACGCCGAGGAGCCGCGCCTTGAGCCCGGGCGCGATCATCGTCTTCATCAGCGTCTGGCCGGTCTTGAGGTCCTTTCCGGCGAGGGGCGCCCCGGTCGTCTGCGCGAGCTCCTCGAGGGCCGGCACGTCGGCGCTGAGGTTGGGCGCCGCGTTCGCGTACGGGATGCCCTCCCGGATGGCCGCGTAGGCATAGATCATGCTCGACGGAATGGCCGCGTCCGACGTCTCGAGGCCGCGCTCGAGCGCCGCCAGGGACGCGTGAACCGGGGTCTCCTCGAGGAAGATCTCCGTGCTGCCGCACCAGATCATCACCAGGCGGTCGAGCTGGTGCTCCGCCCGGAACCGTCGAATGTCGGCGATGACCTGCTCGGCGAGCTCCCGCTTGCTGCGGCCCGTCTTGACGTTGGGGCCGTCCAGTTTCTTCACGTAGTGCCGGTCGAAGACGGCCGGCATGGGCTCGATGCCCTCCATGTCGGGCCGCACCCGCTCCAGCAGGTCGGGCTGGATGACCTGCGCCTTGCGCGCCGCCTCGTACCCGTTGTCCTCGAAGATGTCCCAGCCGCCGAAGACGAGGTCGTCGAGCGCGGCGAGCGGCACGAAGTCCCGGATGCGCGGAGAGCGCCCGTCGGTCCGCTTCCCGAGGCGGATGGTGCCCAACTGGGTCAGTGAACCGGTCGGCGCCGCGAGCCCTCGCCGAATGGCATGGACGCCGGCGATGAAGGTGGTACTCACCGCGCCGAGGCCGACCAGGAGGACCCCGAGCCGACCGCGCGGAGGCGCGATGTCGTCCGGGATTTTCACGGGCGCACACTATATCATGGCGTCGTCGCCCGACCGGCGCCTGCCCGCGGCGTGACGGCGGTCGGCTCGCGGACGGGGGAGAGCCACGCGATGGCGCTGTTCAAGCTGAAGAAGAGCGGTGGTCCCCGGGACCTCGACGTCTCGATGGCCGGCCTGAAGCTCGGCTCCCGCGTGCTCCAGCTGGGCAACGACGGCGAGCTCATCGCCGTGCTCGCCGGCGCGGTCGGCATCAGCGGCGAAGCCTGCTCCGTTACGACCGACGAGACGGCAGCCGCGCGCATCGGCCGCGCGGCCGCCGGCGCGGGCGTCCTCGTCGACGTGCGGGTCGCCCCCTTCGGGGCGCTGCCGTACGACTCGGACGCGTTCGACGTCGCCGTCCTTGCCGACGTGATCGGAGGCCTGCACATCAACGACCGGGTGGTCTGCCTGCAGCAGATCCTGCGCGTGCTCCGTCCCGGAGGCCGCTGCCTGGTCATCGAGCGGGCCGCACGGGGCGGCCTCGGCGCGGTCTTCTCGGAACGTGCCCTCGACCCGGGCTACCGCGCCAGCGGGGGGGCGGTGGCGGCTCTCGCGGCCGAGGGGTTCCGCGCGGTGCGCGTGCTTGCCGAGCACGGAGGCCGGAGCTTCATCGAGGGGACGAAGTAGTGTCCTCCGGGGGGCGCACCGAGTCCCCGGATCCGGACGCCTGACCCGCGGGCCCACCGCCGAGCCTCCGTTCCGCGGCGGCCGGAGGCGAGCGCCCGGCAGGCGCGCGTCTTGCATCGGGAAGGGCTGGGAGGCATGCGGTGACGACCTCGCCCGACGGCGGACGCGCGCTGACCGACGTCTTCTCCGCGGCGGAGATCGCCCGGGCCGCGGGAGCGCCGGCGGCAGAGGTGCGCCTCCTGATCGCCGCCGGTGAGATCGCGACGGTCGGGGACGGCCTCGCCCGCCGTTCGTCGCCTGCGGCTCCGCTCGGCGCCCAACCCAATCCTTCAGGGGTCCGCGCCGTTCTACGTCGCGAACCCCTCGCCCGCCGTTCGTCGCCTGCGGCTCCGCTCGGCGCCCAACCCAATCCTTCAGGGGTCCGCGCCGTTCTACGTCGCGAACCCCTCGCCCGCCGTTCGTCGCCTGCGGCTCCGCTCGGCGCCCAACCCAATCCTTCAGGGGTCCGCGCCGTTCTACGTCGCGAACCCCTGGTGGCGGGGCCCGAGGCGCTGCGGGCGGCCCGGCGCCTGCGCACCTCGGGCGGGCGGGCGGCGGCCGGGCGCGTCTTCGGGAGCGCGCTGCTGGCGAGGGCGGGCGGCGCGGAGCCCCGGCGGTGGTCGGTGGTGCTCTCGGCCGCCTGCCACGTGCTGGTCGCGGCGGCCGTGCTCGGATCGCTTGGCGTGCGCCCTCCGTTGGCGGACGCCGGCGCCGCGTCGCCGTCCCTGGCGCACCTGGTCTTCTTCGCGGAGCCCGGCCCCGGGGGCGGAGGCGGGGGCGGCGGCCTGCGCCAACCCCTGCCGCCGCCGCGCGCGGAACGCCGGGGACAGGCACGGGTCGACAGTCCCGTACCGCCGCGCCCCGCCCCGCCGCCGCGCCGCCCCGATCGGCAGCCGCTGGACCGCGAGGTCCTGACCCCCGTCGTGGCGCCCCTGGTGTCCGTACGCGCCGGCGAGCGCGACGTCGGCGGGCTGCTGGCGGCGCTCGCCCGACGACGGGCGGGCGCGCCGGGGACGCTCGGCGGCGCGGGCGGCGGGGCC
>JAPOYG010000050.1 GCA_026706755.1 Acidobacteriota bacterium
GCCTTCCTGCTCCGGCGTCCAGTACTGCATCGCCATGCCGTTGGGCACGTAGATGGCCTGGAAGCGGTGGATCGGCTTCGCCGCGCTCTTCGCCAGCGCAGTGAGCGCGGGAGACATCGCATCGAGGAACGGGAGGCTCAAGGTCACGCCGAGGCCGCGCAGCACGGTCCGGCGCGGCAGCGATTTCCTGCTGATGGTCATGATGTCGTTCTCCTCACGCCGAAACCTGTAGCCGATCGTATTCAGCATCGTCCGGATTGTCCCAGATCTCCATGAGCACCCGTTCCGAGGCCGCCATGGCCTGCTTCGTCAGCCGCCGATCTTCTTCGCACTCGGCCGGCCGCTCGACAGCATCCTCTGCTTTTGCCTTGTCTACCGCCGACTCTTCTCGGACTCGCATGCAATCAATCCGCGGCGGCGTTGCGCATCAGAAACGCCGGGCTCTTGACGATGCCGGCGATGAGCGCCGACCAGCGGTAGTCGTCCGCCGCCGCGTCCCGCACGACGGCGCGCACGGTCGGCCGGTCGATGTGCTCCAGGCCGCGCCCGAGGGCGTAGGAGAGGAGCTTCTCGGTCACGGTGCCGGCGAACTGCTCGGGCCGCTCCAGGAGCAGCGCGCGCAGCCCGGCCATCCCCGCCACCGTCCGGCCGTTCGGCATGGTGGCGGTGGCGTCGATGGGATTGCCGAACTCGTCGGCGGTACGCCAAGCCCCCAGCCCGTCGAATTGCTCGAGCGCGAAGCCGGGCGGATCGATGGAGGCGTGACACGTAGCGCACGCCGGGGCTTGTCTGTGGCGCTCCAGCCGTTCCCGCACCGAGGTGGTGCGGCCCCCGTCGCCCCGCTCCGGCAGCGCCGGCACGTCGGCCGGCGGCGACGGGGGCGGCGCCCCGAGAATCGTGTCGAGCAGCCACTTGCCGCGCAGCACCGGCGACGTGCGGGTCGGATACGAGGTCAGGGCGAGCAGGCCGCCGTGGCCGAGCAGGCCGCCCCGCTGCTCCCGGTCCGGCAGCGCGACGCGCCGGAAGCGCGATCCGTAGATGCCGGGGATGCCGTAGTGGCGCGCGAGCCGCTCGTTGACGAAGGTGTAGTCGGCGTCGAGCAGGTCGAGCACGCTGCGGTCCTCGCGCAGGGTGCTCGCGAGAAACAGCGTCGTCTCCTCACGGAACGCCTCGACCAGGTTGTCGTCGAAGTCGGGGAACGGCACCGGGTCGCCGGTCACGTCCTCCAGGTTGCGCAGGTGCAGCCACTGGACCGCGAAGTCGTCGATCAGCGACCGGGCGCGCGGGTCGGCCAGCATGCGGCGGACCTGCGCGTCCAGCTCTGCCGGATCGGTGAGCCCGCCCTGCTCGGCCGCATCGAGCAGCGGCTCGTCGGGGATGCTGCCCCAGAGGAAGAACGACAGACGCGAGGCGACCTCCACGTCGCTCAGGCGGTACGGCTCTCCGGGCGCCGCGCCGGCCGGGTCGCGCTCCATGCGCAGGAGGAAATCGGGATCGACGAGCATGCGCTCCAGCGCGAGCTGGACGCCGGCGTCGAAGCCGCCGCCGTCCTCGCGGCCGCTGTCGAAGAAGCCGAGCAGCGTATCCATGTCGGCGTGCGTCACCGGCCGGCGGTAGGCCCGGCGCGCCAGCCGCGAGACGATCTCGGTGGCGCATGCACGCTCGTCCGCCGGCGCCGCGGTCTCCGGCCGGCAGGTGAAGATGGCCTGGCGGCTCGGCGTGTCGCCCGGCCCGGTCACGGCGTACGGCCCGCCGATGGCGACCGCGCTGACCGCCGCGTTGCCGTGGTACGCCTCGTCGTTCGACAGCACCTCGCCGGCCTGCCGCGGCTTCAGGATTCCCTCCGGCTCCCAGACGTTGCGCACGAACGATACGCTCACCGTGCGCGGGCCGGCCCCGACCGGCACCCGCACCTCGAGCCGCTCGTCGGCCGACTGCAGGTACGCCTCCCACTCGGGGTCGCCCCGCTCGGCGATGGTGAACGTGACCGGCGCGGGCCGGCCGGGAGCGTCGCCGCCGACCGTCAACCGCTCGACCAGCTCGCCGTCGATCCGGACGTCGAGCTGGTGCGCGCTGCCCATGCCGAGGATGTAGTCCTGCCAGTTGGCGCGCAGCTCGATCTTGATGAGGTAGTCGCCGTCGACGGGGAAGTGATAGGGCACGGCGACCCCACCCCGCGAGCCGAGCGGCAGGTCCTCGCTCTGGCGCTCGTCCTGCAGCAGGAGCAGCGGCACGTCGAAGGTCTCGAACCCGGGCCCGGTCGGCTCCAGCCCCGTGGCGAGTCGGGTAACGGTGCGCGCCGCGGAGAGGTAGCGTTCGAGTTGCGCGGTCGAGATCGACAGCACGTCGGCGTTGTTGTCGAAGCCGGTGTCCGACGTCTCGTCGCCGGGCAGAAGCGGGGTCACGTCGAGGTCGAGCGCGAACAGGTCACGAATCGCGTTGCGGTACTCGGTGCGGTTGAGCCGATGGACGGTGCTGGTGCGGCCGGGGTTCGGTCCTGCCGCGGCCGCGCGGTCGATGTCCGCTTCGAGGCGGCCCGCCACCGCGTCGTACGTCGCCTCGCCCGGGCGCGGGCGCCCGGGAGGCGGCATCGCGCCGGTGCGGAGCTTGGCGATGACCTTCTCCCAGACGTCGGCATGGCGACTCGGATCGGCGGTATCGACCGCGCCCGCGGCCAGGCTGAGGCCGCCGGTCCGGAGCCGGTCGTTGTGGCAGGTGACGCAGTAGCGGTCCAGGACCGCGCGGGGCATGACCGCAGCGGCTCCCCCGGCGGGCGCCTGCACGGCCACCCGCGGAGGCTCCTCCGATCCGGCCCCGACGGCCGGCGTCGCGCCCGCCGCCGCGAGCGCGCTTCCAGCCATCGTCGCGAACACGAACGCCCGCACCGCCCCGGCCGCCCTGCCCCGAACGCCGTTGTCCGCTGGAACCATCGACGCTCCCCTGGGTCCCCGGGCGTCCGCGCGCGCGCCCTGGCGACGCGAGATACGGCCAATCGACGCATCGTACTCCGCGGCGGAGGACCCGGCAACAGGGAACCGGCGTGCGCTTGCACCGTCTCCGGCGTCGCGCGGGCGCTCGACTTCCCGCTCTCGCGGTCTCCGAACCGGATGGAATCGGATGGAAACGGATGGACATTCGGGTGCTCCGCAGCAGCCTCCGATTCGCGGGCAGCGGTGTAGCATTGCGGTCGCCGGAGAAGAAGCCGACTGCCGGGTGCGTCAGCCCGGTGCGGACTACCCGGATGGAGGTCAAGCCATGCGCCAGTCGACTTCGCTCGCCGTCATGCTCGCGCTCGTCGTCTGCGGGTCCGCCGTCGCGGCCGGCCAGCCCGCCGAACCCGGCCCGTGGCAGACCTACGACACCTCCGGCGGCGAATGGCGGAGCTACGCCGGGAGCGTCGGGGGCCAGAAGTACTCGCCGCTCGACCAGATCGACGCCGGCAACTTCGCGGACCTGGAGCTGGCCTGGGAGTGGACCACCGTCGACCGGCACCTCAGCCTGACGACGCCGGGGGGCGGCGAGTGGTCCGCGCCGCTGAACGCGATCGTCGACGCGCTCGTCGAGGAGACGCCCGACCTCTATCGGACCGGGCACCGGCCGATCCTCTCGCGCCTGCAGGCGACGCCGCTCATGGTGGACGGCATCCTCTACTTCAATACGCCGCTCTCGCAGGGGGTGGCGGTCGACGCGACGACCGGCGAGACGCGGTGGGTCTTCAACCCGAAGTCCTACGAAGAGGGCACGCCGACCATGAGCAACCCGTGGTCGCAGCGGGGTGTCGCCTACTGGACCGACGGGGCCGGCGACGAGCGGATCTTCTGGGGCACCGGCAACGGCTACCTCGTCTGCGTCGAGGCGAAGAGCGGCCGGCCGTGCGCCGACTTCGGCGACGGGAGCGGCAAGGTCGACGCCATGGCCGGGCTGCCGCGGGCGAACCGCGAGGAGCGCGACTATCTGAACGCCCTGCTCTTCGGCATCCACTCGCCGCCCATCGTCGTCCGCGACCGGGTGATCCACGGCTCGGCGGTCGCCGACCGGCGCATCACGAAGGAGGCGGTGCCGGGCTGGGTGCGCGCCTGGGACGTGCGGACCGGCGAGCACGCCTGGGACTTCCACACCGTGCCCAACGGCACGGACGAGTTCGGCGTCGACACGTGGTTGAACGAATCATGGCGCTACTCGGGGAACGCCAACGTCTGGTCGATGCTGGCGGGCGACAACGAGCTGGGCCACGTGTATCTCCCGACCGGCACGACGACCAACGACTACTACGGCGTCGACCGGCCCGGGGACAACCTCTTCTCGGAGACGCTGATCGCGGTGGACGTCGAGACCGGGGACCGGGTCTGGCACTTCCAGGCGGTGCACCACGGGCTCTGGGACTACGACTTCGCGACCCATCCCAACCTCGTGGACGTGGTGGTCGACGGGCGCCCCGTCAGGGCGATCGCGCAGGTGAGCAAGCAGGGCTTCGTCTACGTGTTCGACCGCGTGACGGGCGAGCCGATCTGGCCGATCGAGGAGCGGCCGGTCCCGCAGGGGTCGAACATGCCGGGCGAGGTGCTGTCGCCGACCCAGCCGTTCCCGACGAAGCCGGCCCCGTTCGACTACCAGGGCGTGACCATCGACGACCTCGTCGACTTCACGCCGGAGATCCGCCGGATGGCGCTCGACGCGGTCGAGGGCTTCCGGCTCGGCCCGCTCTTCACGCCGCTCGACCGACCGATCGAGGGCGTCACGAACGGCACCCTCATGCGTCCGCCGCCGGGCGGCACCGCGGGCTGGTCCGGGGGCGCCGTCGACCCCGAGACCGGGATGCTCTACATCCCGTCGCGCAACCGGACGGCGGTCGTGTCCCTCTACCAGCCGGATCCGGCGCTCGGGGCGACCGTCACCTACACCCACGGCGCCCCCGAGGCGCAGCGCCTCGCCCGCGACGGCAACATCCGCCGCGAGCCGCAGATGCCCCAGGGCTTGCCGCTCGTCAAGCCGCCCTACTCGCGCATGACGGCCATCGACCTCAACACCGGCGACCACGCCTGGTGGGTGCCGACCGGCAACGGCGACCGCTACCGCA
>JAPOYG010000052.1 GCA_026706755.1 Acidobacteriota bacterium
CGCGCGAGTTCGCGCAGGAGACGCAGCTCGCGTCGCTGGAGCTGTCGCTCGACTCGAAGGAGCCGCTCGGCGCGTGCGACCCCGGCTACAGCTGCGTCTACGCCAACACGCTGAACTGGCTGGGCGATACGACGCCGCTGCCGATGGAGAACAACCCGCGCGTGGTCTTCGAGCGGCTCTTCGGCGGCAGCGGGACCACCGACGCGGTCGCCCGCCGCGCGCGGATGCGGGAGGACGGTACCATCCTCGACGCCGTCGCCGGCAAGCTGGAGCGGCTGCGGGCCGGCCTGGGCGGGCGCGACCGCGCGAAGCTGGACGAGTACACCGAGGCGATCCGCGACGTGGAGCGCCGCATCCACCTGGCGGAGCGGCAGGGCCTCACGGATCTGTCGGTGGCGATGGAGCAGCCCCCGGGCGTACCGGGGACGTTCCGGGAGCACGCGCGCCTGATGTTCGATCTGCAGGTTCTGGCGTACCAGGCGGACCTCACCCGCGTCATCACGTTCATGGTCGCCCACGAGACGAGCAACCGGGCCTACCCGGAGATCGACGTCTCCGACGCGCACCACCCCTTGTCGCACCACGGCGGGGACACCGACAAGATCGCCAAGCTGATCGACGTCAACATCTTCCATGCCGAGCAGTTCGCCTACTACCTCGACCGGCTGGCCCGGACCGAGGACGGAGACGGCTCGCTGCTCGACCAGGCGATGATTCTCTACGGCGCCGGGATGAGCAACGGCAACACGCACAACCACCACAAGCTGCCGATTGCCGTCGCCGGCGGCGGCGCGGGCAGCTTCAAGGGTAACCGGCACTTCAGCTACGAGAACGACCCGCCGGTCACGAACCTCTTCCTGAGCCTGCTCGCCAAGCTCGGCGTGCCGCAGGAGTCGTTCGGGGACAGCACGGGCGAGCTGAAGGAGCTGGCGGACGTCTGAGCCCAGCTTCCTGTCGGGTGGCCGATGGTCGGGTTCGCCTTCGTCCGGTTCCCGGCCGTCGGGGCTCGTGCGCGGAAACGGAGACGAATCAGATGCGCCGTTACGTTGGCCCCGGATTCCTGATCGCCTGGTTCGTACTTGCGGGTTCCGGAGCGCCGGTCGTCGCTGCGGTGGCCGACGACGACCTGCGGCTCGTCGAGGCGGCCGAGCGGCAGGACTGGGCGGCGGTCCGGGCGCTCGTCGGGGAGGGCGCCGATCCGGACGTCGCACAGCCCGACGGCGCGACGGCGCTGCACTGGGCCGTCCACTGGAACGACCTGCCCACGGTTGCGGCCCTCATCGACGCCGGCGCCGACGCCGACGGTGTGAACGACCTCGGCGTGCCGCCTCTCTGGATCGCGCTGGACAACGGCAGCACCGAGACCGGGCTGCACCTCGTCGAGGCGGGGGCCGACGTGCACGCGCGGCTCCCGACTGGCGAGACGATGGTGATGACCGCGGCCCGGAACGGACTGCGCACCGTGGTGGCGCGGCTCATCGCGGGCGGCGCGGACCCGCGTCTCGCCGAGCACGAGGCGGGGCAGACCGCGCTGATGTGGGCGGCGGCCGGTGGTCACGCCGACGTCGTGCGTCTCCTGGCCGAATCGGGGGCCGGCGTCCGCGCACGCACGACCCGCCGCTTCACGGCGCTGATGTTCGCGGCCCGGGCCGGCGACGTCGAGTCCGTGCGCCTGCTGCTCGATGCCGGCTCCGACATCGAGGCGCGGGCCATCGACGGCAGCACGCCGCTGCTGGTTGCGAGCCGCAGCACCGATGCCCTGGCCGGCATCGACTGGCGCGTGGTCCCGTTCGAGAGCGGCCACGAGGCGACCGCCCGGCTGCTGATCGACCGCGGAGCCGACGTGACGGCGACGGACCGCCTCGGCCGCACGGCGCTGCACGCGGCGGTGGAGACGGGACGCCCGCGATTGGCCCGCGCGCTGCTCGAAGCGGGGGCGGCCGTGGACGCAGTGTTCACCGACCGCGTTCCCGCCCTGCGCGGCGATTACATCTCCCGCGCCCCGTACAAGGGGGCCACGCCGTTCTGGCTTGCGGCCCAGCAGGCCAATCTCTCGATGATGCGGCTGCTACTCGACGCGGGGGCGGATCCGACGCGGCGGAACGCGTTCGGCACGACGCCGCTCATGGTCGCCTCCGGCCTGGGCGAGAACGACGCCCGGCGCCCGTCGGACCATCGCGTGGAGGAGGCCGTGCGACTTCTCCTGAGTCTCGGCGCGGATGTCGACGCCGTCGACCTCGGGGGCCGGACCGCGCTGCACGGCGCCGCCGGGATGTGGGAGGACGGCGTCATCCAGCTCCTCGTCGACTACGGCGCGGACGTCAACGCGGAGGACGGCCGCGGCCGCACGCCGCTCTACACCGTCGAGTACGGCTACGCCAACGCGCCCTCCGAGAGCACGGCGGACCTCCTGCGCCGCCTCGGCGCCACCGAGCCGGTCGTCGAGCAGTAGCTGCTCCGCCCTCCGCCGCGCCTGGTGCGCCCCGTTGCTCCCTGCGGTGTCGCGCTCCCGCGGGAGCGTCGCGCGCTCCGCCCTCCGGGCGCCGGGCCGGTCCGGCTACTCGCTCGCCTGGACCCGAACTCTGTCCGCTCCTCCCACGTATCCTCTGTCGGTGCCGCAACCGGGCGGTGCCAACCGGGTCGTGGCCCGGACGGCGACGCGACACGTCCGGGGGGCGGGGCGCCGGTTCACTGCAGCAGGTCGCGGATAAGCGGCACCACGATGGGCAGAGCCCACAGCAGTACGACGGCAATGGCGATCAACGTGAAGGTGTCGAAGCGGCGCCGGGGGGGCGGCGGGCGGTTGGCGGCCCGGCGCAGGCCGTCGAGCGCCGTCCGCCCGATCCACCACACGACCGTCCCGAGGACGATCCAGCGCAGCATCAGGTACTCCTCGGGGCCGGCATCATGCGCCCGGATCGGGGCAGATGAGCTCGATCTGGTTCCCCTCCGGGTCATCGAAGAACAGGGACCGTGCGGACATGCCGGGAAGCGACCGGGCGTCGGGCTCGAGCCCGCGCTCCGTCAGGCGTCCCCGCTCCGCCTCGTAGCGGTCCGCGGGAATCTCGAACGCCAGGTGGTTGAAGGTCGACCTCGACGGTTCGTGGCCGCGGAACCTCCCCTGCGCAAAGGCGTGCCGCCGGTAGTCGATCAGCGCGAGGATCTGCGGATGGCCGCGGCGGCCGAGCGGCGTGCCCGACTCGGCGATAGTGAGGAAGGCGATCGTCGGCTCGCCGGCCGGGTCCGGCTCCGGGCCGTCCTCATGGCAGCCCTGGTAGAGCAGCGGGAAGCCGAGCACTTCCTCGTAGAACTGCCGCATGCGCGGGAGGTCGCGCACGTTGAGCGCAACCTCGGCCACCCCGGTAACGACGCGCGAGCGCAGGTCCGGCGCCATGCGGCGATTCTAGGAGCTTGCGCCGCGGAACGCCAACGGAGTGCGTGCCGCGGCGCAAGCTCCTGGGCCGGTGGGGGCTGGGGCCGACCCGGAGCCTGCGACGGGTTGGCGGCGCTAGGAGCCTGCGCCGCAGAACGCCAACGGGTGACCGCGGGGCCGAACACGCTTGACAGGGACGGCTCTCCCGTTGCACGCTCTCTTGTAGGGAACCGACAGGAGAGACATGACCGGACCCAGAGCCGATCTGCTGAAGGGCACGCTCGACCTCCTCGTGCTGCGGACGCTGGCCCCCGGCCCGCTCCACGGCTGGGGAATCGCGCAGCGGATCCGGCAGACCTCCGAGGAGGTGCTGCAGGTCAACCAGGGGTCGCTCTATCCGGCTCTCCACCGTCTGGAGCAGCAGGGGCTGCTCGCCGCCACCTGGGGCAGCACGGACAACAACCGGCAGGCGAAATTCTATGCCCTCACGGCGGCGGGGCACCGGCGCCTGGGAGACGAGACAGCCCACTGGAGCCGGATGGCGACCGCAATCGGCCGCGTGCTGGCGGCGCCCACCGGCCCCTGACCGGCGGCGAACCGGACACGAAGCAGGATGGACGGAGCAGCAAGAGCCATGGATGACCTTTCCCCGTTGATTCACCTCCAGGACGTCTCGAAGGTCTTCTACACGGACGAGGTCGAGACCCACGCCCTCGACCGGGTAACGCTGAACATTCACCCGGGGGAGTACGTCGCCATCTCCGGACCGTCCGGTTGCGGCAAGTCGACCCTGCTCTCGATCCTGGGCCTGCTCGATACGCCCACGGCCGGGGACTACACGCTGAACGGGTATCCCGTGGCGCAGCTCAGCCAGGCCGACCGGGCCCGGACCCGCAACCGGGAGATCGGCTTCATCTTCCAGAGCTTCAACCTGATCGGCGACCTCACCGTCTACGAGAACGTCGAGCTGCCCCTCACCTACCGCGGCATGCGGCCGGCGGAGCGCCGCTCGCGGGTCGAGCAGGCGCTCGAGAAGGTGGAGATGGCGCACCGGGCGAAGCACCTGCCGAGCCAGCTCTCGGGTGGGCAGCAGCAGCGCGTGGCGGTCGCGCGCGCGGTCGCGGGGCAGCCGTCGATCCTGCTCGCCGACGAGCCCACCGGCAATCTCGACTCGAAGAACGGCGAGGCGGTCATGGGTCTGCTGCGGACGTTGCACGACGAGGGGTCGACCATCTGCATGGTGACCCACGACCCGCGCTACGCCGAGCACGCCCAGCGCGAGATCCAGCTCTTCGACGGCCGGGCGGTCGCCTGACCGGCAGTCCGCGCCATCGGGCGCCGACGGGTGGCTACGGCAGGGCGAGCGCGATCCACTCGCCCGGGTGATCGAGCGAGCCGATCGGCAAGACGATGTACTGCCGGTCTTCGTGCAGGTAGGTGATCGGGGAGCCGTTGGTGCCGGCCGGGAACTCCGTCTCCCAGACCACCTCTCCCGACTCCTTGTCGTAGGCGCGGAGCCTGCGGCCGGCTTCGGGGCCGGCGCCGGGCGGCGTCCGCACCATGATGGGATCGCCCTCGCTGACGAAGAGGAGCGTCTTCGTGAGCAGCGTCATCGAGCGTCCGGGCTGGCCGAGGGGCGGCAGGTCGAGGTGGGCGATGGCGGGGTGGTTCCGCGGGCCGTCGCCGTTCG
>JAPOYG010000029.1 GCA_026706755.1 Acidobacteriota bacterium
CGGGAGTGCTTCGTCTACATCGTGCTGCCCGGCGCCACGTCGTTCGTGACCGCGGGACGGTTCCGCGTGTCGACGGGGCCGACCGGCGATGCTGCCGGTGCTGCGCGCGGCCGGGGTCGATGCCACCGACCGCGCCGCGATCCGCGGGGCGTTCGTCTACGATGGGCTGGGCGCCGGTTCCCGCTGAACGGAGGATTGCCGATGAAGACCACCTTGATGCGGCGCGCTTCAACCTGCCTCGCCGCCGCGGTCCTGTGCGGCCCGGCGGCGGAGGCGCTCGCGCAGTCGGAGGCCCGCGAGCCGGTCTCCATCGAGCAGTTCGACCGCTGGATGGAGGAACTCTCGAACTGGGGCCGCTGGGGCGACGACGACCAGATCGGCGCCGCGAACCTGATGACCCCCGCGAAGCGCCGGGAGGCCGCGGCGCTGGTGCGGACCGGCGAGACGGTTTCCCTGTCGCACGACTTCCTCACCGAAGAAGCCGCCGACGCCGCGGAGCCGTACGTTCTGCAGATGCGCATCAACCCGGAGGGCCAGAACTCCGGCGATCGCGTCGAGGTGTACTTCCACGGCATCAGCTACTCCCATCTGGACGGGCTGTGCCACGTCTTCTACAAGGACAAGCTGTACAACGGCCGCGACTACCGCGACGTGGTGACCGAGGACGGCTGTTCCCTGATGGACACCACGCAGATGAAGGACGGCCTCGTGACGCGCGGCGTCCTCGTCGACATGGCGCGCCTGAAGGGTGTCCCCTACCTGGAGCCGGGCACGAAGCTCTACCGCGAGGACATCGAGGCGTGGGAAGAGTACGCCGGCGTGCGGCTCGGACCCGGCGACGCGCTGCTGCTCCGGACCGGGCGCTGGGTCCGGCGTGAGGAGGTGGGACCGACGCGCGAGATGGCGGGTTGGGACGCTTCCGTGATCCCGTTCCTCGCCGAGCGCGACATCGCGCTGCTCGGGGCCGACTCCGTGCACGAGGCGCCGAACAGCGTGCCCGGCCTCCGCGTCAATCCGATTCACCGCTTCGCCATCGTGGCGCGCGGGATGAACCTGCTCGACAACATCGACCTCGACGCGGCGGCGGAAACGGCGGCCCGCCTCGGCCGCTGGGAGTTCCTGCTGGTCATCGCGCCGCTGCGGGTGCCGGGCGGCACGGGCTCGCCCGTAAACCCGATCGCCATCTTCTGACCGCCGATTCGCGTCGCATCGTCGTACCGCCGAGACCGCCGACGCGCCCGGCCAGGGGAGCACAATCGCCGGTGATCTCCCGGTCCGGTCGGACCAGCGCGTCATCCGCCGCTGCCCCGGTTGCCCGGCCCCGAGCGGACGGGGCGGCGTCGGCGGCTTGTCGCCCGCCAGCCCGCCCCGGTAGGCTATGCGCGCCAACCGGGAGGGGGAGAGCGATGGCCCGAGTCTCGATCACCGTCAATGGACGGAAGCGCGCGGCGGACGTGGAACCGCGCCTGCTGCTGGTCCATTTCCTGCGCGAGCACCTGAACCTGACCGGCGCCCACGTCGGCTGCGACACCAGCCAGTGCGGCGCGTGCACGGTGCTGGTGGACGGGCGGAGCGCCAAGTCGTGCACCATCTTCGCCGTCCAGGCCGATGGCGCCGAGGTGATGACGATCGAGGGCCTCGCCGACGGCGACCGGCTGCATCCACTGCAGGAGGGCTTCTGGGAGGAGCACGGGCTGCAGTGCGGCTACTGCACCCCCGGCATGATCATGTCCGCGGTGACGCTCCTCCGCGACAACCCCGCCCCGACCGAGCGGCAGATCCGCGAGGGCCTCGACGGCAACCTCTGCCGCTGCACCGGCTACCAGCACATCGTCAACGCGATCCAGCACGCCGCGGCGAGCGGCGAGGGGAGCTAGACGATGGCGGCGTCTCCTGTCCTGCCGAAGCTCGTCGGCCAGCGCGTGAAGCGTCGCGAGGATCCGCGCCTCATCCAGGGGCGCGGCACCTACGTCGACGACGTGAAGATTGCCGGGATGCAGCACCTCGCGTTCAAGCGCAGCGACATCGCGCACGGCCGGATCCGGTCCGTAGACACGAGCGGCGCGGAGGCGGTCGACGGGGTCGAGGCCGTCTTCACCGGCGCGCAGATCGCCGAGTTCCTCGGCCCGATGCCGATCGGCACCCCGTTCCCGTCGCCGGACCACCGCGCGGTGGCGTCGGACGTCGTGCGCTACGTGGGCGAGCCGGTCGCCGTCGTCGTGGCTCGGGACCGCTACGCGGCGCGCGACGCGGCAGACGCCATCAGCGTCGAGTACGACCCGCTGCCGGCGGTGGTCGACCCGGAGAAGGCGCTGACCGGAGAGCCGGCCGTGCTTCACGCCGACTTCCCGAACAACGCGGCCGTCGGGCCGCTTCCGAGCGGCACGGGCGCCTCGCCGAAGGCCGTCGACGACACGGCGATCGACCAGGCGTTCGCCGAGGCCGACGTCGTCGTCTCGCAGCGCATGGTCAACCACCGGCTCGCGCCGACGTCGATCGAGCCGCGGGGCGTCGTGGCCCACTACGAGCCGGGCAAGGACGCGATGACCATCTGGTCGTCGACCCAGAACCCGCACATCCTGCGGACCTTCATCGCGTCGCTAACCGGCCTCGGGCAGGACCAGGTGCGGGCGATAGCGCCGGAGGTGGGCGGCGGGTTCGGCTCGAAGATCAACATCTACGGGGAGGAATACGTCGCCGCCGCGCTCAGCAGGCGCCTCGGCCTGCCGCTCAAGTGGGTGGAGGACCGTTCGGAGGCGTTCCTGTGCACCATCCACGGGCGCGACATCGTCGCCTACGTCGATCTCGCGGCGCGCCGCGACGGGACCGTGCTCGGCCTGAGGATGCGCCTGGTGGCCGACATCGGCGCCTACAACATGCTGCTCACGGCGGCCATCCCGACGCTGACGATGACGATGGCGAGCAACGTGTACGCCATCCCCGCCATCCGGGCCACGCTCACGGAGGTCTTCACCAACAAGACGCCGACCGACGCCTACCGCGGGGCCGGGCGCCCGGAGGCGATCTACTTCGTGGAGCGGGCGATGGACCTGCTGGCGCGGGAGCTGGGCATGGACCCGGCCGAGGTCCGCCGCCGCAACTTCATTCGACCGGACCAGTTCCCGTTCAAGACCCAGACGGGCGCGGTCTACGACTCGGGGGACTACGCGAAGGCCCTCGACCGCGCGCTCGAGAAGGCGGGCTGGGAGCAGCTCAAGGCGGAGCGCGACGCCGCCCGGGCGGAAGGCCGGCTGGTCGGCCTGGGCCTCTCGATGTACGTCGAGGTGTGCGGCGTCGGCCCGTCCTCGGGGCTTCCGACGGGCGGCTGGGAGCACTCGCAGGTGACGGTGGAGCGCGACGGGCGGGTGAGCGCCACGACGGGAGCGTCGCCGCACGGCCAGGGCAACGAGACGACTTTCGCCCAGATGCTCGCGGACCAGCTCGGCATCCCGATGGAGCACGTGCGCATCCACCACGGCGACACGGGGGTCGTGAAGCAGGGCATCGGCACCTTCGGCAGCCGCTCGCAGGCGGTCGGCGGGGCGGCCCTCCACCTCGCCGGCGGCAGGGTCAAGGCGAAGATGGCGAAGTTCGCCGCCGCGCTCCTCGAGGCGCACGAGGGCGACCTGGTCTTCGAGAACGGCATGATTGCCGTCAAGGGAGCGCCGTCGTCCGCCAAGTCGTTCGCCGAGGTGGCAGGCTACGCCTACCGTCCGATCAAGCTCCCGGAGGGGCTGGAGCCGGGGCTGAGCGAAGAGGCGTTCTTCGAGCCCTCCAACAACACCTACCCGTTCGGCTGCCACATCGCGATGCTGGAGATCGATCGCGACACCGGCGAGCCGCGGCTGTTGAGGATGGTGGCGGTGGACGACGCCGGGAACCTGATCAACCCGCTCATCGTGGAGGGGCAGATCCACGGGGGTCTCGCCCAGGGCATCGGGCAGGCGCTGATCGAGGAAGTGGCCTACTCCGACGATGGCCAGCCGCTGACCGGGTCGTTCATGGACTACGCCATCCCGCGCGCCAGCGACTTCCCCCGCTTCGAGCTCGAGAGCACGGTGACGCCGACGCCGGTCAACCCGCTCGGCGCCAAGGGGGTCGGCGAGGCCGGGACGATCGGCTCGACGCCCTGCATCGTTTCCGCCGCCGTCGACGCGCTGAGCGGCTTCGGCGTGCGGCACGTCGACATGATGCTGCGGCCGGAGCGGCTGTGGCGCGTGATTCATGGGGCCAACGGGAGCCCGCAGGGAGGACAGGCGTGATCCCGACCGCTTTCGAGTACGAACGCGCGACCTCTCTCGACGACGCGGTGGCGAAGCTGGCCGCGGCCGGGGGCGCGGCGAAGCTGATCGCGGGCGGTCACAGCCTCGTCCCGCTGATGAAGCTGCGCCTGAGCGAGCCGACGGTCCTCATCGACATCGCCCACATCCCGGACTTCGCCGGCATTCGCGAGGTGGACGGGAAGATCGAGATCGGCGCCGGGACCACGCACCACGACGTGGCGACCTCGCCGCTGCTGCACGACCGATGCCCCGCCGTGGCCGAGACCGCAGCCGTTATCGGGGATCCGCAGGTGCGCAACCGGGGCACCATCGGCGGCAGCCTCGCCCATGCCGATCCGGCCGCCGACTATCCCGCCGTCATGCTCGCCGTCGACGCCGACCTGCACGTCAAGGGACCGAGCGGCTGGCGCGTGGTCGCGGCGCGCGACTTCGTGCAGGGGGTCTTCACCGTCGACCTGGCCCCGGACGAGATACTCGCCCGGGTGACGTTCGCGCCCGTCCGGACGGCGGCGTACGCCAAGCTGCACCAGCAGGCTTCGCGCTTCGCCATCGTCGGGGTGGCGGCGGCCCTGGAGGTCCGCGATGGGGTCATCGCGTCGGCCCGCGTCGGGTTGACCGGCGCTGCCTCCAGCCCCGTCCGCCTGGCCAACGTCGAGTCCGCCCTCAACGGCCAGCCCGCCTCGTCCGAAACGGCCGCCGCGGCGGCGCGCTTCGGGGGCGCCGGCATCGAAGACCTCAACAGCGACATCCACGCCAGCGCCGAGTACCG
>JAPOYG010000198.1 GCA_026706755.1 Acidobacteriota bacterium
GCGAGGTCGGGGATGGGATCGTCGGAGACGACGCGCGCCTTGAGGATGCAGCCGTCGAGCCCGCCGTCCGCGGCCCGTTCCTCCAGCTCGTCGAGCGTTCCGGCGAACTCGGTGAGGGGGCGGCCGCCGGGAAGATCGCGCGTCTCGGTGTGCACATCGTCCCCAATCGTCACCAGCACGGCCTGCTTCGCCTGCCGCCGCTCGCCGAAGTCGAGCGGGATGAGCGACCCGGCGTAGCGGCCCCGCGCCGTGCCGCCCGGCAGGAGCTGCGGGTCGTGGATGTGCCCGAAGGCGCAGTACAGCGCGCGCTGGAGGCCCTCGGCGTGGGTGGCGTAGTCCTCCCCCACGGTGATGCGCCGCTCCGAGCGGGCCGGCCGGGCGCCGTGCAGGTGGAGGTGCGCGGCGTAGAGGACGATGCCGCGCGCGCCGGCCCTGCCGTGCGCGTCGTCGAGCAGGCGCCGGTTCAGATCCTTGATGCCGTCGGCGTAGTTCCCCTCGAAGCGGGAGGGATCGTCGGCGGCGTAGTCGGCGATGGCGCTCGGCGCGATGAACGGCACGCACGCCACCGCGACCGGCTCCTGCGCGATATCCGGGTACTCGACCACCTCCGGCTCGGTGACCAGGCGCAGGCGGCGCGGCGCGGCGGCGCCGGCCAGCTCGTCGATCACGCGCAGCAGCACGGGCGAGTCGTGGTTCCCGGAGAGCACCAGGGTGGGCGCCACCGCCGACAGGCGCCGGAGCGCCCGCACGCCGAGCTCCAGGGACTCGTAGGGCGGGCGCGAGGCGTCGAAGAGGTCGCCCGTGTGCAGGATCAGGTCGGGGGCTTCCGACTCCGCGAGCGCGAGCAGCCCGCGAAGGGCCGCCAGGTGGTCGGGCGTGCGATCGTGGCGGCCGAGCTTCGCCCCGAGGTGCCAGTCGGAGGTGTGGAGCAGCTTCACAGCTCGACCTTCGGGCCGGCCAGGGCGCCGACGTTGCGGACGATGGCGGCGGCCCGGGCCCCGGCCGCCTCCTCGTCCTCCGCCGCCTCGTCCGGGTTGGTCGCGAAGGGCGGGAACGGGAAGCGGACGGGGATCGGCTCCGGCACGATGGGCTGCGAGACGACCATCGTCCCCGGCATGAAGCGGGTGGCGCGCTCGCGCAGGGCCGGGGTCAGGAAGCGGTAGGCGTCGGACTCGCTGGCGTCGAGCCTCCCCGCCACCTTGAGCGACGCGTTCCGCGGCAGGGCCTGCGCCACGGCCGAGGCCGCCTGCTGCGCGCCGATGAGCAGCACGCCCAGCGACCGGCCCCGCTCGGCGATGTCGACCAGCAGGTCCCGGAGCGGCGAGAAGCCGTGCGCCGGGGCGTACTTGTTCAGCTCGTCGAGGACCACGAAGCGGAGCGGCGTCCGGCCGGTTCCCTGCTTCTCGCGCCACACGCGGTCGAGCAGGGCGCCGACCACGAAGCGCTGCGCGTCGTCGTGCAGGGTCGAGATGTCGACCACGTGGAGCTTTGCGTTCTCGGCCGAGACCGGCTCGAGGCCGCACCCGATCAGCGGCCCGATGTGCCGCCGCAGCCGCAGCAGCCGCCGCAGGAACGCCTGCCGGGTGCCGGACTGCGCGCGCCCGAACCACGCGTTCATCAGGCCTTCGTCGTCCTCCGCCACGACCTCTTCGAGCAGGTCGATGAGGTCGCCGAAATCGCGCATGACGTGCCCCGTGCCGGCCGAGGCGCCCGCCGGCTCGCGCTCGGCGAGGCGGTCGGGGTTGTAGCTGGTGTTGGGCGGGACGGCCTCGGCGATCACCACC
The DNA here is from genome assembly GCA_026706755.1 of Acidobacteriota bacterium. Taxonomy (GTDB): domain Bacteria; phylum Acidobacteriota; class Vicinamibacteria; order Vicinamibacterales; family UBA8438; genus JAGWAJ01. The sequence continues at coordinate 1,785 of JAPOYG010000198.1, forward strand.
GCTCCCGTGGCATCGCCCTCCAGCCGGCGCAGGCGGCGCAGAAGCTGGATGCGGACCTGTTGCTCGACGAAGCCGACCTGGGTCGAGCGCTCGTCGTCGGACGAGAAGCAGAACTGCAGGAGCTGCTCGCGGATGAACTGCTCCGGCGTCCAGCCGTAGGGGTTCACGTCCGCCGTCCTGCGGGTCTGCACGTTGGCGACGATGCTCCCCGAGTCGCCGGACTGGCGCGGCGCGTAGAGGCGCACCGAGCGGAACGGGCCCGGCCGCTCGACGCCGAGGGCACGCCACTTCTCGCGCTCCTCCGGCCGGCCGGCGAACTCGGAGTTCGGACGGTCGAGGTGCAGCAGGTCCTCGCCCTTGGTGTTGAAGACCAGCGCCCGCACGCTCTCGCGGCCCGCCCGGCCGCCCAGGAGCTCCATGCCCTGCTCGGTCTCGAGAAGCTGGTAGAGGAGGAAGAGGGCGTAGGAGGTCTTGGTGGCGACGCCGGAGATGCCGGAGATCGAGACGTGCCCGCCGGAACGGCCGTCCACGAAGCGCATGTCGGCATACACGGTGGCGCCGCCGAGGTCGAGGCCGACCGGCAGCTTCCCGCGCGTCATCTCGTCCTCGAACAGGGCGACCGTGCGGTGCTCTCCGAGCGCGCGCGTCGCCGGCGCCCCGGCGTGCGGGGAGACGAAGAGCTCGGGCACGACCCGTAGCACGCGGACCTCGGCCCGCCGGACGTGCTCCGCCGGCAGGGTGCGGTCGACCACCCGGCCGGTGTCCGAAGGGAGATCGGCCCCCTCGAAGCGCGAGCGGAGCTCGGTCACGATGCCGTAGTGCGTCACCCGCGCGCCGCCGGGGAGCTCGGTGGCGACCGCGACCAGCTCGTCGAGCTGGATGAGCGTCGTCGGCTCAAGCACGACGTGGAACGTGCGCGAGTCGCTCTCCACCGACCCGTCGACGAGCCCGATGCGCCCGGCGTCGTCGCTGTCGCTCATGCGGCCCGTCCCCCGCGGTTATGCTGCAGGACGGATTCGCGCACCGCCCCGATGCGTCCGTTGCGCTCGCTCATGCGGCCTGCCCCTCGCGGTTGTGCTGCAGCACGGACTCGCGCACCGCGCGCAGGGCCAGCCGCGAATCGCCCTGCAGGTGATGCAGGCGCCGTTCCAGCCCTGCGATCGGCGTCAGGTTCACCGGGGCCCGCGCGTCGCGGTGGAGGGCGGAGGCGAAGGCCGGCAGCCAGCCCGCCGCCTCGTCCGCCACCCCGATCGCGGCGGCGAGGCCGATCCCGGCCGGCACCTCGATGCGCGCGATGCCCGCCCAGGGGCCGGCCCACGGACCGGGGTCGCCGACCCGCAGGTAGCACGCGTAGAGATCGTCGGGCAGGGCGAACAGCCCCGACCGCTCGGCGACCACCAGGTCGGGGACGCGCTGCCACGGGTACGGAGCGAGCACGCGCCGGTGGTGCGTCTTCACGTAGCCGAGGACCGGCAGGTTGCGGCGGTGCCGGATGCCGTGCAGCGGCCCGTCGAGCACGGTCAGCCAGCCGTCGCCGCAGAGCTCCTCCGCGATGGCGGACTCGGCGTCCCGCATCAGGCGCCGCAGGTGCTGCCGGGCAGCCTCGATGTCGCTCCCCTCGACGGCGTGCGGTTCCCAGCCCCATCCGTCGCGGTGGTCGGGCAGGCGGATCGCCCGTCCGCCGGTGAAGATTGCCGTGCGCCCGACCGCGATCCGGTCGAAGCGGGCCGGCCCGTCGTCCGCGACGAGCACGGCGCCCGCGGCCCAGCTACCGGCCAGCCCCGTCGTGAGGGCGCCCTCGAGGCCGGTGTGCGTCAGGCGCGCCTCGGTCCGCATCGTCCCGTCCACGAACGCTACCCGGCGAGGACGGCCCGCGGCCTCCGGCCGGTGCGCGGCGAACGCGCCCCCGTCCTCGACCAGCTCGCAGTCGAGCGCGTGCGGGGAGTCGTCGTCGACCTCGAATCCGGCCCCGTAGGGCGCGTCGAAGGCCTCGACGCCGATGGTGCCGGCCGCGTCCGCCGGGTCATTCGGTGTCTGCATCAGCGTGGAACCGCGAGCGCGGCGTCGACGCGCGCGAGCATACGACGCTGGCCTGACGGTTCCTGTCACTTCGAGGGCTGGGCCGAGTGAGGGTCATGAGGCGCTGGGGCTGACTGGGTGTGATGGCGATCTGGGCTTGAATGAGGGGGGAGACTATGGCCATACTACGGTATGGCCACTACGACGATCAAGTCGACGTACGCGCTCGACGTCGAGTCCGTGCGCGCGCTCGAGGAGCTGGCCCGTCGCTGGCAGGTGTCGAAGTCGGAAGCGCTGCGGCGGGCCATCCGGAGCGAAGCCTCCCGTCAGCCGCCCCGGGGCGGGGACGCGTTGGAGGCGCTCGACCAGCTTCAGGCATCGTTGCGCTCCCGCAATGTCGACCTCGAGCGATGGGCGAGGGAGGTCGAGGCCGGACGGCGGGCGGCCGGACGGCGACTCGCTTCGGATGCGCAGTGATTCACCTGGACACCAGCTTTCTCATTCGGGCTCTGATTCCCGGAACGCCGGAAGAGGCGAAGCTCAGAAGGTGGGTCGGCGAGGGACAAGAACTGACCATGAGCTCGGTCGCGTGGGCCGAGTTCCTTTGCGGCCCGGTGGGCAGCGCCGATCGGGAGCTGGCCCTCCGACTCGTCGAGCACCGGCTGGACTTCACGGCGGACCACGCGGTCATCGCTGCGCGTCTGTTCAACGAAGCGGGGCGGCGTCGCTCCCTGATCGTCGACTGCATGATCGGGGCGACGGCCCTCGCGGACGGCGCCGCTGTCGCGACGTCGAACGAACGCCACTTCAGCCGGTTCGCGGCGGCCGGTCTGAAGATGGCGTAGACGGAGCGCCGGCGGTTGGGTCCTGGTCCCCCGCGTCGCCGCGAGGGGCGGGCGAGCAGGTGTCGAACGCCGGCACCTGCCGTTCCGCACGTTCGTGTCGCGGCCCTTTCCGCCGGTGACATAATCGGGCGGAAACCCGGACCCAGAGGGGGAGTCATGCCCGCATCCGGCCGACCGTCGATCCCGTGCCGCCCGGCGTTCCTCGGGCTTCTCGTTTGCCTCGCCGTCGCTGCCGGCACCGTCGGAGCGCCGGCCGTCCTCGCCCAGGAGCCGGACCGCATCCGGCCCGTCACCGACGCCGAGCTCGAGAACCCGAGCGACGACGAATGGCTGATGTGGCGCCGGACCCACAACGGCTGGGGCTACAGCCCGCTCGACCAGA
>JAPOYG010000199.1 GCA_026706755.1 Acidobacteriota bacterium
CGGAAGTTGTCGCGGCGGACGAAGCCGACCTCGGGCCGGAAGTCGGCTTCCACGACCAGGTGCTCGGCCGAGAGACCGTAGCGGTCTCCGGCGTAGGTGAACTGGCCCTGGTAGCTGAGGTCCCGGTCCTCGTAGCCGGGCGTGTCCGTCCTCGCGACGTATCCGACGAGGCTGACGTTCTCGTAGAACGAGAACGTTCCGTCGGCCCCGAATACCCGGTTGGCGCCGTCCCCGGCGATCGAGACGGAGCGGTTCGTGAACAGCGCCCCGACGCTGCTTCGGCGCAGGACGTCACGCTTGAGGCGCACGACCGTGAAGTTCGTGGGAGCAGCGCCGTTCGCCGCGCTGGCGCCGTGCGTTGCGCTGCCGCCCGGCGCACTCCCGCCGGGGTGGGCAGCGTCCCCGGTCTGGATGCTCAACGCGCCGAGGTCGAAAGGGCCGACCTTGCCCGTGATGCGCCCGCCACCCCGGATGGGCACGACCTGCCCGCTTTCCCCGAGGCCGATCCGCCGCGAGTAGAAGAGCGTCGGCGCGTTCCCGCCGCCGGAGCGCCCGGGGCCGCCCCCGCCGATCCGGCGCAGCGCGCTGTCACGCATGCTCGGGCCCCCGCCGCGCGCGAAGTCGAAGATACCGCGCCCCTCCAGGAAGAACTCGCGCTTCTCGGGGAAGAACAGGTTGAACCGCGTCAGGTTGACCTGCTGCTCGTCCACCTCGACCTGCGCGAAGTCGGTGTTGAGGGTGAAGTCGGCGGTGAGGTTGCGAGTCACGCCGTACTTGACGTCGATGCCGCCGTCGGCGTCACCCGTGGTGTCGAAGGCACCGTCGCCGGCCCCGCCTGTCGTGCTCCCCCCGATGGCGTACGGCTTGACGTCGAGCGCCCGCCCGGCGGCCGGCAGCTCCAGGCCGACGAGCTGCGCGGCGTCCGATACCCGGAAGAGGCCCCGGCGCCCGATCGAGATCGGCACCGGGGTGAGGTAGGTCCGTTCGTTCTTCCGGCGCACCAGTCGGCGCATCTGGACCCCCCAAACCGGCGCCGCCTCCGCCCGGTAGCGGAGCGACTTGAAGGGGATCTCCATCTCGACCGTCCACCCGCCCTCGAAGCGCCCCGTGCGCACGTCCCAGACCGGATTCCAGTCGCCGTTGGGGTTGCCCTCGTTGGTGATCTGGAAGTCGCCGATGGCTCCCAGCGGGTTGGTGTAGAAGGCGACGCCGTTGCGCCGATCGTTGAAGGTGTCGAAGGCGACCCAGAGCGTGTCGTTTTCTCGGAGCTGGCTCGTGTCGCGCCGCATCTCGTTCGCCACCCACGCGTCGGGCGGCGCCGAGTCCCAGAGGCGGCCCGCGACGTAGATGTGATCCGCGTCGAACAGGATCCAGACCTCCGTGCGCTCGCTCCCCGGCGCGCCCTCGTCCGGCTCCTGCTGGATGAAGTCGTCGATGGCGGGGACGGTCTCGTAGACCGGCTCGTCGAGCCGCCCGTCCAGGCGCAGGCCGGTCGCCAGCTTCACCGCCCGGATGGTGGCGCGCCGAAGCGCATCGCGCGCGATGACCGCGGGCGGGATCGGCGGCGACGGCCGGTCGGCGGCGCCGATCACGGCGAAGCCGCCGGTGCGCTGGCCCGGGGGCGCCTGGGCGAGCGACGGCGCGGCGGTCTCGCGCGCGTCGGGCGTGCCGGGACCCGGCTCCGACTGCGCGCGCGCCTCCCCCGCCGCGCCCGCCAGCACGAGCCCCGCCGCGAGCGCGACGCGGCGCGCGAACCAGCGGGGCCGACGGCGGAAGGGGTGGGGCGGCATGGAAGGCGAAGTCAGGCCGATCGTATCCCGGTCGGCAGCCCGGGGCGCGGGCCCGCGCGCGGTGGCCGGGGCCGGAGGCGTCGCTATAATGGCCGGACTTCGACAAGAGGGAGCCCGCGATGACCAGATCTGCCCGCCTGTCGCTGTTCCTGGCCGGAGCCGCCTGCGCGGCCCTGCTCGCCGCCGGTCCGCACGCGCAGGAGCCGGACGCGCTCCCGCCGCTCGTCAGCGCCGAGCAGTTCGACCAGTGGCTGACGGAGCTCTCGAACTGGGGGCGCTGGGGTCCCGACGACGAGCTGGGCGCGGCCAATCTGATCACGCCCGCCAAGCGGGCCGAGGCGGCCGCCCTCGTGACGGAGGGCTTCACCGTCTCGCTGGCGTCGAACGCCCAGAACTACCGCTCCGCCGATGTCCCCTGTCCGGTCGAGTGGTCGATGACGGTGGCCAACCGCCGGGCCGCGAGCGACACGATCAACTACCCGTGCATCCACGGGCCCGGCACGACGCACCTCGACGCCTTCGCCCACGTCTTCTTCGACGGCAAGATGTGGAACGGCTACGACGTCGAGGGCCTGGTGACGATGGAGGAGGGCGCGAAGAAGAACTCCATCATGGCCGTGAAGGACGGCCTGGTGACGCGCGCCGTCCTCTACGACATCCCGCGGCTCAAGGGCGTGCCGTGGCTCGAGCCGGGCACCCGCATCACGGTGGCGGACCTCGAGGCGTGGGAGGAGATGGCCGGCGTGCGGGTGGGCCCCGGCGACGCCTTCCTCATCCGGTGGGGGCGCTGGGCCCGCCAGGACGCCCTCGGGCCGTTCGACACCGGCCAGGAGGCGGCGGGTCTCGACAACAACGTCATCCCGTGGCTCAAGGAACGGGACGTCGCCATCGCCGGCTGGGAGACGCCCGGCTACGCGCCGCAGCCGGAGGGCGATCTGCCCCGCACGGCGCTCCACAACTTCGCCCTGACCATCCTGGGCATCCAGGTGCTCGACCGCGCCGACTTCCAGGACCTGGCCAATGCCGCCGCCGAACGCAACCGCTGGGAGTTCATGATGACCATCGCGCCCCTGCGGATTCCGAACGGCACGGGGTCGCCGGTCAACCCGATCGCGATGTTCTGATTCGGCGCCCCGGCGGACGGCCCGGCGGTGTTCCGCGGGCCGGCCGCCGGGCCTGCGGAACCTCGGCCGGCGGCGCGGCGTCCTCCGCATCTCGCGGATCGTGGGACCTTTTGCGCCCGGGCTCCTCGGGACCTCGGCCGGTGGCGCGGCGGCGTCTGCCCTCGCTACGACGAACGCATCGCCCAGTGCTCGCGCTCGACACGCCGTCGCGCCCGTGCTGCGGCCCGCACCCCAATTAACATCTGGCAGGAATATGCTATTCTGCAAACAGCACCTATTCGAAGCGACACAGCGTGTGCTGTTGGGATGGCGAGGAAGCGGGCGTCGGGGGGGCGAGGCAGGCGCACCTGGACGCCCCGCGTAGAGGACTACACGCAGGTACTCGTCGAGCAGAACCCTTGGCACCGCGACGGCGAAGTCCCGGCGGCCTTGGCTCCGCCGGTGGAACGGCGACTCGCGCCGCTCCTTGCCAAGTCGCTGCAGGCCGCGGATCCCTGGCGGTTTCAGCTCGTGATGGGGCCCCGCCGAGTCGGTAAGACCACCTGCCTCAATCAAGCGGTGCGCGGTCTGCTCCGTGCGGGGGTCCGCCCGGCGCGCGTCTGGTGGCTGCGGCTCGATCACCCGTTGCTGCTGCAGTTCGACCTCGGGGCTCTGCTCTCCGTAGTTCGGGACGTCGACCCCGATCCAAGTGAACCCGCCTTCGTGTTCCTGGATGAACTGACGTACGCGCGCGATTGGGACCTCTGGCTGAAGACGTTCCACGACGAGCGGTGGCCGTTCCGCCTGGCCGGCTCGTCGAGCGCGACCGCCGCCCTGGGCGACCGCCGGCTGGAGAGCGGTGTCGGACGCTGGGAGGAGCAGTACCTGGCGCCGTACCTGTTCGGCGAGTTTCTCGATCTGCTGGGGCGGGACGTGCCGTTGCGGGTCGAGGCCACGCTCGCCGAGACGCTGGCGGCCGCCCTCGACGAGCGGCCCGACCTGGCAAGACTGGCGCCCCTCCGCACGGCGTTCATGCTCACGGGCGGGTTCCCGGAGCTCCTGACGCCGTTCGCCGGCGGCGACGTCGACCCCGCGGCAGACCTCGAATCTCTGCTGCTGCGGTCGCAGCGCACGCTCCGCGGCGACGCGGTCGAGCGCGCGGTCTACAAGGACATTCCCCAGGCGTTCGGCATCGACGACCCGATGCTGCTGGAGCGGCTGCTCTACACCCTGGCCGGGCAGGTGACCGGGCTCGTGTCGCCGCAGCGGATGCGCCAGGAGCTCGACGGCCTGTCGCAGCCGACGTTCGACCGCTACCTGTCGTACCTGGAGCGCGCGTTCCTGGTCTTCACGCTGCCGAACTATTCCGGGCGCGAGGGGGCGGTGCAGCGCCGCGGGCGGCGCGTCTACTTCGTCGACGGGGCGGTGCGGAACGCCGCGCTCCAGCGGGGCGTCCGGCCACTGACCGACACGGAGGAGATGGGGCTCCTCTACGAGAACCTGGCCGCGAGCCACCTGCACGCGCTCGCCCGCCAGACCCAGGCGAGGCTTCATCACTGGCGCGAGGGGCAGCACGAAGTCGACCTCGTCTACGATGAATCCGACCAGCCGCTCGCCTTCGAGATCGCCTCGTCCGGCAGTCATTCCCGGGCGGGGCTGCTTCGGTTCCTGGAACGCTTCCCGCAGTTCGAGGGGCGCGCCTACCTCGTCAGCCCGGACGCGCCGCCCCTCAGTCCGGGCACCGCCGCCGGGCGGATCGGAACGCTGCCGTTGGACCTGTTGCTGCTCGCGGCCAGCCGGCAGGCGGATCGGGCGCTGGCGCTGCGGCTAGGCGGCTGAGTCCGCGCCTGCCGGCGGCAAACGTGGACGCGCCACTCCTCCACGGCGTGCGCTACCTGTTCATCGGGTTCCCGCGCCATCCTGCAAGGGTACCTGCGGCAGCGCGCCCGCTGACAACGGAGGCGATCGGCATGGATGAACAGCTGCCGCCTCAGGATTTCGTGTGGGCGGGACGCCGGACGTCCGTCTCCGCTATGATAGGCGTCCGGACAGGACCGGGTCGGTCGTGCGGCGCAGCAGTCCGGTGCGCCATGGGCCATGACACGGAGGTTCAGATGACA
>JAPOYG010000461.1 GCA_026706755.1 Acidobacteriota bacterium
CCAGGAGCTTGCGCCGCGGCACGCACTCCGTTGGCGTTCTGCGGCGCAAACTCCTGGGTTTCCTACTTCGGCTGGGGCACGATGCGGATGTAGGGGAGCGGCGCCTGCCAGCCGTCCGGGTACTTCGCGCGCGCCTCCTCGTCGGAGACCGCGGGCAGGATGATGACGTCGTCGCCCTGGCTCCAGTTGGCGGGCGTCGCCACCTTCTTCGTCGCCGTGAGCTGGCACGAGTCGAGCAGCCGCAGGATCTCGTCGAAGTTGCGGCCGGTGCTCATCGGGTAGGTCAGCGTCGCCTTGATGCGCTTGTCGGGGCCGATGACGAAGACGGAGCGCGCCGTCGCGTTGTCGGCCGGCGTGCGCCCCACCGACGTGTCGCCGGCGCCGGCCGGCAGCATGTCGTAGGCCTTCACGACCTTCAGCTCGGGGTCGCCCACGAGCGGGTAGTTCAGCGCGTGGCCCTGCGACGCCTCGATGTCCTTCGACCACCGCTCGTGGTCGCTGACGCCGTCCACGCTGATGCCGAGCACCTTGCAGCTCCGCCGCTCGAACTCCGACTGGAGCCCGGCCACCGTCCCGAGCTCGGTCGTGCAGACCGGCGTGAAGTCCTTCGGGTGCGAGAAGAGGATCGCCCAGCCGTCTCCGATCCACTGGTGGAAGCTGATCGGCCCCTCGGTCGTCTCGGCCGTGAAGTCGGGCGCGACATCGTTGATTCTGAGTGACATGGTCGTCTCCCTCGCCTCAGTCGGGGGGTGGCGCCGCCGGCGGCAGCAGGGTGCGCTCGAGCGTCTCGAGGCGCTGATCGACCTTGGCGAAGGCGATCTCGACCCCGCGCAGGCGCTCGTCGAATCCGTCCAGTCGCACCTCGATGCGGTCGACGCGGCCGCCCAGCTCGGCGATGCGGCCGTTCAGGGCATCGCTCAGGTCGTCGATGCGCGTGCTCAGGCTCGCATGGCCGCTCGCGATCTGCGCCGACAGCAGGCCGGCCACCAACAGGCCAGTCCCGGCGATCGTGCCGATGATCGCCTTCGTGTCGCCGCTCATGCTTGGCAGTGTACCACTGCCGGCACTCCTCGCGTTTGCCTCCGGCACTGCCACGGGGTGATATTCTATGGGCGGATCCGGCGGCCGTGGGCCCCGTTCGGGCCCGTCTTCCCGTCGCCTGGGAGCTATCGAGATGGAGCGGGTGCAGATCGCGATACCGGTGCGGGGGTTCGGGGAGACGTCGCGGCGCGACGCCTGGTGGGTGCAGCCGGCGGCCGTCTTCGCCGGGCTTGCCGCCGCCGTGGTGTACATGACCTGGGCCGCCATCCAGGGCGAGCACTACGCCCTCGGCAACTACCTGTCGCCCCTGTACTCGCCGGAGCTCTTCGGCGACTCGTCGCACAGCGTGTTCGGGCCGCAGCCGGGGTGGTGGCCGGCCTGGCTGCCCTTCTCGCCCGCGTTCCTGATTCTCTGGGCGCCGGCGGGCTTCCGGGTCACCTGCTACTACTACCGCGGGGCGTACTACAAGGCCTTCTGGGCCGACCCGCCGTCGTGCGCCGTCGGCGAGCCGCGCAACACGTTCCGGGGCGAGAACTCGTTCCCCCTCATCGTGCAGAACGTCCACCGCTACTTCCTCTATCTCGCGCTCGGCTTCGTCGTCATCCTGACCTACGACGCCTGGGCCGCACTGTGGTTCGAGGACGCCGCGGGCGAGGTTACCTTCGGCATCGGCGTCGGGTCGCTGGTCCTCGCCCTCAACGCCGTACTGCTCGGCGGCTACACCTTCAGTTGCCATTCGCTGCGCCACCTCGTCGGCGGGCGGCACGACTGCATCTCGGAGCGTCCGCTCCAGAAGCGGGCCTACGACTGCGTGAGCTGCCTGAACCGCCGCCACATGCTCATCGCCTGGCTGAGCCTCGCCTGGGTCGTGTTCGCCGACGTCTACGTGCGGCTCTGCTCGATGGGGGTCTGGACCGACTTCCGCATTCTCTAGCCCCTATGGACTACCAGACCTTCGAACACGACGTCCTGGTGATCGGCGCGGGCGGGGCGGGGCTGCGGGCGGCGGTCGAGGCCTCGGCGGCCGGCGCCTCGGTCGGCCTCGTCTGCAAGTCGCTGCTGGGCAAGGCGCACACCGTCATGGCCGAGGGCGGCATGGCGGCGGCGCTCGGCAACGTCGACGACCGCGACAACTGGGAGACGCACTTCGCCGACACCATGCGCGGCGGGCAGTACCTCAACAACTGGCGCATGGCCGAGCTCCACGCCAGGGAGGCGCCGGACCGCGTCCGCGAGCTCGAGGCGTGGGGCGCCGTCTTCGACCGCACGCGCGACGGGCGCATCCTGCAGCGCAACTTCGGCGGCCACAAGTACCCGCGCCTCGCGCACGTCGGCGACCGCACCGGCCTCGAGATGATCCGCACGCTGCAGGACCACGGCGTCCACCAGGGGATCGACGTGCACATGGAGTGCACGGTGGTCGAGCTCCTCAAGGACGGCGAGCGCGTCGTGGGGGCGTTCGGCTACGACCGCGAGCGCGGCCGCTTCCGCGTCTTCCGGGCGAACGCCGTGGTGCTCGCCTCGGGCGGCATCGGGCGCGCGTTCAAGGTCACGAGCAACAGTTGGGAGTACACCGGGGACGGGCAGTCGCTGGCCTACCGGGCGGGCGCCGAGCTCATCGACATGGAGTTCGTCCAGTTCCACCCGACCGGCATGGTCTGGCCGCCGTCGGTGCGGGGCATCCTGGTCACCGAGGGGGTGCGGGGCGAGGGCGGCGTGCTGCGCAACAGCGAGGGCCGCCGCTTCCTGTTCGACGACATCCCGGAGCTCTACCGGCACCAGACCGCCGACAGCGAGGAAGAGGGCTGGATCTACACCCAGGGCGACAAGAACGCGCGGCGGCCGCCGGAGCTCCTGACCCGCGACCACGTGGCCCGCTGCATCGTGCGCGAGATCAAGGAGGGGCGCGGCAGCCCCCACGGCGGGGTCTTCCTCGACATCGCCTGGATCAAGTCGAAGCTGCCGAACGGGGCCGAGCACATCCGGAAGAAGCTGCCGAGCATGTACCACCAGTTCAAGCAGCTCGCGGGCATCGACATCACGGAGACCCCGATGGAGGTCGGGCCGACGACGCACTACGTCATGGGCGGCGTGCGGGTCGACGCCGACTCCCAGATGTCGACCGTGCCGGGGCTCTTCGCGGCGGGCGAGGTGGCGGGCGGCCTGAACGGCGCCAACCGGCTCGGCGGCAACTCGCTCTCCGATCTCCTGGTCTTCGGCAAGCGCGCCGGCGAGTACGCGGCGGCGTTCGCGCGGGAGCAGCCGGCCGCCGCGATCGACGAGGGGCAGGTCGAGGCCGCCGCGCGCACCGCGCTCGAGCCGCTCGACCGGCAGGGGAGCGGCGAGGCCCCCTACCAGGTGCAGTACGAGCTGCAGGACCTGATGCAGAACCAGGTGGGCATCGTCCGCAACGACGGCGAGCTGCGCGGCGCGCTCGAGGCGCTGCAACGGCTGCAGGAGCGCGTCAAGCGCGTCGAGGCGCAGGGGAACCGCGAGTACAACGCCGGCTGGCACACGGCGCTCGACCTGCGCAACCTGATGACGGTGGCCGAGGCGGTGACCCGCTCCGCCATCGAGCGCAAGGAGAGCCGCGGCGCCCACTTCCGCGAGGACCACCTCGGCAAGGACGAGGAATGGGGCCGCACCACGCTCGTCATCAAGCAGGGCGACGACGGCGCGATGGAGCTCCGTCGCGAGACGATCCCGCCGCCGCGGGAGGACCTGCAGCGCATCATCGACGAGAGCCAGAAGACCTAAACCACCGGGGGAGACCGATGGCGAGCGCGACGTTCCGGATCTGGCGCGGCGATGCCGAGGGCGGCGAGTACCAGGACTACGCCACCGAGGTGACCGAGGGGATGGTGGTGCTCGACGCCGTGCACCAGGTCCAGGCCGAGTCGGCCAACGACCTCGCCGTCCGCTGGAACTGCAAGGCGGGCAAGTGCGGGTCGTGCTCCGCCGAGGTGAACGGCAACCCGAAGCTGATGTGCATGACGCGCCTGGGCAGCCTGAACCTCGACGAGCCGGTCACCATCGAGCCCATGAAGGCGTTCCCCGTCGTCCGCGACCTGGTCACCGACGTGTCGTGGAACTACGAGGTCAAGAAGCGCATCCAGCCGTTCAAGCCGCGCCCGCCCGACGCCGAGGACGGCACGTGGCGCATGCAGCAGTCCGACGCCGAGCGCGTGCAGGAGTTCCGGAAGTGCATCGAGTGCTTCCTCTGCCAGGACGTCTGCCACGTCCTGCGCGACCACCGGCTGCACCACGAGTTCATCGGCCCGCGCTTCTTCGTGTACAGCGCCGCCCTCGAGATGAACCCCCTCGACACCGCCGACCGCACCAGCGAGCTGGCGAACGACTTCGGCGTCGGCTACTGCAACATCACCAAGTGCTGCACCAAGGTCTGCCCCGAGGAGATCACGATCACCGACAACGCGATCATCCCCCTCAAGGAGCGCGTCGTCGACAAGCTCTACGACCCCCTGAGCCGCCTGCTCCGCGTCTTCCGCTCGTAGCGTTGAGGGCCGCGTTGGCGGCCATCGAGTAGGCGAGCGCCTTGACCGCGTCGGCGGGCGGAATCCAGGGCGCACGCTGTGCACTGAGGCGATCAGGCGCGCCAGCTCCGGCAGCCGCCGCGACGTCGACTCGTGGATGCCGCCCGTCGGATCGGCCACGACCCACGCGGTCTCCGTTCGAGCCGTCCAGTACTCCAGCCGGCGGCACCCGGCGCGGCGCCGGTGCGAAGGTGGCCGTGTTGCATATCGCATTACCCCGCCGCCCGCGCGCCGCGCGCCGGCCACCCGGCCCGCTCCGAACCGGCACCCGCCGCCCCGGACAAGCGGGTCAGCGCCGCGCAGATCGCCACGTTGACAGCCAATCCGACGACCCCGGCATGCACGTTCCACACCTGGGCGTGGCCCGCGACGAGCAGGCCCCCGTAGGTCGCGCACCCCGCCAGCA
>JAPOYG010000567.1 GCA_026706755.1 Acidobacteriota bacterium
GACGTCCCGCGCCGCTCCTGGGCCAGCACACGGACGAGGTACTGCGGGAAGCGGGCTACGGCGCCAGCGAGATCGCCGCCCTGCGGGCGGACGGCATCGTGCGCTAGAGGCCTGCGCGCGGGCTGTCTCCCTGCGCGGCCGCGAAGGCGCGCCGGGGCGAGGGGACGACACCAGATGGGCAGCTACGAGATCGCATTGATACCCGGCGACGGCATCGGGACGGAGGTGGTGCCCGAAGGCGTGCGCGTCCTGGAGGCCGCCGGGCGCCGCTACGGTTTCGAGTGCCGCTGGCGCAGCTACGACTGGGGCTGCGAGCGCTACGCGCGTGCCGGCGCGATGGCCGACCCCGACTACCTCGACGAGCTGCGCGGCGTCGATGCGATCTACCTGGGCGCGGTCGGCTATCCGGGCGTCGCCGACCACGTGTCGCTCTGGGGACTGCTGATACCCATCCGGCGCACGTTCGATCAGTACGTCAATCTACGCCCGGTGCGCCTGCTGCCCGGGCTGACGTCTCCGCTGGCGGGGCGCACGCCCGAGGAGATCGACTTCGTGGTGGTGCGCGAGAACACGGAGGGCGAGTACTCCGAGATCGGCGGCCGGATGTTCGCCGGGACCGACGAGGAGCTGGTCGTGCAGCAGTCGGTCTTCACGCGGCGCGGAACCGACCGCATCATCCGCTACGCGTTCGAGCTCGCCCGCACGCGGCCCGACCGTCACCTCACCTCGGCGACGAAGTCGAACGGCATCATCCACAGCATGCCGTACTGGGACGAGCGCTTCCGCGCCATCGCGGCGGAGTACCCGGACGTCCGGACCGACCAGTTCCACATCGACATCCTCGCGGCCCACCTGGTGCAGCACCCCGACTGGTTCGACGTCATCGTGGCCAGCAACCTGTTCGGCGACATCCTGTCGGACATCGGCCCGGCCGCCGCGGGCTCGATTGGACTGGCTCCCGGCGCGAACATCAACCCCGAGCGCCGTCATCCCTCGATGTTCGAGCCCGTCCACGGGTCCGCCCCCGACATCGCGGGCAAGGGCATCGCGAACCCCATCGGGCAGATCTGGACGGGCGCATTGATGCTCGACCACCTGGGGGAGCGGGAGGCGGCCGCGGCGGTCGTGCGGGCCGTGGAGGAGCAGGTGGCCGGCGGGGAGCGACTGACGCGCGACCTCGGCGGCACGGCCGCCACCGCGGAGCTCGGCGCGGCGATAGCCGAACGCGTGACGCACGGGGCGTGACGATCGCCCGCGGCCGCGCCGGGCCGCAGGCGATCGTCCGTGCCCGCCGCTACAGGTTGAACCCGCGCTCGTCGTGCAGCGCGAGGTCGAGGCCTTCGCCCTCTTCCTCTGCGTCCACCCGCAAGCCCATCGCGACGTCGAGCACCTTCGCGATCACGAAGGTGAGCACGCCCGAGTAGACGATGGTCGCGCCGGCGCCCGCGAACTGGAGGCCGACCTGCTGGCCGATGCCGACGCCCTCCGCAAGGCCCGCTCCTCCGAACGCCGTCGCCGTGAACACTCCGGTCAGGATGGCGCCGACGAAGCCGCCCACACCGTGCACGCCGAAGACATCGAGCGAGTCGTCGTAGCCCAGCTTCCGCTTCAGGCTGCTGGCCGCCCAGTAGCAGAGGGCGCCGGACGCGACGCCGATGGCCAGGGCGCCGGCGGGGCCGACCGTTCCCGACGCCGGGGTGATGGCGACGAGGCCGGCGACCGCGCCCGTGGCAATGCCGAGCGCGCTCGGCTTGCCGTGCGAGAACCACTCCACGATCATCCAGGTGAGCGCGGCCGTCGCGGTGGCGATGTGGGTCACCGCCATGGCCATCCCCGCCACCCCGTCGGCGGCGAGCTGGCTGCCCGCGTTGAAGCCGAACCATCCCACCCAGAGCATCGACGCACCGACCACCGTGAGCACGAGACTGTTCGGCGGCATCGGCGTCGTGGGGTATCCGGACCGCGGGCCGAGGACGATGCAGAGGACGAGCGCGGCCACTCCTGCGTTGATGTGCACGACCGTGCCGCCCGCGAAGTCGAGGACGCCCAGATCGCCGAGCCATCCGCCCCCCCACACCCAGTGGGCCACCGGGGCGTAGACGATGGTCACCCAGAGCGCCATGAACGCCATCATCGACGAGAACCGCATCCGCTCGGCGAACGCGCCCACGATGAGCGCCGGAGTGATGATGGCGAACGTGAGCTGGAACATCTGGAACACGGTCTCCGGGATCGTGCCGTTCATCGAGTCCACGCCCACCCCGGAGAGGAAGAACTTGCCCATCCCGACGAACGCGTTCAGGCCGCCGCCGTCCCCGAACGCCAGCCCGTACCCGTAGACGGTCCACAGGATCGTGACGAGGCAGGTGATGGCGAAGCACTGCATCATCACCGACAGGACGTTCCTGGCGCGGACCAGGCCGGCGTAGAAGAGCGAGAGACCCGGAATCGTCATGAACAGAACGAGCACGGCCGACGTGAGCATCCAGGCCGTGTCTCCCGAGCTCAGGCCGTCCTGAGCCCAGGCGGTGCGCGGGACGGCGACGGCGAGCGCTCCGCCCAATCCGATCAGAACGGCTTTCGACTTGAACCTCATGCGTATGCTGCCCCTCTCTCCACGGCGTGCGCGGCCGGCCGCGGCGTCAGGTTCACGGCGCCGATGTATGGGTTGCGCTTGCCCGGATTGCGGCGCACCGGACCGGGGTCGCGGAGGGCGACGCCCGGTCGCGCCGGGCGCTTCCCCCGCTCACCCTCCGCGGCTCGGCGGCAGGTGTCGTCGCGATCCCGGAGCGCGCCGGGCGGTCAGAGCGCGTCCGGTCCCGATTCCCCGGTTCGGATCCGCACGACCTGCTGCATGTCGCTGACGAAGATCTTGCCGTCGCCGATCTGGCCCGTGCGCCCGGAGGTCTTGACGGCGTCGACGATCGCCTCCGCCCGATCGTCGGCGACGACGATCTCGAGCTTGATCTTCGGCACGAAGTCCACCGAGTACTCGGCGCCGCGGTAGATCTCCGTGTGGCCCTTCTGGCGGCCGAAGCCCTTGACCTCGGTAGTCGTCATGCCGGCGACGCCGAGGCGCGAAAGGGCGTCGCGAACCTCGTCCAGCATGTGCGGCTTGATGATCGCGGTGACCAGCTTCATTCTGCGGCTCCTTCCCCGGCGGGCGGTCTCCCGGCCCTGGTCGGGCTCGCGGATTGCGGCCCGCGGACCGGCGCCACTATATCAAGCGACGGCCTCAGGCCGCCGCGAAATCCGGGAGCGCACCGCCCCGTTCGATGAGCGCACGGGCGATCCGGCCGTCCAGGGCGATGCGGTCCGCCGGCAGGGGCAGGCGCCGATCGACCGCCGCGAGAGCGTCTCGCAGATCGTCGCCGGCGTGCAGCCCGCTCAGAAGCGCGGCGGCCTCCTGGCGGACGCGGCCGGCCGCCCGCTCGAACGCGAGACGAGCGAGCTCCGCCGCGAGCGAGGTGTCGGCGCCGGGCCTGCTTTCCTCGAGCCTGCGGACGCGAAGGGCCGTCGACTCCGCGGCGTAGAGCTCGATGGCCGCCGTGGCGATGGCGCCGAGATAGCCTTGCCGGTCGTCGTCCAGGAGCCGGTCGGTTCCGAACCGCGCCACCGCCTGCGACAGCAGGTCGAGGCAGATCGCACGCAGGCCCGCCACGGGGCCGCGGAGCGCCGCGGCGCGGGCGGGGTCGCCTCCGGGAGCCTCGAGCCGGAGCGGCAGGATCGGCCGCGGAAGCTCGAGCGACCCGCGGTCGAGACGCTTCAGCATCGCCTTGCCGATCGACAGCCGGCAGATCTCGCTCGTGCCCTCGTAGATGCGCGTGATCCGCGAGTCGCGGTACATGCGGGCGACCGGGTAGTCTTCGCTGAAGCCGTTCCCGCCGAAGATCTGCAGCGCCTCGTCGGCGAGACCGTGGTACGTCTCGGTGCCGAACACCTTCGCCATGGCGCACTCGGCGGAGAACTCGGCCAGCGTGGCGAGCTTCGCGTCGAGCGAGTCGCGCGCGCCGTCGTCGAGCGCGCCGAGCGCCGTGTAGACGAGGCCCGCGGTGCGATAGGCGACCGACTCCGCCGCGTAGGCGCGTGCCGCCATCTCGGCCAGCTTGGCCTGGATCAGCCCGAAGCTCGCGATGGGGCGACCGAACTGCTGCCGCTCCGCCGCGTACGCGCAGGCCGTGGCCAGCGCCTTCTTCGACGTGCCGGCGCAGTTGGCGGCCATCTTCATCCGCCCGAGGTTGAGCGTGCAGAGCGCCACCCGGTGCCCCTTGCCGATCTCTCCGAGCACGTTCTCCACCGGAATGGCCACGTCCTCGAGCGTCAGGGCGCAGACCGACGAGCCGTGGAGCCCGAGGAGACGCTCGTGGGGACCGACGGTCAACCCCGGCGTCTCGCGCTCGAGCAGGAAGGCGGTGAACCTCGTCCCGTCCACCTTGGCGAACAGGATGAACAGGTCGGCCCAGCCGGCGTTGGTGATCCACTGCTTCGCGCCGTTGACGACGTAGTGCGTGCCGCGCTCGTCGAGGACCGCCGTGGTGCGGATGTTCATGGCGTCCGACCCCGAGCCCGGCTCCGTCAGGGCGAACGCGGCCATGATGCGGCCGTCCATGCAGCGTTGGAGATAGCGGGCCCGCTGCGCCTCGGTGCCGAAGTTGATGAGCGGCAGCGTGCCGATGCCCTGGTGCGCGAAGACGGTGGAGGCCAGGCCGCCGAACGCGGAGCGCTTCTCGCTCATCCCGGCGATCGCGAGGACATTGAGCCCCAGCCCGCCGTGCTCCTCCGGGACCTCCGCCATGAAGATGCCGAGGTCCGCGGCCTTGCGGAAGAGCGGCAGGATGACCTCCTCGTCCCGCTGCTCGATGCGCTCGAGGTGCGGCGCGACCTCCTGGGCCGCGAACTCCTCGATGGACCGCATCAGGAGGCGCTCGTCCGCCCCCATGTCGTCGGGAATGACGATCTCGTCGGGTGAAGACTCGTCGACGAGGAACCGGATGCCGCGAAGCCGGGACGCTACGCTCATGGTCTGCTCCATGCCCCGCCGGCGGATGCCGGGAGCGGCCGGCCGCCGCGGGGACCGAGGCGATTGTAGCGCGCGGTAGGATCTGCCCATGCGAGTCGGTTTCATCGGCCTGGGCGCCATGGGGCGTCCCATGGTCCTCAATCTGCTGCGCGGCCGGCACACGGTCACGGTCTACGCGCGGCGGGCGGCATCGGCGGCGCCCGTGGTCGAGCGGGGGGCTGCCGTCGCGTCGACCCCCGCTGCGCTGGCCGCCGGGTGCGACGTCGTCTTCACGATGGTGACCGGCACGTCGGACGTCGAGGGCGTGCTGCTCGGCGACGACGGCGTGGTCCACGGAGCCCGGCGGGGTGCGGTGGTGATCGACACCAGCACCATCGATCCCCAGGCGGCGCGGGCCATCGCTGCGACCCTGGGCGAGCGCGGCATCGAGATGCTCGATGCGCCGGTTTCGGGCGGACCGCAGGGAGCGCGGGACGCTACGCTCTCGATCATGGTCGGCGGCAAGCTCGAGGTGCTGGAGCGCGTCCGGCCGCTGCTCGAGTGCGTGGGCACGAAGGTCCGCCACATGGGTGGGTCCGGAGCCGGACAGGCGACCAAGGCATGCCATCAACTGCTGCTGCTCGTCACGGCCCAGGGCGTTGCGGAAGCCCTGACCCTCGCCCGGCGCAGCGGTCTCGACCCGGGGCGCGTGCGGGAGGCGATGCTGGACGGGATGGCGTCGAGCCGCGTGCTGGACTTCTTCGGCGACCACATGGTGCGCCGGGACTTCGCGGCCGGCATCGAGAGCCGCCTCTACCACAAGGATCTCGACATCGTGCTGAGCCTCGCCCACGAGCTCGGCGTCGCCCTGCCCGCCGGGGCCGTCACCATGCAGTCGATCAACGGCCTTCACGGCCGGGGACTCGGCCGTAGCGATCTGTCGGCCCTGCTGGCGCTGGTGGAGGAGATGGGCACGGGCCGGC
Source organism: Acidobacteriota bacterium (assembly GCA_026706755.1). Lineage (GTDB taxonomy): Bacteria > Acidobacteriota > Vicinamibacteria > Vicinamibacterales > UBA8438 > JAGWAJ01. The sequence goes on from JAPOYG010000567.1 coordinate 5,983, forward strand.
CGCCGGAGGAGCCGTCCTGAACCCCGGGGCCGGGCGCGCTCCGGAGCCCGGGCCCAGGCGCGGCACGGAGCCCGGCCCCAGGCGCCGCTCGGTGGTCTGCCTCGCGCTGGTCGCGGGGTGGTGGTTCGCCGCGGGGTCATGGCTCGTGGAGACCGCGGGCGGCGAGCGAGGTGCGCCCAGTGCGGAGCGCCCGCAGCAGGTCGAGCGCACCGTCTACCTGATGGGCACGCTGGCCCGCTTCGTCGCCGAGACGCGGGACCGCGAGACGGGCCTCCAGCGACTCGAGCGGATGGTGCAGGTCGTGGAGGCGACGGAGGCGGAGCTCAGCACCTGGCGGGAGGACAGCGTCCTGAGCCGGCTGAACCGGCAAGCGGTCGGCGTCCCCCATCCGGTGCCGGCATCCGTCTGCGACCTGGTCGGGCGCCTGACGACATGGCATGCCGCGACAGGGGGAGCGTTCGACCCCGCCGTCGGGCGCCTCGTCGACGCCTGGGGCCTGCGCGGTTCGGGGCCGCCCCCCGGCGGCTCGCGTCCGGACGAGGCGGCGGCGGGCTTCCGGCACATCGCGTTCGACCGGGCAGCGTGCACCGCCGCCCGCCAGGCCCCGGTGACGCTCGACGCCGGCGCGTTCGGCAAGGGCGAGGCGCTGGATCGCGTGCGCCGCGCGGATTCCGGCACGGAGGGCGCCTGGCTGGTCGACTTCGGCGGGCAGGTGGCGGTGTCGGGACCGGGGGCGGACGGCCCGTGGCCGGTGGACATCGCCCACCCGGAGCAGCGCGCGGAGCCGGCGGCGACGCTCGGCTTGACGGACGGATCGATCGCGACCAGCGGCCCCTCGGACCGGGACCTGCGTCTCGACGATGGCCGGCGGCTTGGTCACATCCTCGATCCGCAGTCGGGCCGTCCGGTTCTCCGCTCCGCCTCGGTGACCGTCTGGCACGAGCAGGCTTTCGTGGCGGACGTGCTGTCGACTGCGCTCTACGTGATGGGCGCCGATGCCGGCCTGGCCTGGGCCCGCGAGCGCGGCCTCGCGGCCGCCTACCTGATCGCGGACGACGCTTCCGGCGGCGTCCGGCTGCGGGCGACCCCCGCGTTCGAGGAACGCTTCGGGCGGCTGCAGAAGAACTGACCCACGGGCGGACGCTTGTGCCGCGACGCGACGCGGGGGCGCCCCTCCCGGCGGTCCATCACCGCCAACGGACCTTCGTCGGAGGCGAGGGAAGCCGCGGATGTCGGTCGCCTCGCGTGGTGCTATGGTGAGGGGGAAATGTCGAGATCTGCTGTGCGCGCGCTGCTCGTCGTAGACGTTCAGAACGATTTCTGCGCCGGCGGGACCCTGGCGGTCCCGGACGGGGATCGGGTCGTCGAGCCGATCAACCGCCTGATGAACGACTACGCCGCGGCCGGGAAGCCCGTCTTCGCCACACGCGACTGGCATCCCGCAGGGTCCCGCCACTTCGCCGACCACGGCGGACCCTGGCCGGTGCACTGCGTGGCAGACACTCCGGGGGCCGCGTTCCACCCGGAGCTGCGCCTGCCCGCCGACACGCTCGTCGTCAGCAAGGGCCAGACGCCGGACACGGACGGCTACTCCGCCTTCGAGGGAACGCTGTCGACCGGTGCCAGGCTGGGCGACGCGCTCGACGCCGGCGGTGTTCGGGAGCTGCTGGTCTGCGGGCTGGCCACCGACTACTGCGTCCGTGCGTCCGTGCTCGACGCGATCCGCCACGGCCTGCGCGTCGAGGTGGTTTCCGACGCCATCGCGGCGGTGGATGCGGCGGGCGGCAGGAACGCTACCGCCGAGATGCGCGGCGCGGGGGCGATCCTCACCACAGCGGACGCTGCTCTTGCGCGCACCTGACGGCGCGCCGCTCAGGGCGCGCCGGTTGCCTGGTGTCGTCGCTGGCCCCAGCGCGCCCTGACGGAAGCGTTGGGGGTCTGCGCTCGCGCGGAGTCCGTAGCCGGCGGCGCAGACTCCTAGTTGCCGGCTCGGAGGGGGCTCGGCCCACCCCGGAAGGTGAGCAGGTAGTCGCGGATGGCCTCCATCTGGCGCTCCCCGTCCTGGCCGAACTGCGGGTAGAACGACCCCGGCAACTCCGTCCAGAGCATGGGCATCCGGGTGCCGGGCTGGATGGCGAGCGGCTCCCGCAGCCAGTCGAGAATCCAGTCGGGCTGCAGGCGCTCGGACGCCATGCGCAGGTCGGGCGCGAGGTTGTCCGTCGGCTGATCGGCCGGAATCGTGTCGAGCACGTGACACTGCTGGCAGCGCAGCAGATCGAACAACTCCCGCCCTTCCGGCGGCACCTGCGCCAGGGTCACCGGATCGTGCGTGCGGAACGGCCCGACGACGTCCGAGATGGCCGCGAAGTAGTCGAGCGCGACGTTCCAGTGCTGGTCCTCGAGGCCGAAGCTCGGCATGCGGACGTCGAGCCACGGCCGGATCGTGATCGGCTCCCGGAAGAACGCGTAGAGCCATTCCGGCCGGACCTTGGCTCCCTCCGGCGTCAGCATGGGGGGCGCCAGCGACGGATCGTCGAGCAGGTCGACGTAGTCGCCGCCGTCCGCCTCGATCTCGTGGCAGCCGACGCAGTTCCGCCTCCGGACCAGGTTGCGTCCCTCCCGCAGCGCATCGTGACGGGCCGACCGGGGAACCTGGGCAGCCAGCGGCTGCACGTCGGTCTGGAAGCTCATGATGGCCGTCGCGAAGAGCGTGACCTCCTCTTCGCTCATGCCGAAGTCGGGCATCCGCAGCTTCTCGAGCGGCTGCAGCACGCGGCTGCGATCGAACGCCCGCGGGTCGCGCATCTTCTGCTTGAACCACTCGATCTTCGTGTGCGGAATGTCGTGCACGAAGGCGAAGTCGAGCAGCGCCAGGAGCTTGCTCCCCTGCTCCGAGAGCTCGATGCCGATCGGCTGCGTCTCCTCGAACCCGGCGATGTCGTGACAGCCATAGCAGCCGTAGCGCCCGATGACGCGCCGCCCGAGGTCGAGCTGCCGCTCCTCGACCGACATCCCGGCGACGAGCTCCTCCGCCTCCGCCGTCGGCAGGACGGAGCGGACGTAGTCCAGGAGCACGTCGCCGACCTCGCCGTCCTCGTAGGTGGCCTCCGCCGGCCGTCCCGCGGAGCCGGTGAGACCCTCCAGGTAGGCCGCCACGTCGGCCACTTCGCGGTCCGTCAGCCGCAGGTCCGGCATGAACGTCTCGCTGCTGAAGTGCCGCGGATCGCGGACCCAGTCGAAGAGCCACTCGTAGCTCACCTTGTCGCCGATGCTCTGCAGCGGCTGCCCGAACGTGCGTCGCGGACCGGCTTCGAGGCGTGACTCGTCACCGACGATGTGGCAGGCGAGGCAGCCCACCGACGCGACGATCTCCTCGCCGCGGGCCGGGTCGCCGCGCGGCGGGCGCCGCACCGCGAACTCGTGGTCCTCGGAGTTGGCGAACAGGTAGGCGACCACCGAATCGATCTCGACCTCGCTCCGGCGGGCGTCCTCCGGCGAGTCGGTGTTCGAGTTGTACCACACGCGCGGCATCCAGGTGCTGGGCTTCACCGCCCGCGGGTCGCGGATCCAGTCCGCGACCCACTCCGGCGTGAGCTTCGCCCCGATGCGCGTCAGGCTCGGCCCCGGCTTGCGCAGGCCGTCGAAGCCGCGGGTCCGGTGGCAGGCGTAGCAGCCGGCCCGTTCGTAGAGGCCGTAGGCGACGTTGAGGTTGGCGGCCTCGGGCACGTACACGGTGTCCTTGTGGCACCTGGCGCACGAGGCCTCTGTCATCTCCGTCGGCAGCATCGGGTAGTCCCACAGGTGGGGCACTGCCCAGTCGTACTCCTCTTCCCAGCGATGCGTCTGCTCGTCCCCCGTCGGCGTGTGCGACGAGTGGACGAAGCCGACCGACTGCGCCATGCCGTCGTGGCAGACCGAGCACCCCGTGGAGCCGATCGGATGCGGCGACGCGCTCCCGACGTAGGTTTCGAGGTTGGAGTGCGTCCGGAACGGTTGCGGGTAGTCCTCGAAGCCTTCCCGGTCGATCGCCAGATGGCAGGTCTGGCAGCGGTCCATCTTCGGCACCCGCGTGAAGTTCACGTCGTCGACGACGTTCGGCGTGATGGTCTGCTGGACGGTCAGCGTCGGGGCCATGAAGTCGAGCAGCGGCGCGTTCAGCAGGTAGTCGTTGACGAAGTCCACCTCGAGGTCGACGAGGAGCGCCTCGAGGCGCGTCGTCTCGGCCGTGATCTCCCGGATCTCCGCGTCCGCGTCGCTGACGCCTCCCGTGAACTCGCGAATCTGCTCGCGAAGACCGTCCCGGTCGGCGGTGAGGCGCTCCACCTCGAGCCCCAGCTCGACCCAGCGCTCGTACATCGCGTCGATCTCGGGGCGCAGCCCCTCCGCCTCCTCGGGGTGCTCCGCCTGCACCTCCTCGAAGGCGTAGCGTTCGACGTCGTAGTCCGCCTTCTGGAAGTTGAAGTTCTGGTTGGCGAGATAGAGCTCCGCCTCCACGTCCTCGAGCTGGCTCTGGAGCTCGTCCACGCGCTGCCGGTTCAGCAGCAGGGTCTGCTCGGCCTCGGCGCGCTGGGCGCGCAGCTCCTCGAGGCGCCCCTCGTCGACCGCCTCCTGCGCCGCATCCAGGTTGAGACGCGTGACCTCCGATTCGAGCAGCACGAACTGCCGCTGGTAGCCCTTCCACTCGCGGTCGTAGTCGTCCCAGATCATCCAGATGCTGGTCAGGAACAGAAACAGACACGACGCGGCGAAGACGACGTTCAGGAAGTCGACGTTGTAGGCGTGTCCAACGCTCTTTTTGTCAGCCATGGGTGTGCGGCTAGATGTTGAAGAAGTACTCGGGGATCGAGACGACGTATTTCAGGTTGAACACCCACCGGGTCAGCATCTTGACCGGCAGCGACAGCATCATCAGGAACAGCACCACCGTCACGTAGAAGCGCGTCGCGCCGAGCTTCTCGTAGTAGTTCCGGAAGACCGTCCGGGCGAGGATCACCGGCAGCGCGAACACGTATCCGAGCGTGAGGAGGATCCCGACGCTCTCCCGGAGCAGGATGTTGTCGGGAAGCGACTGGCCGAGCCCGCGCACCCACACGTAGTCGGACAACTGCACGTTGGTGAGCGCCTCGAGCTTGTGGACGTCCCAGTACTCGAACGGCCCGAAGAAGTTCCAGTTCGGGCCCCGGAGGAAGGTGCCGAGGACGATGAGCGACGACCAGAGGACGACGAACCCGAAGAGGAAGATGACGATCTCGGCCTTGCGCTCGTTGAACGTGTAGTAGCCGTTGCCCTTCGGGTTGGTGTCGATGTACGGGATGGCCATCAGGCCGACGATGATCAGGCTGGGCAGCACGACGCCGGCCAGCCAGGGGTCGAAGTAGACCAGCATCTCCTGGAGGCCCAGGAAGTACCAGGGGGCCTTCGACGGGTTCGGTGTGGCAGCGGGATTGGCCGGTTGCTCGATGGGAGCCTCGAGCCCGATGGACCAGACGACGAGGATGGCCGTGCAGAGGATCAGGGAGATCAGCTCGGTGTACACCAGGTCCGGCCAGACCCAGACCCGATCCGACTCCTGCTTCTCGATGACGTCGTCGCCCGCCGCCATCCGCTCGTCGTTGCGCACGGCCTCGCGCATCGAGTACCAGGTGAAGAAGATCACCAGGAAGATGAGCGCCACGATCGGCACGTTGTCGGGCTTCGCGATGATCAGCACGAAGTTCTCGTCGAAGAGCCCGAAGGCGAAGAAGACCGCGAGCACCGCCATCAACCCGTAGCCGACGGCGTTCCTGGCGAAGATCTCCCGCTTCCAGACGATGAGGGCGAGCGCGACGACCGAGAGGAGGAAGAACAGCCTCGGGTCGGCGAAGATGTTGATGAAGCTCTTGATCGCGTCCATGTCGTCGTACCTGCAACGCCGGCGGACCGCCGCCGGCCCTGTGTCTCCCCTCGGACCGCTATCTAGCCCGCCATTCGTGCTACCGCGCGGACCTTGCTAGAGCGGCCCCGAGATGCCGCCGTCCTTCCGCACGCGCCAGAAGTGGACCGCCATCAGGAAGCCGATGGCGAGCGGCAGGGCGACGCAGTGGAGGACGTAGAAGCGCAGCAGCGCCCCCTCCCCGACGAACGTCCCGCCCAGCAGGGCGAAGCGGGCGTCGGCGGCGGCGTGAATCAACTGCACGTCGCCCAGCGCCAGCAGCGACGCCCCGGGCCCCTCGTAGCCCAGGAAGGGCGTGGCGCGCGCCATGTTCGAGCCGACGGTGATCGCCCAGATGGCCAACTGATCCCAGGGCAGGAGATAGCCGGTGAACGAGAGCAGCAGCGTGAGCACCAGCATGATGACGCCGACGTTCCAGTTGAACTCGCGCGGCGGCTTGTACGACCCGGTCATGAAGACGCGGAACATGTGCAGCCACACGGTGATGACCATGGCGTGGGCGGCCCAGCGGTGCATCTCGCGCATGATCCCGAGCGGGACGTGCTCCCGCAGGCCGACGATGTCCGAGTAGGCGTACTCGAGCGTCGGCCGGTAGTAGAACATGAGCAGCACACCCGTGAACGTCAGGTTCAGGAACAGGAAGAAGCTCAGCCCGCCCATGCACCACGTGTAGCGCAGGCGCACACCGTGCTTCTTCAGCCGCACCGGATGCAGGTGCAGAAACACGTTCGACAGCATGACCAGGACCCGGTTGCGGTCGTTGATTGGCGCCGCATGCCGGAAGACGGATGTCCAGATCTGCGTCTCGGTCAGCCAGTTCCAGAACCGGACGAGCGAGCTCTCCTGCGGTTCAATCGTCTTCGCGTCGGCCATCGTGAGCGCCCTGTCCCTATACCTGCAGGAAGGCCTCGGGGTCGGTCCACTGCCCCAGCTCTTCCTGGAACTTCCTCGACTTGTCGACCATGATCTGGCCGTCATCGGCCAGGACGATGCGGGCCCGCTCCAGCGGCCGCGGCGCCGGCCCCTCGAAGTTGATCCCGGTAGGCCGGAACCCGCTCCCGTGGCACGGGCACTTGAACTTGCTCTCGGCCGACAGCCAGTTCGGCGTGCAGCCGAGGTGCGTGCAGGTGACCAGCAGGGCGTAGAAGCCGGCCGCCTCGTGGTAGTCGTCGAACGCCGTACGGACGACCCAGACGCCAAAGGCGTTCTTCCAGCGCTCGTCCACGCCGTCGCCGTAGTCGCCGGGGAAGCCGATCGTGAACTGCTGCGGCGGCTCGTTCAGCACGTTGGGGAACATGAAGCGGGCCGTTCCGCCCACCATGCAGCCGACGAACGACGCGGTGAAGGCACCCCACGCGAGGCCAATCCAGCCGCGACGCCCCATCAGCGGCGAGCTGTCGTCTGCCGCGGGGGCCGCCTTGCGGGGTGCCCCGCGGGCGGCGGCGGTTGTCGTCCGTCCCGCCAGCGCCGGGTTGGGCGCGGGCGGGGCGGCAGCCTTCGGCTTCGGCTTCGCCGGCGGAACGGCACCGGCGGGCGGCGGGTTCACGGGACCATCAGTCTCGGCCATCGTCGCTCCCTGCTCCGTCTCTCCTGTCGCGACCGGCAACGCACCGCCCGGTCAACGGATCGCCTGCGCCGCATCCCCGACCTGCCGGGGTCCGGATGCCAGCGCGTCCAGCGTTTCGAGCGCGGCGTTGCGGACCCGCAGGCTCGCATCGTTCTCGCTCAGCGCCCGGATCTGATCGGTCAGATCGCCCGACCCGAGCGCCGCCACCGCCTGCAACGCGCTCACCATCACCGCGGCGACGGGATCGATCGCATCCTGCGGCGTCGGCGCGAGCGTCACCATCCGCTCGACGTACGGCCGATCGATCATCCGCCGCAGCACGGGCAGGCCGTCGTCGAGGCCGTGCCGCGCCAGCGCCACGGCGGCGTTCCACTGCACGTCGGCAACCGGGTCGTCGAGCGCGTTGCGCAGGGTGGCCATGTGCCCCGTGCCCGGCAGCGCGCCGAGCGCATAGATGGACATCTTGCGCACCCCGGCGTCGTCCGCGAGATACATCGCTTCGATGTCGCCGATGGTGCCCGGATCGCCGAGCGAGGCGAGGGCCCAGATGACGCTGATCCGGACCTCGGTATCGGGACTGCCGAGCGCCTTCACGAGCTCGCCGGCCGCGTCCGGCGGCGCGTTGTTGAGCCGCCCGACCGCCAGGGCCAGGTACTGGCGCACGCGGGGGTCGTCGCCTTCGGAGTCGACGAACGCCTGCACGATGGCGGCCCCGATGTTCGGATGCCGGACCTCGGTCTGCGGATCGGCGAGCAGGCGCGACAACTCGAAGGCGGCTGGCCAGCGGCGCTCCCGGCCCCCCGTACGCACGTCGCTCAGAAATTCCTCGGGCGTTCGCTCGGTCGTCACCAGCGCCCGGAAGCCCCCGTAGACGAGCACGATGACCCCGACCACCGCGAGCGGTATCAGGAAGAACTGAACCGCCAGCGCGGGGGCCTTTGCGAGGCGACTCGCACGCAGCCCGGACTCGCGCTCAACCAGCTTGTCCATTCGTACGTCTTTGGGGGAACCGCGAACGTGCCCAGCTGCGCCGCGATGCATGGCATCCGCCCTTCCGGAATGCCAATCCTGCACCAGCGATCGCCTGACGGGCACCGAATAATACTACGGACGTGTCGTTCGCAGCAAGGCGGGACGGGGACGGATCCGGCCTCCCGACGGGTGCCGCCCAGGGCGCCGGTCGGGCCTCCGTCGCGCGCTCATCGGCGCAGGAAGGCGAGGAGGAGGGTGAGCACGATGCTGGCCAGCGCGCAGGTGGCGAGCGGGAGGTGGAGCGTGACGTTACCGCGCCGCAAGACCAGATCGCCCGGCAGGCGTCCCAGCGGCACGCCCGCCATGAGCAACGCTCCCCCGGCGGCAAGGAGGAGACCGACGACGATCAGCAGTCGGGCCATGCGCGTCGCCGGCTCCGCGGCGCAGACTCCTACCGGGCGAACTCGACCCCTCGGAAGAAGAACGCGAGCTCCGCGGCGGCGGTTTCCGGCGCGTCCGACCCGTGCGTCGCGTTGTGCTCGATGGACGTCCCGAACTCGTGGCGCAGGGTCCCCCGTTCCGCCTCGCCGGGGTTGGTGGCGCCCATCACCCGCCGCCAGCGCACGATCGCGTCGGAGGCTTCCAGCGCGAGCACGACCGCCGGGCCGGACGACATGAAGCTGGTGAGAGAGTCGAAGAAGGGCCTGTTCCGGTGCACGTCGTAGAACGCCGCGGCCTCTCCGCGCGTCAGTCGCACGAGGCGCATCGCCGCGATCCGGAAGCCCTCGGCCTCGATGCGCCGGACGATCGAGCCCACGAGGCGATGCTCCACGGCGTCCGGCTTGATGATGGCGAGCGTCCGCTGCATGAGGTCACCGCAAGTCGTCCATGATGGCCTCGAGCACCGGCTCCGGCGGACGGACGCGCTCCTGCGGCAGGAACGCCAGCGGCTCGTCCACGAGATTCAGCATCTCGATGAAGTCCGGCTTCGTCGGCTCGACGTAGATGAGGCCGGTCGCGAACGTGCCCCGCGAACGCGTCTCCTGCAGGACCGACATCGCCTGCAGCTTGTTGCGCGGGTCGTAGTCCTCGGCGAGCTTCGTCAGGTAGAGCGTCGAGCCGTCGTGCAGCGAGACCTCGTGGGTCGTCCCGGGCTCGTAGTCGACGTCGATCTCCTCGAAGTACGGCACGAAATCGAGCTCGCCCAGCGGATCGTCGTGGCTCTTCGCGTACGCGTAGCTCTTGGTCGAGCCCTCGTGGTCGTTGAACGTGACGCACGGCGACAGCACGTCGAGCATGGCCGTGCCCCGATGGCTGAGCGCGGCCTTCAGGACCGCCGACAGCTGCTTCTTGTCGCCGGAGAACGAGCGCGCGACGAAGGAGGCGCCCAGCTCGATGGCCAGCGCGCACGTGTCGATGGGCGGCAGGTCGTTCACGACGCCGGTCTTCAGCGTCGATCCCAGATCGGCGGTCGGGGAGAACTGCCCCTTCGTCAGACCGTAGCAGCCGTTGTCCTCGATGATGTAGATGATGGGCAGGTTGCGGCGCATCAGGTGGACGAACTGCCCGATGCCGATCGCGCCGGTATCGCCGTCGCCGCTCACCCCTACGGCCACGAGCCGCCGGTTCGCCAGCATCGCCCCGGTGCCGACCGACGGCATGCGGCCGTGGACCGCGTTGAAGCCGTGCGCCGAGCCCAGGAAGTAGGCCGGGCTCTTGCTCGAGCAGCCGATGCCCGAGAGCTTGACGACACGATCCGGATCGATGCCCATCTCGAAGCAGGCGTGGATGATGCGCTCCGAGATCGCGTTGTGGCCGCACCCGGCGCACAGCGTCGTCTTCGTGCCGCGGTACTCCTGCGACGCCAGTCCGATGCGGTTGACCTTGCCCTTCCCCGCCGGCGGTGTTCCAACGGTCGCCACGTCGCCCTTTCGTGCGCCTCGACGGACGCGGTTACTCGCCCCCGACGCCCGCGCTCTGCGGCACGTCGGACGGCTCGGCCCGGGTGGTCTCGACCCGGTAGCCCTCCTGGATCAGAATGCTCTCGGTGATGGTCCGCGCATCGATGGGATGGCCGCTGTAGTGCAGCACGCTGCGCAGCCGCCCGGCCAGCTCCGGCGCCAGATCGAGCTTCATGAGCGACAGCATCTGCGCATCGCGGTTCTGCTCGATGACGTAGACGCGGTCGTGCCGCTCGACGAACGACGTCAGCGCGTCGCGGAACGGATAGGCGCAGACGCGGTAGTACGAGGTCTGGACGTCCTCCTCGTTCACGAGCTGGTCGCGGCTCTCCACGACCGCCCAGTGCGTCGTCCCGTAGGCGATCACGCCGATCGACGCCTTGCGGTTGATGGTGACCACGGGCGCCGGCAGCCAGTTGCGCGCCGTCTCGAGCTTCGATCGCAGCCGGTCGATGTTCTTCCGGTAGTCGTCGGGGCGCTCGCTGTACTGCGCCCACTCGTTGTGGCCCGAGCCGCGGCAGAAGTAGGCCGGCATCGAGTCGCCGGGAACGCTGCGGTAGGGGATCCCGTCACCATCCACGTCCCGGTAGCGCCCGAACTTGCCGATCCGATCGAGCGTCTCGGCGTCGAGCACCTTCCCCCGGTCGAGCGGCTTCTCCGGATAGCGGAACGGCTGCGACATCCAGGTGTTCATGCCGAGGTCGAGGTCGGTCATCACGAAGACCGGCGTCTGGAACCTCTCGGCGAGGTCGAACGCCTCGATGGCCATCGTGTAGCACTCCTCGACCGACGAGGGAAACAGCATCATGTGGCGCGTGTCGCCGTGGGAGAGGAACGCCGTGGACAGCACGTCACCCTGCGCCGTGCGGGTCGGGAGCCCCGTCGACGGTCCCACGCGCTGCACGTCGAAGATGACCGCCGGGACCTCCGCATAGTGCCCCAGCCCCGCGAACTCGCTCATCAGCGAGACGCCCGGTCCGGAGGTGGACGTCATGCTGCGCGCGCCCGCCCAGCCGGCCCCTATCGCCATGCCGATGGCGGCAATCTCGTCCTCGGCCTGCACCACGGCGAAGGTTGCCTTGCCGCTGTCCTTGTCGATGCGGTGCTGCCGGAGATAGTCGATGAGGGTCTCGCACAACGAAGACGACGGCGTGATCGGGTACCAGGTGACGACGGTGACGCCGGCCATCATCGCCCCGATGGCGGCCGCTGCGTTGCCGTCGATCAGCACCTGGCCGGCGGTGGCGTCCATCGGCTCGACGAGGTACGGATCCCGCTTCTCGAAATGCTGCTCGGCGTATGCGAAGCCGACGTCGAGCGCCTCCCGGTTGAGGGCCACGGCCTTCGGCTTTCGCCCGAGCTGCTTCTCGAGCGCCCGCTCCATCTCTGCGCGGTCAATCTTGAGCAGGCTCGCCAGCACGCCGTCGTAGATCATGTTGCGCACGAGGCGCCGCAGCTTGGCATCGCGGCACACCCCGGCGACCAGCTTGTCGAACGGCACGGGGTAGAACGTGAGGTCGTCGCGCAGGGTGGCCAGGTTGAGCGGCTCGTCGTAGACCACGGCGGCGCCCGGCCCGAGCGACACCACGTCCTCCTGCGCCGTCTGCGCGTTCATGGCGACGAGGAAGTCGATGTCCTGCTTGCGCGCGATGTAGCCGTCGCGGTTGGCGCGAATCGTGTACCACGTGGGCAGTCCGGCGATGTTCGACGGGAAGAGGTTCTTGCCCGAGACGGGGATGCCCATCCGGAAGATGGAGCGCAGCAGCACGAGGTTCGCCGTCTGGCTCCCCGAGCCGTTGACGGTCGCGACCTGTATGCTGAAATCGTTGACGATCCGGCGGGTTGTGGGTTGGGAGGGAGCTTCCTGGACCGCGACCTCGGGTGCCATGCAATCGCCTCGAACGTTGTAGAGCCTGCCGCTTCCACGGAGGCGCGCGCCAGATGCCCGTTCTCGCGTCGCGCCAACCCCGGATTATTGCATGAAACGAACCGTCATGCACGGACCATGCCCGCGACGGCGGATCCGATCTCGGCGGGGCTCCGGACCACGCGCACGCCGGCCCCCTCGAGAGCGGATATCTTGTCGGCCGCCGTTCCGCGCCCACCGGAGATGATGGCTCCCGCGTGCCCCATCCGCCTCCCCGGAGGCGCGGTCAGCCCCGCGACGAACCCGACCACCGGCTTGCCGAACCCCTGGCGAATGAAGGCGGCCGCCTCCTCCTCCGCCGAACCGCCGATCTCGCCGATGAGCACCACCGCCTCCGTGTCGGCGTCCGCGCCGAAGAGACGCAGCGCGTCGACGAAGGTCGTGCCGATGAGCGGGTCGCCGCCGATGCCGATGCACGTCGACTGCCCGAGGCCCAGCCGGGTCAGCTGGTGCATGGCCTCGTAGGTCAGGGTCCCGCTCCGGGAGACGATGCCGACCCGTCCTTCCTGGCTGATGTGGCCCGGAATGATCCCCGCCTTCGCCTGGCCGGCGGTGAGCACGCCCGGGCAGTTCGGGCCGACGAGCCGCGTCCCGCCCCCGTCGAGCCGCCGCACCACGCCCAGCATGTCGAGCGTCGGGACGCCCTCCGTGATGCAGACGACGAGCGGCACCCCGGCGTCCGCCGCCTCGAGGATCGCGTCCGCGGCGGCCCGCGGCGGAACGAAGATCACCGACGCATCGGCGCCCGTCTCCCGGACCGCGTCGGCCACCGTGTCGAACACCGGCCAGCCGTCGTGGGTCGTGCCCCCCTTGCCCGGCGTAACCCCCCCGACGACCGTGGTGCCGAACTCGGCCGCCTGCCGCGCGTGGAAGGTCCCTTCGCGGCCGGTCAGCCCCTGGACGAGCAGGCGTGTGTGTCGATCGACGAGGACCGCCATCGATGCCTACCCTGCCGCGAGCGCCACCGCCCGGGCCGCTGCCTCGTCCATGGTGCCGGCGGTCGTGAAGTCGAAGCCGCTGCCGAGGAGCGCCGCACGACCCTCCGCGACGTTGGTCCCCTCGAGGCGCACGACCACCGGCAGGCGGACGTCGAGATCCCGCACTGCCGCGATCACGCCTTCCGCCAGCACGTCGCAGCGGAGAATGCCGCCGAAGATGTTGATGAGGACCGCCTTCACCCGCGGGTCGGAGAGCAGCATGCGGAACGCCTGGCGGATCTGCCCGGCGTTCGCCCCGCCGCCGACGTCCAGGAAGTTGGCCGGCTCGCCCCCGGCGAGCTTGATGATGTCCATCGTCGCCATGGCGAGCCCCGCACCGTTCACCATGCAGCCGATGGTGCCGTCCAGACGGATGTAGCTGAGGCCGTGGCGGGAGGCCTCGACCTCCAGGGGGTCCTCCTCCGCGGGGTCGCGCAACTCCGCATGGCCCGGATGCCGATAGTGCGCGTTGTCGTCGAGCGTCACCTTCGCGTCGAGGGCCAGCACCGAGCCGTCCGCGGTCACGACGAGCGGATTGATCTCGACGAGCGACGCGTCGAGGTCGCGAAACGCCCTCGCCCCCGCCACCATGACGGCTGCGGCCCCGAGCGCCGCCCGTCCCGTCAGGCCGAGGCGGAAGGCGAGCCGCCGCGCCCGGAAGGCCGGCAGTTCGCTTCCCGACGCCGTCTCGCGGTGGATGCGCTCGGGTGTCGCCGCCGCGACCTCTTCGATCTCCATCCCGCCGGCCGAGCTGGCGATGAGGGCGAGCCGCCGGGCCTCTCGATCGATGAGCAGCCCGAGATAGAGCTCCGAGGCGATGTCGAGCGCCTCCTCGATCAGCAGGCGCCCCACCGTGCGACCCACCGGGCCGGTCTGCGGCGTGACGAGCGTGCTCCCGAGCATCGAGTCTGCCGCCTGCGCGGCCTCGTCCGGGCCGGCGACGACCCGCACACCCCCGCCCTTGCCGCGGCCGCCGGCGTGTATCTGCGCCTTGACGACGACCCGGCCGCCGATGCGCTCGGCCGCCGCGCGCGCCTCGTCCGGCGTGAACGCCACCTCGCCGCGCGGCACCGGTACACCGAATGGCGCCAGCAGGGCCTTGGCCTGGTACTCGTGGATCTTCACGATCGAGGCCCGCTCGAAGTGTGGACGGAGTCCGAACCTACACGCCGATGGTCGTCACCAGCTCACGCACCGCATCGGCGGACTTCCGGAGCGCCGCCGCCTCGTCCGGCGCCAGCGTGATCTCGACGACCTGCTCCACCCCGCGGGCTCCCAGCTTGACCGGAACGCCGACGAAGAGGTCGCGTATGCCGTACTCGCCCTGCAGGAAGACGGAGCACGGGAGGATCTTCTTCTTGTCCTTCAGGATGGCCTCGACCATCTCGACCACGGAGGAGCCGGGCGCGTAGTAGGCGCTGCCCGTCCCGAGCAGCTTGACGATCTCCGCGCCGCCCTGGGCCGTCCGCTGCACGATGGCTTCCACGGCCGCCGCGTCGAGAAGCTCCGTGATGGGAATGCCGGCGACGGTCGAATAGCGCGGCAGGGGCACCATCGTGTCGCCGTGGCCGCCGAGCACGAACGCGTGCGTGTTCTCCACCGAAACGTCGAGCGCTTCGGCGATGAACGTGCGCATCCGCGACGAGTCGAGCACGCCCGCCATGCCGATCACGCGCTCCCGCGGCAGCCCGCTCACGCGGTAGACGACCTGCGCCATCGCGTCGAGGGGATTGGTCACCGGAATGATGACGCAGTCGGGCGAGTGCTCCATCACCTGCTCGGTCACCCCCCGGGTGATCTCGTAGTTCTTCCGCAGCAGGTCGTCCCGGCTCATCCCCGGCTTGCGCGCCAGGCCCGCGGTGATGACCACGACGTCCGAGCCTGCCGTATCGGCGTAGTCGTTCGTACCCAGCACGCGCGCGTCGGACCCCTCGACGGGGCACGCCTCCAGAATGTCCAGCCCCTTGCCCTGGGGGACGCCTTCCAGGATGTCGAGGACGACGACGTCGGCAAGCTCCTTGTCGGCGATGCTGCGGGCCGCGGTCGCGCCGACGTTCCCGGACCCGATCACCGTGACCTTCCGGTTCATGACCCTCTCTCTCCGCCTACAGGTTGGCGATGACCGCGTCGGCGTACTCCGACGTCTTCAGCCTGGTCGCACCCTCCATCAGCCGGTGGAGGTCGTAGGTGACCGTCTTCTGCTGAATCGTGCGCTCGATGGCATCCTCGATCCGCGTCGCCACCTCGCCCCATCCCATGTAGCGGAACATCATCGCCCCCGACAACATGACGGAGCTGGGGTTGATCACGTCCTTGCCGGCGTACTTCGGCGCCGTGCCGTGCGTCGCCTCGAAGAAGCCGACCTCGTCCCCGATGTTGGCGCCCGGCGCCAGCCCGAGCCCGCCGACCTGCGCCGCGCAGGCGTCGGAGAGATAGTCCCCGTTCAGGTTCGTCGTCGCGATCACGCTGTACTCGGAGGTGCGGGTGAGGATTTGCTGGAGCATGCTGTCGGCGATGCGGTCCTTCATGACGACGCGACCGTCGGGCTCGCCGTCCCACTCCTTGATCGTCCGATCGCCGAACTCCTCGGCCGCCAGCTCGTACCCCCAGTCCCGGAAGGCACCCTCCGTGAACTTCATGATGTTGCCCTTGTGCACGAGGGTGACGCTGCTGCGATCGTTGTCGAGCGCGTAGCGGATCGCCATCCGCACGAGGCGCTTGCTGCCGGTGATGGAGATCGGCTTGATGCCGACCCCGGAATCGGCGCGCACGCGCTTGCCCATCTCGGACTCGAGGTACTCGATGAGACGGCGGACCTCCGCCGAGCCCTGCTCCCACTCGATGCCCGAGTACACGTCCTCGGTGTTCTCGCGGAAGATGACGACGTCCATCCGCTCGGGATTCCGCACCGGCGACGGCGTCCCGCGGTAGTAGCGGACGGGCCGGACGCAGGCGTAGAGATCCAGCAGCTGCCGAATGGACACGTTGAGGCTGCGGATGCCGCCCCCCACCGGCGTCGTGAGCGGTCCCTTGATCGCCACCCGGTAGGCGCGCGCTGCATCCAGGGTGTCGGCCGGCAGCCACTCCCCCGTCCGCTCGTGCGCCTTCTCGCCGGCCAGGACCTCGAACCAGACCACGCGCCGGGCGCCGTCGAACGTCTTGCGCACGGCGGCGTCGAAGAGGCGGACGGACGCCCGCCAGATGTCGGGGCCGATACCGTCGCCCTCGATGTACGGAATGATGGGATCGTCGGGAACGACCAGCGCGCCGTTCTCTCCGGTGATGGCCGTCCCCTCGGACGGCGCGGTCAGGTGCTTGAACTCCGGCATCTCGCAGCTACTCCGTCCCGTCTGCCCTCTCCAAGCGCGCGGGCATCGAGCCCGACCCGCGCGACGCTCCGCTCAATCGGCCGTGTGGAAGGCGTGCCGCATCAGGTGAACGGCCGCGGCACGCGGGTGATTCCTGCGACGTGCACCATCCTCGGTGGGGGCGTGTCGACTCGGTCCGAATGGCGCCGCATTATACTGCATGGCGGCCGGGGGCGGCGGGCGCCCGTCCCGCCCGGCGGTTCGCCGGGAGTCCGCGCCGTGGAACGAGCCACGGAGGACCCCTCGCGAGCGCAGACTCCCAACGCGCCCGTCAAGTCGCGCAGGCTCCCCCGTCATGAAGATCGTCATCGCCGACCAACTCCCCGCCTCCGCGGCCGATCTGCTTCGCGCCGAGGGCTGGACCGTTACGGAGCGCGCCGCCGGGCCGGCCGACACGCTGGCCGCCGACCTCGCCGACGCCGAGGGCCTCATCGTCCGCAGCGCGACGCGGGTCACCGCGGAAGTCCTGGCCGCGGCCCCGCGCCTCAGGGTGGTCGCCCGGGCCGGCACGGGGGTCGACAACGTCGACCTCGAGGCCGCCAGCGCACGCGGCGTGCTGGTCCTGAACGCGCCGGGCGCCACCAGCGTGAGCGTCGCCGAGCATGCCTGCGCCCTGATGCTGGCGCTGACCCGCTCCGTCGCCCGCGCCGATGCGCAGATGAAGGCGGGCGTCTGGGACAAGGCGGGCCTGCGGGGGGCGGAGCTCAAGGGCAAGACCCTCGGCGTCGTGGGCTTCGGACGGATCGGGCGGGAGCTGGCCCGGCGCGCCGCCGCGTTCGACATGTCGGTTGTCGCGTACGACCCCTTCATCGCGGAGCAGGTCGCCGCCGACCTGGGCGTCGAGCTCGTCACGTTGGACGAGCTCTGCGCGCAGGCGGACTTCATCAGCCTCCACCTGCCCTCCACCGAGACGACGCGCGGGCTCGTGGACCGGGCGTTCCTGGCGCGCTGCCGCCCGAAGGTCCGCATCATCAACACGGCGCGGGGCGACCTCGTCGACGAGGCGGCCCTGACCGAAGGGCTGTCGTCCGGACAGGTCGGCGGCGCCGGGCTCGACGTCTTTCGCAACGAACCGTCGCCGGACGCCGCCCTCACCGGCTTGCCCCAGGTGGTCGCCACCCCGCACATCGCCGCGTCGACGGCCGAAGCCCAGGAGCTCGTCGGCGTCGACGCCGCCACCAGCGTCCGCGAGTTCCTGAGCACGGGCATCGTCCGCAACGCGGTGAACTACCCGTCGGTGGCGCCGGAAGAGGTGAAGCGGCTGCAACCCTACGTGCGGCTGGCCGAGGGTCTGGGCGGCATCCTCGGGCAGCTCGCGCGCGGACGCCCGCACACCGTCGGGCTCCGGTACTACGGGGCGCTGGCGGACGGCAGCACGGAGATGCTGGCCGGTGCGGCGCTCGTGGGCCTCTTCCGGCACGTGCTCTCGTCCGAGGCGACGCTCGTCAACGCGCGCACCGTCGCCGCGCAACGCGGGCTCGAGGTCATCGAGTCGCGAAGCTCGCGCCCCCGGAACTTCACCGGCCTCATCTCGCTGAAGCTCCACACGAACGCCGGCGAGCTGTGGGCCGAGGGGGCGGTGTTCGAGCCGGACAGCCCCCGCCTCGTCCGGCTCGACGACGTGGAGGTGGAGGTTCCGCTGGAGGGCACGCTGATCGTGATCCGCAATCAGGATCGCCCCGGCGTCATCGGCGAGATCGGGTCCATCCTCGGCCGTCACGACATCAACATCGCCGCCTTCGCACTCGGGCGGGGCGCGGCCGGCGCGGTCGGCGTCATCCGCGTGGAATCGCACCCCTCGCCCGCGCAGGACGTCGAGATCGGCTCGACCGTAATCGAGGAGATCCAGCGGGTCCCGGCCATCAGCTCGGCCGCCGTGGTCCGGTGCTGATGCGCGCGGCCTGACGGGCGCGCGGGGAGAGGGCCGCCGGGACGCGTGAAGGGCCGCTCAGGGCAGCGTCCTGCGCTGGCGGGACCCCGCGGAATGGCGGAAGGTGACGCTGCTCTCCTCCACGGCCTCGAGCATCCACCCGCCTCCGAGGGCCTGCCCGGGGGCGGCCAGCACGACCTCGCCCCGCCGCAGAAGGACCGCCGTCCGTAGCGGGCCCTCCACCGCCTCCGTCGTGGCGATGCCGATGAGCGCGTGCTCCAGACGCGCCGCCGCGCGCCCCTCCGCGCGCGGGGCCGGGCGCCGGCCGGCGGAAGCCGAGGGCAGCAGCGCGGCCCGCTCCCGCACCGCCGGCAGGCGGAACGGGTTCCTGGCGCCTTCGACCGGGCGCGGCGATTCGCGCAAACGCTCGCGCAGCTTCGCGGCGCCCTCCCGGAGCCCCGCGGGCAGCGGCTCCTGCTCTACCGCGGGCGGCGCCGGCGCCGCCGGCGTGCGCCCGGCGTCCCTCGGGCCCGTGCCGGGGACGACGCTCAGCCAGGTCGCCACCAGCGTCCCGGCCGCGACGATTCCCGCGAGGCGCGCCACGCCGCTCCATGGGGCGCGCGCCACGGGCGCCCCACCCCCGACCGGGCCGCGCGCCGCCGCATCCGGGCGTTCCCGGCTCCGCTGTGCGCGTCTCACGCCGCCCATCGTACTACGCCCGCGGCCAGGCACCGGATTCGGGCAAGTCCCGGCCCGGACGCCGCGCCGAGCCATGGTGATATGATGGTCCGTGCCCGCCTCCGCGAGCCCTCCGCCGGTTGCCATCATCCCCGCCCGTTACGGCTCGACGCGACTCCCCGGCAAGGTCCTCGCCGACATCGGCGGGCGGCCGATGGTCGAGCACGTGTACCGGCGCGCGGCCGCTGCGACCGGCATCGGGCGCGTGCTGGTCGCCACCGACGACTCGCGCGTCGCGCAGGCCGTCAGCGCCTTCGGCGGCGACGTGCGGATGACGCGCAGCGATCATCCTTCGGGCCTCGACCGGCTGGCCGAGGTCGCCGACCTCCTCACGAGCGAGATCGTCGTGAACGTGCAGGGCGACGAGCCGCTGGTGGACCCGAGCCTGATCGATGCCGTGGTCGAGGCGCTCGCCGCGCCGTCCGTCGACATCGCCACCCCCCGCTGCCCGATAACGACCGCGGACGAGCTCGGCGACCCCAACGCCGTCAAGGTGGTCACGGATCGTGCCGGCGACGCGCTCTATTTCTCGCGGGGCCCGATCCCGCATCGACGGGACGGGGGCGGCGCGGGGGTGCTCGGCTTCCGCCATGTCGGGCTCTACGCCTACCGCCGGAGCTGTCTGCTCGACCTCGCGCGCCTCGATCCGACGCCGCTCGAGCGCTCGGAGCAGCTCGAGCAACTCCGCGCGCTCGAGTCCGGGTTCCGCATCCGGATGGTCGAGACGCCCTCCGCGCCCGCGGGCGTGGATACCCCGGCCGACCTCAATCGGGTCCGCCAACTCTTCGCCTCGCGAGCCTGCCGATGACCACGCCCTCCGCCGCGCGCGCCGACCAGCGTCCCGTCAAGTACATCTTCGTCACCGGAGGCGTCGTCTCGTCTCTCGGCAAGGGACTCGCAGCCGCCTCCATCGGATCCCTGCTGGAAGGGCACGGCTACCGCGTCGCGCTGCAGAAGTTCGACCCCTACGTCAACGTTGACCCCGGAACGATGAGCCCCTACCAGCACGGCGAGGTCTACGTCACGAGCGACGGAGCGGAGACCGACCTCGACCTCGGGCACTACGAGCGATTCACCAGCATGGTGACGACCCGCAACCACAACTGGACCACCGGAAAGATCTACCTGTCGGTGATTCAGAAGGAGCGCCGCGGGGACTACCTGGGTCGCACGGTGCAGGTCATCCCTCACATCACCAACGAGATCAAGGACAGCATGCGCCTCGTGGCCGACCAGCCCGGTGTCGACGTGGTCCTCGTCGAGGTCGGGGGCACCGTGGGCGACATCGAGAGCCAGCCCTACCTGGAGGCGATCCGCCAGTTGCGGCAGGACGTCGGACGCGAGAACACGCTCTACGTGCACCTGACGCTCGTGCCGTTCATCGGCGCCGCGGCCGAGCTGAAGACCAAGCCGACGCAGCACAGCGTGCGCGACCTGCGCTCCATGGGAATCCAGCCGGACATCCTGCTCTGCCGCACCGACCGGCTGCTGCCGGTCGAGATCCGGCGGAAGATCGCCCTGTTCTGTGATGTCGACGAAGAGGCGGTCATCACCGCCAAGGACGTCTCGAGCATCTACGAGGTGCCCCTCGTCCTGGCCGCCGAGGGCCTCGACCGCATCGTGCTCAAGGGACTCCGTCTGCCGTACGACGCGGCGCCGGCGATGCAGTCGTGGCGCGATCTCGTGGAGCGCATCCGCAACCCCACCGACGACGTGACCGTCCACGTCGTCGGCAAGTACGTCGGGTACGAGGATTCCTACAAGAGTCTCAACGAAGCGCTGTACCACGCCGGCTTCGCGCATCGGCTCGACGTTCGCATACGCTGGATCGAGGCCGAGGCACTGGAGGCCGACGGCGGCCACCACCTGCTCGACGACGCGGACGGCATTCTCGTGCCCGGCGGGTTCGGCAGCCGCGGCAGCCGCGGCATGATGAGGGCGGCGCAGGTCGCCCGCGAGCGCGGGATCCCGTACTTCGGCATCTGCTACGGATTCCAGTGGGCGGTCGTCGAGTACGCGCGCCACGTGTGCGGCTTCGCGAACGCGGACTCCACCGAGTGCGCCCCCGACACGCCCTACAAGGTCATCTACAAGCTGCGCGACCTGCTCGGCGTCGACGAGCTGGGCGGGACGATGCGGCTTGGGAGCTACCCTTGCGAGCTCGCGCCGGGGACGCGGGCGCACGAGGCCTACGGGGTGTCCGTCATCGCCGAACGGCACCGCCACCGCTACGAGTTCAACCGGGCGTTCGAAGCGCCGCTCGTCGAGCATGGTCTCCGTATCTCCGGCCAATCGCCGGACGGCAAGTTCGTCGAGGTCATCGAGCTCCCCGAGCATCCCTGGTTCGTCGCCGTGCAGTTCCATCCCGAGTTCCAGTCCAAGCCCCGACAGCCCCACCCGCTGTTCGCCCGCTTCGTCGCCGCCACGCACCGTCACAAGCTCGGAGCCACGCCGCAGACGGCCTCAACCGCGTGAGCCTCCGGGCGCGCCGCACCTATAATGGGACGGTGCGCGAGGTCGTCGCGGGCGGCGTGGCGTTGGGCGGCGGCCGGCCGCTGGCCCTCATCGCCGGGCCGTGCGTGATCGAGAGCGACCGGCACGCGCACGAGCTCGCGCTCGCAATCGGCGAGGTGGCGCGCCGCCGCGGCGTGCCGCTCATCTTCAAGGCCTCGTTCGACAAGGCCAACCGGACGTCGCTCACCTCGTTCCGCGGACCGGGACTGGTGCGAGGCCTCGAGACCCTCGCCCGCGTAAAGGCCGCGACCGGGGTGCCGATCCTCACCGACGTTCACGAGCCGGCGCAGGCCGCACCGGCCGCCGAGGTCGTCGACGTGCTGCAGATCCCCGCGTTCCTGTGCCGGCAGACGGACCTCATCGTGGCCGCCGCGGCGACCGGGCGCGCCGTCAACATCAAGAAGGGGCAGTTCCTCGCCCCGCTCCAGATGCGGCACGCCATCGCGAAGGCCGCGGCGGCCGGGAACGACCGGGTCGTGGTCACCGAGCGCGGCACCAGCTTCGGCCACGGGGACCTGGTGGTCGACATGCGAGCGTTCCCGCAGCTGCGCTCGCTGGGGTACCCCGTCGTGTACGACGCGACGCACAGCGTGCAACGGCCCGGCGCGGGCGACGGGGTATCCGGGGGGCAGGCCGAGTTCATCGAGCCGCTGGCCGCCGCCGCGGTCGCGGCCGGCGTGGACGGCGTGTTCCTGGAGGTGCACGACCGCCCCGCCGAGGCACGAAGCGACGGCCCGAACGCCCTGCCCCTCGACCGTCTCGACGCGCTGCTGGAACGACTCGCGGCGATCGATCGACTGCCGGGCCGGCCCGCCGCGGAGGCCGCGCGAGCGGCGCCCCCAGCCGGCCCCGAGCCATGAGAACGGCCCCACCGGCGCCGGCCGCCGTCGACCTCGCGGTCGCCCGACGGGTGCTCCGTATCGAGGCCCGGGCCGTGCTGGACCTCGTCGACCGGGTCGACGAGCGGCTGTCGGCGGCCGTAGCGCACCTGGCGAGCTGCCGCGGCCGGGTCATCGTCACCGGGATGGGGAAGTCGGGCATCATCGCGCGCAAGATCGCCGCCACCCTCTCGAGCACGGGAACGCCGGCCCACTTCCTGCACCCCGCCGAGGCAGTGCACGGCGACCTCGGAGCCGTGCAGCCGGACGATGTCGTCGTGCCGCTCTCGCAGAGCGGGGAAACGCCCGAGGTGCTGCGGCTCGTGGAGCGGATTCGCCGCCTCGGCGCCCGCATCGTGGCCCTCACCGGCTCCCCCGCGAGCACCCTCGGGCGAGCCGCCGACGTGACGCTCGACTGCAGCGTCGACGGCGAGGCGTGCCCGTTGAACCTCGCCCCGACGGCCAGCACCACGGCCGCGCTCGCGTTCGGCGACGCGCTCGCCATGACGCTCCTCGTCGCGAGGGGTTTCCGGGAGGAGGACTTCGCGCACCTCCACCCGGGCGGCCAGCTCGGCAAGCGCCTGATGCGGGTGGAGCGGCTCATGCACACCGGGGCGGCCGTGCCCCGCGTCGATGCCGGGAGCCCGATGGCGGACGTGGTGCGCACGATGACCGAGGCCGGCCTCGGGATGACCTGCGTCACGGCCGGGTCCGGGGAGCTGGACGGGATCATCACGGACGGCGACCTGCGCCGTCGGCTCGCGGGACCCGGGAACGTCCTGGAGCTGACCGCGGCCGACGTGATGACCCGGTCGCCGCTCACCATCGCGGGCTCGGCGCTGGCGGTGGAGGCCCTGCGCACGATGGAGGCCCGACGGGTCACCTCCCTGATCGTGCTGGACGACCGGCGGCGGATAGCCGGGGTCGTCCACCTGCACGACCTCTGGCGGACGGACCTCTTCTGACCGGCGGTGCCCGGTGCGATGACCGATACCCTGGCGCTGCTCGCCACGCTGGTCGCCCTGCTGATCGGCCTCGCGATCGGCAAGGCCTGGGAGCGCTACAAGCTGCGGGAGGGGCGTTGGTTCGATCGCCGCCGGGCGCGCGAGTCGCCCCATTACATACTCGGCCTCCAGTTCCTGGTGTCGAACCAGGTGGACCTCGCCATCGAGGAGCTCGCCCAGGCGGCGGCGCTCGACTCGGCCGCCCTCGAGATCCACCTGATTCTCGGCAACCTCTACCGCGACCGCGGACAGGTGGGCAAGGCGGTCCGGCTGCATCAGAACCTGTTGCAGGACCCTCGCCTCGGCAGGACCGAGCAGGCCTACGTGCAGCTCAGCCTGGGGCTCGACTACAAGCAGGGAGGGTTCGTCGATCGGGCGTTCCAGGCCTTCTCCGAGGTTACGAAGATCGATCCCGACAACAAGTACGCGCTGCTCAATCTGCAGAAGCTGCACGAGGAGCAGCAACAGTGGCGCGAGGCGCGCGCGATCCGCCGGCGGCTGACCGACATCGCGGACGAGACGGGGAAGCCGCGCGACCAGGCCATTCTCGCGTTCATCGAGAACGAGCTGGGGCTCCAGGCCGTCCGGCGGGGGGACCCGCAGGAAGCGATCGCCCACTTCGGCTCCGCGCTGGACCTCGACGACGGCACCGTGCCCGCATCCCTGAACCTCGGCGATGTCCACCTGCGCGGCGGCCGCCCCCGCGAGGCCATCGCGGTGTGGGAGCAGATCCTGGACAAGTCCCCGGAGCGGGCCTATCTCACCTTCGATCGACTGCAGGCGGCGTACGCGCAGGTGGGCGCGCCGACGCGATTTCGCGGCCTGTGCGAGCGGCTCATCGCCGACAACCCGCGGGATTGGCGTGCGCGGCTGGCCCTCGGCCGGCACGCCCTCGACGAAGGGGATGCGGGGCGGGCGCTCGATCTGCTCCTCGAATCGCTGCGCCACAACCCGCACGCGCTCGCCGTCCATCAGGTGATCTGGCGCACGCTGGAAGCGCTGGAGTTCCGGCCGCCCCCCGTGCGCCGCTACCTGGAGTTGACGGGCAGGGTCGTCTTCTACCTGGACCCGCACGTCTGCACCCGCTGCCGCTACCGCAGCACCGAGCTCCTGTGGCAGTGCCCGCAGTGCCACGAGTGGAACACGTTCGTGGAGGAGCGGCCGGCGCAGGCCGAGAACGTGGTGGAGGCTTCCGCGTGACGGGGCGCTCCCCCGCGCGGCAGCCGGACGGCCTGCTGCGGGTGGCCCTCACGGGCGGGATCGCGACCGGCAAATCCTACGTGCTGGCGCAGCTCGAACGGCGCGGGGTGCCGACCATCGACGCCGACCGGGTGGCCCGTGACGTCGTCCGACCCGGCCGACCGGCCTGGTCGGCCCTCGTGGAGCGCTTCGGGGCCGACATCTGCTGCCCCGACCGGCAGGTGGACCGCGCTCGCCTCGGGAGCATCGTCTTCGCGGACGCCGGCGCGCGCGCCGACCTGGAGGCCATCGTCCATCCGCCGGTGCGCCAGGCGATCGCGGAGTGGTTCGACGCCCGCGAGGCGGAGGCCCGCGTCCTCTTCGCCGTGGCCGACATTCCCCTGTTGTACGAGACGGGGCGGGAGGGGTCCTTCGACCGCGTCGTCGTCACCGCCTGCCCGCCGGAGATGCAGGAGCGGCGCATCGTCGCCCGGGACGGCCTGCCCGTGGCGGAGGCTCGGCGGCGCATCGCGGCCCAACTGCCGATCGAGCACAAGGCCGCGCGTGCCGACTTCGTCATCCGGACGGACGGCACGTTCGAGGAGACGGACCGGCAGGTGGATGCCGTGCACGAGGCGCTCCGTCGCGGCGCGCCCGGCGCGAAGTCCGGGACCCGGCCGGGCGCGTCCTGACGGGGCGCCGCCGCCTCCTCGTCACCCGGCGCCGGCGCGCCGGCGCTCCTCCGCGGCGCGCACCGTGTTCGACAGGAGCTGCGCGATCGTCAGGGGGCCCACCCCGCCCGGAACGGGGGTGATCGCGCCCGCGACCTCCGCCGCGTCGGGATGCACGTCGCCGGCGAGCACCCGGCCCCGTCTCTCGAACGCGGCGAGCTTCCGCGAGCCGGGGCCGAAGATGGCGACCACCTGCTGCCGCTCGGTCAACGTGTTGATGCCGACGTCGATCACCGTCGCCCCAGGCTTGACGAAGTCGCGGGTGACGAGGGCCGGCCGGCCGATCGCGGCGACCAGGATGTCGGCCGCGGCCGCCACCCGCGGCAGATCGGCGGTGCGCGAATGGCAGATCGTCACCGTCGCATGACGGTGCAGAAGCAGCAGGGCCATCGGCTTGCCGACGATGTCGCTGCGGCCGATGACCACCGCGCGGCGGCCGGAGATCTCGATTCCGGCGTGATCCAGCAGGGCCATCACCCCCGCCGGCGTGCAGGGCACGAGCCCGGTCCGGTTCTGTACGAGGCGGCCGGCGGAAACGGGACTGAAGCCGTCCACGTCCTTCGCGGGCGAGATGGCGTCGAAGATGCGGGCCTCGGCGTCGGCCCCCATCCCCGGCGGAAGCGGAGACTGGACGAGAATGCCGTCGACGGCGTCGGCGGCGTTGAACTCCTCCACGATGGCCAGCGCGTCGCGGAAGGGCGCGGTCGCGGGCAGGCGGCGGAGATCGGTCGCGATGCCGAGGGCGTCGCTCTGGCGGATCTTGTTGCGGACGTAGATCTCCGAACCCGGATCGTCACCGGCCAGCAGCAGACCGAGGGTCGGGGGCCGCCCCGCGACCCCGGCGAACGCCTCCACGCGCGGCGCGAGCCGCTCGCGAATCGCCTCCGCCAGCTCGACTCCGTCCAGAATCCGCGCTCCCGCCCGCTCCGCCGCGCCGCCTTCGATTGCTGCCGCCATCGCGCTTCCAGTCTACCGCGTGGCGGCTGCCAGAGTGCCGGCTGCTAAGATGCGGCGCGCCCCGGGGTTCCGCGCGGGGGCGCTTTTCCTCCAACCCTGACGCCGCGGAGGGCACGCCATGGGCGACACCACCTTGACCGACCGCATCCTGCAACTGAACGACCTGGTCTGGCAGCCGTTCGCCATGCCTCTGGTGCTCGTCGTCGTCGGCGGACTGATCACCGTCATGACCGGGGTGATCCAGATTCGCCGCTTCCCCGTCGCCCTGCGCATGGTGACGGGGGGCGCCTTCTTCCGCGGCGGAAAAGGCGGCGGGGAAGGGACCATCACGCAGTTCCAGGCGCTCTCCACCGCGCTCGCCTCCACGGTGGGCAACGGGAACATCGGAGGCGTCGCCACGGCGATCCTGATCGGCGGACCGGGGGCGATCTTCTGGATGTGGGTGACCGCCGCCGTGGGCATGGCGACGAAGTACGCGGAGGCCGTAGCCGGCGTGCACTACCGGGTCACGCGGGACACCGGCGAGTTCGCGAGCGGGCCGATGTACTACATCAAGCGGGCCGTGCCGCAGCGGCAGCTCGGCGCGGGGCTCGCCGGCATGTTCGCGTTCTTCGGGGCCTGCACGGCACTGTTCGGCACCGGCAACATGGCCCAGTCGAACACCGTGGCGCGAACCTTCGTGGAGGCGGCCCGGACGATCGCCGGCGTGGAGGTGCCGCTGTGGGTCCCCGGGCTGCTCATCACGGTGGCGGTCGGCCTGGTGCTGCTGGGCGGCATCCGCCGCATCGCGGCGGTGGCGGCGCGGCTCGTGCCGGCCATGATCGTGGTGTACGTCCTGGCCGCGTCCGCCTACCTGCTCATCAACCTGACCGCCATCCCCGCTGTGATCGCGCAGATCGTCTCCAGCGCGTTCACGCCATCGGCGGCCGTGGGCGGCTTCGCCGGGGCCACCGCGGCGCAGGTCATTGCAGCCGGCGTCAGCCGCGGGGTGCTGTCGAACGAAGCCGGCCTGGGGAGCGCGCCGATCGCGCACGGCATCGCCAAGGTGAACCACCCGTCGGAGCAGGGCCTCGTCGGCGTCTTCGAGGTCTTCGTGGACACCATCGTGGTCTGCTCGATGACGGCGTTCGTCATTCTCACGTCGGGCCTCTGGACGGACCCTGCCTACCAGGGATCGAGCGGGGACCTGACGGCGGCCGCCCTCAGCACGTCGGTGCCCCTCGCGTCGCTCGTGGTGGCCCTCTGCTCGTTCCTGTTCGGCTTCTCCACGCTCATCGGGTGGTCGTACTACGGCGAGGCCTGCGTGGAGTTCCTCTTCGGGACACGGGCGGTGATGCCGTACCGCGTGGTCTTCACGGGGATGATCCTGATCGGGGCGGTGGTCTCGGTTCCCCTGGTCTGGGCCATCGGCACGCTGCTGAACGGGTTCATGGCGTTCCCGAACCTCATCGGCATCGCGTTCCTCGTCGGCACGGTCCGCAGCC
Source organism: Acidobacteriota bacterium (assembly GCA_026706755.1). Classification (GTDB taxonomy): domain Bacteria; phylum Acidobacteriota; class Vicinamibacteria; order Vicinamibacterales; family UBA8438; genus JAGWAJ01. The sequence continues at coordinate 34,042 of JAPOYG010000567.1, forward strand.
TGACGAAGGACTACTTCAGCGGCTCGTCGCCGAGGGCGTCCAGGTAGGTCCGCACCCTGGCCTCGGGGTCGCCGCCGGCGACGAGGTCCCCGATCACGGCCACCGCGGCGGCGCCGGCGGCTACGACGGCCGGCGCTCGCCCGAGCGTGATGCCGCCGATCGCGACCACGGGTCGTTCCGGGCGGCGGAGCGCCGCGGCGCGGACCGCCTCCAGACCGACCGGCGCGTACCTCGTCGCCTTGGTCGACGTTCCGTACACCGGTCCGACCGCCACGTAGGTCAGGGGTTGCGACCAGGCGTCGTCCCGCTGGCCGGCGGTGTGCGTGGAGAGCCCGACGATCGCCTCCGGGCCGAGCTGCCGGCGCGCCGCCGGCGGCGGCAGGTCGTCCTGCCCGAGATGCACGCCGTCCGCCCCGGACATGCGCGCCACGTCGACCCGGTCGTTCACGATGACGGTGGCTCCATGACGCCCGGCCATGCGCACGATCTCGTCGCACCAGCGCAGAAGGACGCCGGTCGCTACTCCGGCGCCCCGCACCTGGAGCCAGCGCGCCCCCCCGGCCAGGAAGGCAGCGGCGAGATCGGGCACGCTCCAGGCCTGCGACGCGGCGGTGCGGGCATCCACGATGGCGTACAGGCGCGGCATCGTCCTGGCAGGCGACAGGCTCCCGGCCCGTGGCGGCGCGCCTGCGCGGCCGGCGCCGGCTGTCATCCGCCCCTCCCGGCCGGGAGCCCCGCCGCGGCCCGCGAGCCGCTCGCGAATCGTTCCAGGAAGTCCGTGCTCACGCGCCCCGCAAGGAAGTCCGGATCGCTCAGGATTCGAAGGTGGAGTGGAATCGTCGTGTCGATTCCGGCGATCACCGTCATCGTCAGCGCGCGCCGCATGCGGGCAATCGCCTCGCCGCGGTCGCGGCCGTGCGCGACGACCTTGGCCACCAGCGAATCGTAGTGCGGCGTCACGACGCCTCCTGCCCGGAGGTCCGTGTCGATGCGGACGCCCGGCCCCGTGCCGCCCTGCAGGGTGAACGCCGCGATCGTCCCCGGCGAGGGCCGGAACGTCTCCGGGTGCTCGGCGTTCACGCGACACTCGATGGCGTGCCCGCGCGGCGCCGACGCGCCGCCGCCGGGCAGCTCCTGCCCTGCCGCAATCCGGAGCTGCTCCTTGACGATGTCGACCCCGGTGACCATCTCCGTGACGGGGTGCTCGACCTGCAGCCTGGCGTTCACCTCGATGAAGTGGAACGCGCCGCCCTCGTCGCGCAGGAACTCGAAGGTCCCCGCGTTCCGGTAGCCGACGGCGCGGGCGGCGCGGGCGATCCGTGCCCCCAGATCCCGGCGGGTCGGCTCGTCGACGGCGGGCGAAGGGGATTCCTCCAGGAGCTTCTGGTGCCGCCGCTGGATGGTGCATTCCCGCTCACCGAGGCTCAGCGACGTGCCGGCGCCATCGACGAGCACCTGGAACTCGATGTGGCGCGCCGCCGCCAGGTACCGTTCCAGGTAGAGCCTCGAATCGCCGAACGCCGACTGTGCCTCGCGTTGCGCGGTACGCCACGCGGGCTCGAGCGAGGCGGCGTCGGGGACGATCCGCATGCCCCGGCCTCCGCCGCCGCCCCGCGCCTTGACGATCACCGGGTAGCCGAGCGACTGCGCCGCGTCGTGCACGGCGGCGGGCGATTCGACGGACACCTCGGCGCCCGGCAGGACCGGGAGGCCGGCGCGGCGCATCGCCGCCCGCGCCGCCACCTTGTCGCCGAAGAGGCGCAGGACGGCAGGCGGCGGCCCGACGAAGACGATCCCCCGCGCGGCGCACGCTTCTGCGAGGTCCGCGCTCTCGGCGAGAAATCCGTAGCCGGGGTGCACGGCGTCGGCGCCCGAGAGTCGAGCCGCCTCGATGATGGCCGCCACGTCGAGGTAGCTCCGCTCCGCGGGCGCGGGTCCGATGCAGACGGCGCGATCGGCCGCCTGCGCATGGAGGGCCCGTCGATCCGCCGTCGAGCAGACGGCGACGGTCTCCACGTCGAGCTCCCGGCAGGCTGCCATCACGCGCAGCGCCACCTCGCCCCGGTTGGCGACGAGTACCCTCTTGAGCATCCGCTTGGGGCGCGAGCGCGCTGACCGGCCCGTTGGGGAGGGCCGGGAGCTGCGCCGTTCTACGGCCCGGAATCCCGGGCGGGGTCGATGGCCAGCAGACGCTCGCCGTACTCGACCGCCTGCCCGTTCTCGATGAAGATGGCGACCACCGTGCCGTCCTCCTCGGCGTCGATCTCGTGCATCAGCTTCATCGCTTCGATCAGGCAGAGCACCTGGCCCTTCCGCACGCGGGCGCCGACCTCCACGAAGGGTGCCTGATCCGGCGCGGGGGCGCGGTAGGCGGTACCGACGATCGGGGCTCGCATGACGCGAGGCCCCGGCGCCCCGCCGGAGTCGCCGGTCGCGGGCGGAGCGCCGCCGTCGGCTTCCGACGGCGGGCCGCCGCTCGTAACCGGCAGGGCGCGCGCGGCGCGCTTGCGGAAGCGCACGCGAAGGCCCGCCTGCTCGACCTCCATCTCCTCGAGGTCGTGCTCTGCCATCAGGGCCAGGAAGCGCTTCAGTTCGTCGTCAGCCATCCTGCGGCGCCGCCGGCCGACCGCACGGGCCCGCTCACCGGGTCAGCAGACGCGGAGCTCCCTCGGCACGCGGGTCAGCAACTCGTGCCCGTCTTCCGTCACCAGGACGTCGTCCTCGATGCGTACCCCACCGACTCCGGGCAGATAGACACCGGGTTCCACCGTGAAGACCATCCCGGGCGCCAGGAGGGGGTCTTCCGCATCCGCCGCCGCGGCTTCGCCCTCGACCCGCCGACGACCGACGCGCGGCGCCTCGTGCACCTCGATCCCCAGCCCGTGCCCGGTGCTGTGCCCGAACGCCTCCGCCAGCCCGTGCCCGGCCAGCACGTCCCGTGCCGCCGCGTCGACGTCGCTCGCGTGGATGCCCGGCCGAATCGCGGCGAGCGCCGCGGCCTGTGCGGCGTGGACGGCCCCATGCAGGCGGCGCGCCTCCGCGCCCGCGCGACCCACGCAGACGGTTCGGCTCAGGTCGACGCAGTATCCGTGGTGCATGCCGCCGAAGTCCAGAACCACGAGGTCGCCGGCAACGAGGCGCCGACCCGTGGGTTGCGCGTGCGGCAGCGCGCTGTTGGGCCCCCCGGCGACGATCGCCTCGAACGCCGGCCGCTCGAAGCCCGCATCGCGCAATGCCGCCTCGATCTGCGCGGCGAGCTCCCGCTCCGTACACCCGACCCCCACACGATCCAGCACGCGGGCCGTGACCGGCCCCAACCGCTCCCCCGCCGCGCGCAGCACCGCGATCTCGTGGTCGTCCTTCCGCATCCGGAGGCGCTCGACGAGGCCCACCGTCGCGGCGATTGCGGCCCGCAGGGCGCCCTCGAGCCACTGCCAGCGCCGCACGCTGAGATGATCGGCCTCGACCCCGATCCGTTCCCATCCCGCGTCCGACGCCACGCGGCGGAGCGTCTCCTCGTAGCTGCCGTCGACGTCGACCCGGCGGAGGCCGGACGGAACCGCCCCCGCCGCCACCAGCTCCGCCGCCACGGTCCGGTAGCGGAAATCCACGAGAAGCTGCGCGTCCGCCGGCGTGACGACCAGCATCCCCGCGCTCGCACGCACGTTCGCGAGGTAGAAGAGGTGGGGCAGGTGGGTGACGACGAAGGCGTCGAGGCCGAGCCTGACCAACTCGGCGCGCACTGCCCGCAGCCGTGCGTCGAGTCTCGACGCGCCGGCCATGCCGTCCCCCATGTCCACCGCTTCCCAACCTATCATGCCCGCCCCGGGGGGGCGCTCATGCCCTCCGGGGGGCCGCGCGCGGAGGCAGCCGCCGCCTCGACGGTCACCGTGGCACTCGCCGTGGACGACGCGCCGCGGTCGTCCGTCACGACGAGGGTGACGACGTAGGTGCCTGCCACGCGATACGTGTGCGTCACGCTGCCCCCTCGCGCCTCGGCCGCGGCGTCGCCGAACACCCAGGCGTGCTCGACGATCGTCCGTCCGGGGCGGGCGATGGAACGCAGCCCGGAGAAGGAGACCGGCCGGCCGACAACCGGCCGCTGCGGCGACACGTCGATTACCGCCGTCGGGTCGCCGCTGCCGACGGTGATCTCGCGCGTGGCGGTGGCGGAACTCCCTCGGTCGTCGCTCACGGCGAGCGTCACCGCGTAGACGCCCGCGCGTGCGTACCGGTGCTCGACCACGCGCCCGCGGCCGGCGGCCCCGTCGCCGAGCTTCCATTCGTAGGCCACGATGGGCCGGGCGGAGGTCGTCCGGCCCGCGTCGAAGACGACGGACGAGCCGGCGTCCGGCAGAGCGGGTGACACGTCGAAGGCCGGTGCGGGCACGGCCGCCGCATCCACGCCGACCACCTGCGTGACGGAGGCCGTGCGCTGATACGGATCCGTGACCTCCAGCCGGACCGGGTACGAACCCGGGGCCTCGAAGACATGCGAGACGGTCTGTCCGGCCGCGTGCACCCCGTCGCCGAAGCTCCACGTGAAGCCGGTCACGAGGCGCCGGGGGTCGTCCACGCACGCCGGAGGGCTGGGCCCTCCGCTCCGCGACGCGTCACAGAAGGGGGCGCTGAACAGCGTGGGTTCCCCAGCCGTCGCGGGGCTCGGGGCGTGGGTGAAGCCGGCCGCAACTCCGAACCCCGGAATGACCCGACCGGGGGGCACCAGCCGGATCGCCACGACTCGTGCGAGCGCGTTCGCATGGTCCTCCGTCCTCGGCGTCACCCGAATCGTCACGGCGGTGCCGGGGTCGGGCTGCCCGGCGGGATTCGTCGACACGCGCGGCGCCGTGTACGAGAAGCGGGCTCGTCCTTCGGGGCCGGTTACGACGGAACGTGCCGAGAGCGCGCCAAAGTCCTGCCGCTCGCCCGACGCCACGATCTGGAGCGTCAGCGGGAGCCGCGGCACGGGTCGCGCGCGCCCGTCGAGGGCGAGCACCGACACGACCGAGCGGGCGATGCCGTCGAGGGGCAGCACGTCGGGAACGGCAGCGAGCTGCAGGGACAGCGCGAGC
>JAPOYG010000424.1 GCA_026706755.1 Acidobacteriota bacterium
GGCCGCTCCCAGGTCGTCGGGTCGTCGAAGGTGAGCTCGTAGCGGATCGCGTCCGAGGCAGTGCGGGTGAAGCGCTCCACGAGGCGCAGGTTCTCCGCGGCTCCGAGGAAGTTGGTCTGCGGCGAGAAGTTCGCCGTTTCGACGACCAGCGTGTCCCCGTCCCAGCGCCCCACCGAGTCGCCGTGCCACTGGCGGATGCGTGGGGAGGGATGCGGCGACCCGTCCAGGCGCACGATCCGCGCGTCGTGGTTCGTCTCCATCACCAGGACGAAGTACCCCGGAGACTGGAAGATCTGGTAGTAGCCGTACAGGGGGTCGCCGCGCGGGCCGGGGCCGATGCGCGGCATCCCCGGCGTCACGCAGCGGGCCCGGCTGTTGAGGTCTTCCGGCCCCGCGGGATCCACGTCGCGGGCGGTCAGCGCCTCCCACCGCTCGGCCGCCGCCGGCAGCAGCGCCGGCAGCCTGCCGTCGGGCGGGTCCACGATCTGCGACGTGCGGTTGTCGAACTCCCGCTCGACCATGAAGTTCGAGCTGCGGTTCGCCCCGCGTCTTCGAAAGGCGTCGACGTTCGCCAGGGCGGTCAGGAAGAGCGTGTCCCCGATGGCGAGGTCCGCGTCGTTCTCCTTGAAGATGCGATCCGCCCGCCGCGACAGCTCGGCCACTTCCTCGTCGGTGAGGAGCTCTCTCCCGGCCAGGGCCGGCGGCCGCTCGAAGGGCGTCGCGCTCGTGTTCAACCAGACGCCCTGCAGGTCCGGCTGCCCGTCCGGCGTGCGCGGCGCGGTCCACGCACCGGCCGCCGGTGTCGGCTCGGGGGGAGCCGTGCGTGGCTGGGCCGCCGCGGGCTGCGTCGCCAGCGCCACGACGGTGAAGGCGGCCGCCAGACCGCTCGTGGATGCGAATCGCAGGTCCTTCATTGCTCGTCCGAGCCCCCCTCCCTCCCGGACGAGCCGGTCGCCCGGCGTCCGGGACTCCAGCGCCCATTATCGATCGGGCCCGGACCGCCCGGAGGCGAGGCGGCCCGATTTGCTAAGATGAACGGCGCAGGACACACCCATGGCTGATACTGGCGGGGAGTCGCGGCCCGCTGACGACGGCGAACCCACGGACCTGCCAGGCGGGCTCGAGGACCACCCGCCGCCCCCGAAGGTCGACGGACCGGGGCTCGGCGGAGTCGGCGTTTCGACCCGGGCGATCACGACCACCGTCGCCGGCGCCGCGGCATGGGCGAGCCTCCGCGCCCTGATGCGCCGGCGCTCCCGCAAGAAGCAGCGGGATCTGCCGCTGGCCGCCGATCTCGCGGCAGGCACCGCGGGGACGCGCTCGCCGGCGGACGCCGAGGCGGGAGCCTCGTCCGACAACGGGCACCCGCCGCAGGACGCGGCCGATCAGGTCGCCGACCGGCGCGCGGCCGCCGAGGCCGGGGGTGGCCCCGCCCGCATCGAGGCCCAGCACGCGCGCGGCAAGTACACGGTCCGCGAGCGCGTCGAGAAGATGGTGGACCCCGGCACGTTCGAGGAGCTGGGACCGCACGTCGAGCACCGCCATTCGGCCCTCGGCCTCGACCGGCAGCGGTTCCCCGGCGACGGCGTGGTGACCGGCTTCGGGATGATCGACGGGCGGCGCGTCGCGCTCTTCGCGCAGGACTTCACGGTGCTCGGCGGCTCGTTCTCGGAGGCGCAGGCCGCGAAGGTCGGCCGGCTCCTCGAGGCCGCCACCGCCGCGGGGCTGCCCACGGTGGCCCTGCTCGACTCGGTCGGAGCGCGCATCCAGGAGGGGGTGTGGAGCCTGGCGGGCTTCGGCGACCTCTTCTGGCGCAACACGCAGGCCAGCGGCGTCGTGCCGCAGATCAGCGTCATGCTCGGGCCCTGCGCCGGCGGCGCCGTGTACTCGCCGGGGCTGACCGACTTCGTCATCATGACGCGCGGCAGCAGCCACATGTTCATCACCGGCCCCGACGTCATCCGGACCGTCACCGGTGAGGAGGTCGACCTCGAGGCGCTCGGCGGCGCCGACGTACATGCGGGGGAGTCCGGGGTGGCGCACTTCGTGGCCGAGGACGAGGACGCGGCCCTGGGCCTGGCCCGGCGTCTGCTCGGTTACCTGCCGTCGAACAACGCCGACGACGCGCCGGCGCTCGTGCCGGACGACGGCCTCGTTCCCGACGCCGACGCCCTCGACGACGTGATTCCGGCCTCCACCGAGCTGGCGTACGACGTGCGGGACGTCATCCGGCTGATCGCCGACCGCGATTCGCTGCTGGAAGTGCACGCGGACTTCGCCCCCAACGCCGTCGTCGGGTTCGCGCGGGTCGCCGGGCGCGTGGCGGCCTTCGTGGCCAACCAGCCCTCGCGGCTGGCGGGGGTGCTCGACATCGACGCGTCCGACAAGATCGCCCGCTTCATCCGCTTCGCCGACGCGTTCAACATCCCGATCGTGACGCTGGTCGACTGCCCGGGCTTCCTCCCCGGCACGGGACAGGAGCACGACGGCATCATTCGCCACGGGGCCAAGATCGTCTACGCCTACTCCGAGGCCACCGTGCCGAAGGTCTCGGTCGTGCTGCGCAAGGCGTACGGCGGCGCCTACATCGTCATGAGCAGCCGCATGATCCGCACCGACGTCTGCCTGGCCTGGCCGACGGCGGAGATCGCGGTCATGGGCGCGAAGGGAGCCGTCAGCGTGCTGTACGGCCGCCAACTGGCCGCCACCGGCGAGCTGACCCGCGACGCGGAGCGGGCCCGGCTGGAGGGCGAGTACCAGAAGGAGTTCAACTCGCCGTTCGTCGCTGCGGCGTCGGGCCACATCGACGACGTCATCTACCCGCGCGAGACGAGGGGGCGCCTGACCGCCGCGCTCGAGTTCCTGCGCGACAAGCAGACCGCCTCGCTGCCGAAGAAGCACGGCAACATGCCGCTGTGAGTCCACCATGTCGCCCGAGCTCCAGGCCGTGTTGGAGATCGCGGCCGCCGGGTCCACGCTGCTGTTCGCGGCGCTGGCCGGCCTCATCGGCCTGATGTACGCGCTCACGGCGCCGTGGATGGGCACCCGCAGGGTGACGCTCCGCGCCGAGGACGCGCGCCCGGGAGACGGATTGGGCCCCGAGGACCGCGCGGAGCGGGCTCGCCGGGAACGCGCCGTCGCCCTGGCGGTGGCGGTGGCCCGGGCGGAGATGGAGCGGCCGGCCGCGGTCGAGGGATCGTCGGAATGGCGTCGCGTGCATCGCACGCGGCTGATGGACCGCCCCAGCGCCCGGGCGGCCTCCAGGCGAGGGAGATGAAGCGAAGGAGATGAAGCGCTATCGCGTCACTGTCGACGGTCGCGACTACGATGTCGAGGTCGACGACCCTCGTGCGCACCCGGTGACGGCACGTCTCGACGGAGTCGTCTACTCGGTCGACGTCCACCTGCCGCGGCCCGCCGCGGAGCAGGACCGCTCATCCGCGGAAGAAGCCATGCCGCCGACCGTCCGGACGTCGGAGTCCGCCGCGGCGGAGGGAGCGGTCGCGCCGGCGGCTGCCGCATCCGAGCCGGAGGGCGTCGCGGCCGAGCCCGGGGCGGCACCGGCTGCGGCGGCTGCCGAGGCGAGCGAAGTCGCTCCCCAGACGATGACGGCGCCGATCCCGGGCGTCGTGGCGTCGGTCGTCGCCAACGTGGGTCAGGTGGTGAAGCGCGGCGACGAGCTGCTCACGCTCGAGGCGATGAAGATGTTCAACGTCCTGCGCTCCCCCTGGGCCGGGACGGTCACCACCCTGCACGTCTCGAAGGGCGAGCACGTCAACCAGGGACAGCCCCTGGTGACGTTCGGTCGGAGATAGGGCGATTCTTCCGCATCGCGCGCCCGTCCGCAGGACATGATGCCCGCGATCGGCCCGGGGGCGCTGCTGATGTTCGCGGTGGGGGGGCTCCTGATCTACCTCGCCATCGCCCGCCGGTACGAGCCCACGCTGCTCCTGCCGATCGGCTTCGGCGTGCTGCTGGGCAACCTTCCCGACTCCCCGCTCAACGAGCCCGGCGGGATGCTGCACTTCCTGAACGAGTACGGCATCCAGACGGAGCTGTTTCCGCTCTTCATCTTCATCGGCATCGGCGCGATGATGGACTTCCGCCCGCTCCTCTCGCAGCCCGTGCTGGCGCTGCTGGGCGCGGCCGGGCAACTCGGCATCTTCGCCACGCTGCTTCTTGCCACGCTCATCGGCTTTCCACTGAACCAGGCCGCCTCGATCGCCGTGATCGGCGCCATCGACGGACCGACCAGCATCTACGTCTCGTCGATCCTCGCGCCGGAGCTTCTCGCGCCCATCGCCGTCACGGCCTACTCCTACATGAGTCTGGTGCCGATCATCCAGCCGCCCATCATGCGCCTGCTCACGACGCGCGCCGAGCGCCGCATCCGGATGGCCTATGCGCCCCGGCCCGTCTCGCGCGGGGCGGTCATCGCCTTCCCCATCATCGTCACCGTCGTCATCGGCGTCCTCGTGCCGCAGTCCGCGCCGCTGGTCGCCACCCTGATGCTTGGCAGCCTGCTGAAGGAGTCCGGCGTCGTGCAGCAGCTCTCGCGGTCGGCCTCGAACGAGCTCATCAACCTGTCGACGCTCTTCCTGGGCCTGACCGTCGGCAGCCTCATGCAGGCGGAGACCTTCCTGCAGGCCAGCACCCTCCTCATCCTGGTGCTGGGGCTCGTCGCGTTCGCGCTCGACACCGTTGCCGGCGTCTGCTTCGGGAAGATCCTGGCCCTGGTCACGCGAGGCCGCATCAACCCACTGGTCGGAGCGGCCGGAATCAGCGCCTTCCCGATGAGCGGCCGGCTGGTCCAGCGCGTCGCGCAGGACGAGGACTTCACCAACCACGTGCTGATGCACGCGATGGGCGCCAACACCGCCGGTCAGCTCGGGTCCGTGATCGCGGGCGGCGTGCTCCTCACGCTGGTGATGGGCATGCTGGGCTAGCGCCGCCAACCCGTCGCACGCTCCGGGTCGGCCCCAGCCCCCACCGTCCCA
>JAPOYG010000696.1 GCA_026706755.1 Acidobacteriota bacterium
TGCAGACGTCCCCGAGGTACCCGCCGCCGCCGCAGTAGCGCACGTCCTGGAGCTGTAGCAGGATGCCGTCCGGATCGGTGAAGTAGAGCTCCGGCGTCCCTCCCGGCGCGCCGCCGCGGTCCGGCATCCGCATCGTGACGTACGAAGTGAGCGGTCCGACCGGGCCCTGCGCCCCCTCCGGGCGCGGCTGGATGCCGAAGCCCTCGAGCGCCGCCATCACCTCCTCGTGCTGGAAATTCTCCATCGTCAGGCACGCGTGGTGGATGCGGGCCGGGGCCGGTCCCGGCGCGAGGGCGAGGAACTGGCGTCCCGAGCCGACGGAGAGGAGCGGCAGCGCGCCCTGCGAGCGCGTGCTCGGCATCCCGAACAGGCCCTGGTAGAACGCGATGGAGCGCGCCTGGTCCGAGACGAAGAGCGTGAAGTGGTTGATGTCGCGCACCGCGATGACACCTTCGCCCGCGGGCGGCTCCGGCGACGGGCAGAGCTCTCCCAGCAGCCCTTCGCCGCCGCAGTAGGTGATGTCCTGGAGCTGGACGACCAGGCCGTCCGGATCGCCCATGTAGAGCTCCGGGGTCCCTTCCGGCGCGCCGCCGAACTCCGCCCCGCGCATCCGGATGCGGACACGCCGCACCGCGTTCCGACCCGGATCGTCCGTCGGCGCGACGCCGTGCTCGCCGAGGATGCCGACGAGACGCTCGTCGTCGAACGCGTCCACGGTGAGGCAGACGTGGTTGATGTGCGGCGTCACGTCCGGCCGGCCGCCGCCGAGGGCGATGAACTGCGGCCCTTCGCCGACCTGGAGAATCAGCGTTCGCGCCTGCCGGGCCGCGATCGTCATCCCGAACAGGCCCTGGTAGAACTCGCGCGACCGCTCGATGTCGGTCACGGTCAGGGTCATGTGGTTCCAGGACCGAACGGGGATCGGGGGCGCTTCCGGGGCTCCTGCCGACTGTCCGGCGGCCCGGCCGGCGCGAGGCGCCAGCGCGGCCGCAGCCGTCGGCGCCGAGGCGACCGCGGCCAGCGATCCGAGAAACACCCGGCGCGTCACCCGTTCGGGATTGGTCGCCGTCGAGCGCATGTCGCGCGCATCCGCCATGGTTCGATCCTCACTCGGCAACGAAGTCGCGGTGCAGCGTGCGGGTCTGGATCTTCCAGCCGTCGGCCGTCTTGACGAAGGTGTCGTCGTAGTAGCCCGAGGCCACGGTCCTCGGCTCGGGGCCGGTGACGTCGTTCAGCACCCAGTAGGCGCGGCCCTCGGCGCCGTCCTCGGTCGCCGTGATCACGAAGCTGCTGTTCAGGTGCCGGCGTCCGTTGTCGCCGGTCTGGCCCTGGTTGCGCGCCTCGCGGCCGGCCCGGAGCTCCGCCATCCCCCGCTGCTCCTGCCCGGGGCCGGTCCGGAAGACCGCATCCTCCGCGAACGCCGACAGCCACATCTCGGCGTCCCGGAAATCGGCGCCCTGGTTGTAGAGCCCGTACAGCCGCTCGATCTCGGCGTAGTCCGCGCCGGTCAACTCCGCCGGCGCCGCCCCGCGCGACGACTCCGCCACGAACAGGCCGAGCCCCACCGCGATTGCCGCCACCAACGCCACCTTCAGCATCGCGCTTCCTGCTGCTTGCATGTCACCCTCCTCATGTCGGCTCAGTATAGTCGCCGGCCGCCGCGGAAACCGCGTCCCTTCCCCCGGGCTCGACCGCCGCGGACTGGCGGCCCCGCACGCGGAAACCGCGTCCCTTCCCCCCGGCTCGACCGCCACGGACGGGCGGCCGCGCACGCGGAAACTGCGTCCGTTCCCCCGGGTCGACCGCGGCAGACCGGCGGCCCACACGCGGCTGGCGTGTGGGTGGTCAACGCCCCTCGCGGCGTTCCATCGACGCGCCCGCGCAGGCCCAGCGTCGCGTCAGTCGTAGTACTGCCGGTAGCGCCCGCGCCGGAACAGCCACCCGCCCAGCGGGCCGAGCCAGGCGAGCACATGGTGCATGTAGCCGAGGTCCATCAGCTCGATCAGGTTGCCGTCCAGGTCCCGGGCGAAGAAGAACGTGTGGCCGCGCGGGGAGCGCTCCGGCTCGCTGACGCACTCGACGCCCTTCGCCTGGAGATAGGCGTGCCACCGCCGCGTCCCCCGCACGTTGAACGCGATGTGGGTCAGCCCGACCCGGTTCCAGGGGACGTCGATGGGGCGCTGCTGCGGGCGGAACTCGAAGATCTCGATGACGGCGCCGCCCGGAGCCCGGATCCAGCCCACCTTGCAGCTCGGGGCCGGGTCGTCGAGGCCGACCCCGAAGAAGCTCCGCACGCGCTCCGGCGGCTGACCCGCGACCCCGACCAGCGGGCAGCGGAAGACGTCCCAGTAGAAGCGCACCGCGGCGTTGAAGTCGGATACGGTGATGCCGGCGTGGCTGAAGGATCGGACTCTCACGGCAAGCTCCTCGAGGCGGCGCCGACCCGCAGATCGGTCTCGGCGATGTGATCGGCCACGCGCAGCGCCTGCGCGGCGATGGTCAGGCCCGGGTTGACCGCGGCCGAAGAGGGGAAGAACGACGCGTCGACGACGAACAGGTTCTCGACGTCGTGCGAACGGCAGAACGGGTCGAGCACGGACGTCCGCGGGTCCCTGCCGAAGCACGCCGTGCCGCACTGGTGGGTCGTGTTCCTCGCTCCGTGGGAGTGCGTCATCACGACCCAGAACCCCAGCCGGCGCAGGATACGCCGCATCTCCCGCACCAGCCGCCGGTGCGCGCGCACGTTGTCGGGACGATACCGCAGGTGGATGCGGCCGCCCGCGTCCAGGGTCACCGCGTTCTCGGGCCGCGGCAGGTCCTCGGTCATCGCCAGCCAGTCGACGCCGCGCGCCACCCAGGCGGCGTACGCCCGGAGCGGCACCCACGGCACGACGGTCTGCGCCATCACCGCGTGCGTTCTGCCCTGGGACTGGATCTGTCCCAGGGGCGGCCCGCCGTCCGGCCCGCGGAGGTAGTAGTCGTTGATCGCGACCGTCTTCTGGAAGACCGCCCGGTTCCGCCGGAACGGGTGGAACCCCTGCATCATCGTCGCGTGATGCGCCATGTAGCGCCGGCCGACCAGTCCGGACGAGTTGGCGAGTCCGTCCGGGTGGCGATCGCTCCCGGATCGGAGCAGCAGAACCGCCGAGTTCACGGCGCCGCAGGAGACGACGAAGAGCGGCGCCTCGACGATCGCCGTCTCCCCGTTCCGGACCACTTCCACCGCGGTCACGCGTCGGCCGGACGCATCCGTCACCAACCGCCCGGCCAGCGCCCCGGTCCAGAGCGTGACATTGGGACGCTTCGTCGCCGGCGCGACGCAGCAGACCTCCGCCTCGCTCTTCGCGTGCAGGCGGCACGGGAACGAGTTGCAGGTGTCGCAGAGGATGCAGCCGGCCGCCTCGCCGGGCCGGATCAACCCCAGCGGCAGGGGCGAAGGGTGGAGCCCGTCGGCGCGCAGGCGGCCGGCAATCTCCTCGATCTCCGGCGCGTGCGGGACCGGCGGGTGGGGGTAGGGTCCGCGGGGCGGCTCCGTCGGGTCGAGGCCCGCCTCGCCATGCACCTGGTACAGCCGCTCCGCCCGCTCGTAGTAGGGAGCGAGCGTGTCGTAGTCGATCGGCCAGGCCGGCGAGACGCCGCCGGCGTGCTCGACGACTCCGAAGTCCTCCCTCCGCAGGCGGTAGAGGACGCTGCCCCAGAACTTCGTGTTCCCGCCGACGCAGTAGTGCGTGTACGGCCGGAAAGGCGGCCCCGCGTCGCTCAGCCACGAGTCGTCGGCGCGGTAGCGCAGTTGCTTCCAGACCGCGGCCGGATCCCAGTTCTCCGGTTCCCGCGGGACGACGCCGCCGCGCTCCAGGAGGAGGATGCGGGCCCCCGTGGGGGCGAGCGCATGCACCAGCGTGCCGCCGCCCGCGCCGCTCCCGATGACGACGAGGTCGAAGGCGTCTCGCATGGGCCCGCGTCGGCCGTTGGCGACGGAGTCGGCGGCGCCGACGGCCGCGCCGCCGTCGGACGCGGAACCGTAGGCCGGGGCGCCGTCACCCGCTGAGCCTCCGGCAGTAGCGCCGTCGGTAGTGGGGGCGTCGGCCGCGGCGGGGTCCGCAGGGGGGCCGTCGGCCGCGGCGCCGTCGGCAGTGGCGCGATCGGCGGTGGCCTGGATGCGCTCCATCAGGCGCTGATCGTCCATCGCCACCTCGAGGCTCATCTGCGGCACGCGCCCGTCGCGAATGGCAGCGGCGAAATCCCGGTACATCGCCTGGTAGCCACGGATGTCGCGGACGCCGGGCAGGAGTAACCGCGGCCAAGCCCGCGCGCGGCCCCGCACGAGGACGAAGGCACCGTTGGACTCGAAGGTGATGATGCCGTCGCGCCCGAAGAGCTTCGACAGGCGCAGCCCGCGCAACAGCGACGGGACCTCGCGCGAGTAGTGGAGCGAGCCCGCGGCGCCGGTGTCGTACCGGAAGGCCGCGAGCATGCTCTTGGCGCGCCGGTCGGGTCCGGTTCGTGAAGGCGGCGGCCGGAAGCCGTGTATGGCGGTAATGGCCGGCCCGAGGCTGTTCGCGAGGTGGAGCCAGTGGATGCCCTCCTCGAAGAACGCGTCGCCGCCGGCCATCGCCTCGTCGTTCCGCCAGTCGCCGGCCGCCTTCAGGCGCCGGGCCAGCGTCGTGAACGACGCCAGGACGATCTCGCCGATCGCGCCTTCCGCAAGGAGACGCCGCAGGCACACGGCGAGCGGCTTGTAGTGGTCGTTCTCCCCCACCAGGACGACGCGCCCGGCGTGGTCCCGCGCCTCGCGGACCTGCTCGTAGTCGGCCAGCCGCGGGAACGCCGGCTTCTCCACCAGCACGTGCTTGCCGGCGGCCAGGGCCCGCAGGGTGAGCTCGAGGTGGAACCGCGGCGGCACGGCGACGACGACGGCGTCGACGCCCGGGTCGTCGATGGCGTC
>JAPOYG010000512.1 GCA_026706755.1 Acidobacteriota bacterium
CGGATCGGCGCGGTCCACTCGGTGGTCTTCGGCGGCTTCGCGCCGAAGGAGCTCGCCACGCGCATCGACGACGCCCGGCCCAGGCTGATCCTCTCGGCGTCGTGCGGCATCGAGGCCGGCCGCGTGATTCCCTACAAGCCGCTCCTCGACGCGGCCATCGATCTCGCGTCGCACAAGCCGGAGCGGACGATCATCCTGCAGCGCCCGCAGGCCGAGGCCCCGCTCGTCGCGGGTCGCGACCTCGACTGGCGCGAGACGTGCGACGGAGCGGCGCCCGCCGACTGCGTGCCGGTGGCGGCGACCGACCCGCTCTACATCCTCTACACCTCCGGCACGACCGGCGTCCCGAAGGGCGTCGTGCGCGACAACGGAGGCCACGCCGTCGCCCTGCACTGGAGCATGGAGCACGTCTACGGCGTCGGGGCGGGCGAGGTCTACTGGGCCGCCTCGGACATCGGCTGGGTCGTCGGCCACTCCTACATCGTGTATGCGCCGCTGCTCCGCGGCGCCACGACCGTTCTCTACGAGGGCAAGCCGGTGGGCACGCCCGACCCCGGCGCGTTCTGGCGCGTCATCGAGCAACACGGCGTGAGCGTGCTGTTCACGGCGCCCACCGCGTTCCGCGCCATCAAGAAGGAGGACCCGGACGGCGCGTTCATGAAGCGCCACGACCTCTCCCGCTTCCGGACGCTCTTCCTGGCCGGCGAGCGCTGCGACCCCGACACGCTGCACTGGGCGCGCGAGCGCCTCGGCGTGCCGGTCATCGACCACTGGTGGCAGACGGAGACCGGGTGGGCCATTGCCGCCAACTGCGTCGGCCTGGGGACGCTGCCGGTGAAGCCCGGCTCGCCGACCCGCGCCGTGCCCGGCTACGACGTGCGGATTCTGGATGACGACGGCAAGGAGATGCCGCGCGGGAAGATCGGCTCCATCGTCATCAAGCTGCCGATGCCGCCCGGCTGCCTGCCGACGCTCTGGCACAACGACGCCGGCTACGAGCAGTCGTACCTGTCGCGCTACCCCGGCTGCTACCTGACCGGCGACGCCGGCTACATGGACGACGACGGCTACCTCTACATCATGAGCCGCGTCGACGACATCATCAACGTGGCCGGGCACCGCCTCTCCACCGGCGCCATGGAGGAGGCGCTCGCCTTCCATCCGGACGTGGCGGAGTGCGCCGTCGTCGGCGTGGCGGACGATCTCAAGGGCGAGGTGCCGGTGGGCTTCGTCGTCACGAAGGCGGGCGTCACGCGCGGGGCCGACGAGATCGTGCCGGAGCTCGTCGAGCGGGTCCGCGCGTCCATCGGGCCGGTCGCCGCCTTCAAGCAGGCCGCCATCGTGGCGCGGCTGCCGAAGACGCGCTCCGGAAAGATCCTGCGCGGCACCGTCAAGAAGATCGCCGACGGGCAGCCGTACGCGGCGCCGGCGACCATCGACGACCCGGCCATCCTGGACGAGATGGCGGAGGCGCTCCGCGGCCTGGGCTACCCGAAGGGCCGGGCCTAGCACCCGCGCCGGCAACCATCCCCGATGGGTTCGCACGACTCCGCCGGCAGGCCGACGGCCGAAGCCGACCGCTCCGCCGTTGTCGCCGACACGCTGCGCCGCTACCTGCGGGAGGCGCCGCCGGCCGGCTTGGTATCCGCGTATCTCTTCGGCAGCCACGCCGCCGCGCGGGCGCACCGGCAGAGCGACATCGACGTCGCTATCTGCGTCGACCGGCGCGTGCTGCCCGCCCGCGCGGCCCGCTTCGACCTGCGGGTGCGCCTGACGAGCGACCTCATCCACGCCCTCCGGTGCAACGAGGTGGACGTGGTCGTGCTGAACGACGCCCCGCCCCTGTTCGCGCGCCACGTCCTGCGGTCCGGACTGCGCATCTGCTGCCTGGCTCCCGACCTGGATCGGGACTTTCGACGCGACGTGCAGATACGGGCCGCGGACCTCGCGCCCTTCCTCGACCGGTACCGGCGCAAGACGCTGGACGCCCTCGGCGGATGACGTTCCTGGTCGAGAGACTTTCGGATCTCGGGAAGCACCTCCATCATCTCGAGGAGTTGCGCCCTCGAGTCTCCGCGACGGCTCTGCGCGGCGACCTCTCGCTTCACAACGACGTGCTCTTCTCGCTGTTCACGGTCTGCCAGCTCGTGATCGACGTCGCGAGCGAGCTCTCGGCCCGTCAGGGCCTTGCGTTCGACGACTACACTGAGGCGGTCCGAAACCTCGGACAGATGGATCTCGTCGAGGACGACGTGCTGGGGCATCTCGAGCGCCTCCCCGGATTCCGCAACGTCGTCGTGCACGAGTACGCAACGCTCGACTTCGATCGCGTCGTCGACGCCCTGGACGATCTGGACCCGATCCGGGTGTTTCTCGAGGCCGTGCGGCGCCGCGAGCGGATGCCGGACCCGCAAGGCCGAGAGTGAGCGCTCGGGCGAGGTCGGCGACGAGGAGCTTGCCGGGGCGACTCGCCCCGTGCCAGTCAGGCGGAGCCGTCAGGCGACGAATGGTGTGCTACCGCAGGACACGGCTCAGGGGCGGGCCGGCGTAGCCGGTCATCTCCAGGTAGCCGCGACCGGTAACGGGCGTCCCGTCGCGGGTGCCGCGCACGTCGATCGTCCCCTCCCAGTACGTGACTCCGGTCGAGCGGCCCGTGCGCAGCTCCTGGGCGTCGACCGCCGCCTCCGCCCTGAGCTCGATGCCGAGGGACGGAACGGCGATCCGCCAGGCGACAGGATAGGATCCGCCGCTGTCGGGGGACGCCCAGCGCCGGCCCGGAACGAGCCGGTAGTCACCGGCGCGGAGCCGGGTGACGCCCGCCGGCGTCACGACCGTCCCACCGGACCACGGGTCGGCCGACCCGTCGAGGCGGCGCATCGTGTAGAGCATCAGATCGGTGCCGTCGTCGAGCTGGATCGAGAACCAGTCCCAGCCGGCCTGCGCCGGCTCCAGGAAGCTGGTCCCGAACTCGTGGTCCATCCAGCTCGCGCCGGCGACGTCGAACGATTCACCGTCCACCGTGAGGCGGCCCGCGGTCGGCAGGCGCGTCAGTGAGTAGTAGTGCGAGGCGTTGCCCGGCTCGTCTCCCTTGCGGCTGTAGCCGCCGTCCCCGTGCAGGACCGGTGGCGCGGACGGCTGGAGGCGGAGATCGACGGCCAGGCGGCCGTCGTCGCTTGCGGCGACGAGGCGATGGACGCTTTCCTCGACCGTCAGCGACCACCCGTCGTTCCAGACGTGCAGCGTCTCGGCGTCTGCCCCCGCCCACCCGATTCCGGCCCGGTTCAGCCGTTCGGCCACATGGTGCTCCCCCCGCGCCACGTCGGTGACGGCGAGGTGCGCCATGTAGAGATCGCGGACCGCCCAGCGCGACGGGTTGACGGGCCGCCGGTCGACGCCCGCCCGGAAGAAGGTCACCTGGTAGCCGAAGCGGCGCCCGCCGGCCGCCTCCAGGTTGCCGGTGTAATACCACCACTCGATGCGGTAGTCGGGATGGGCGGCGTGGTCGCGCGGAAAGACGAGCGCGTAGCCCGGATCCGCGCTCCGCCAGGACCTGCGCTCGGATTCCGGCTCGACCGGGTCGCCGGGCGTGCGCTGGGCCTCCGCCGGCGCGCCGGCGACCAGCCAGGCACCCGCCGCGAGCGCCGCCGCGCGGCAGAGCAGGTGCTGGCCCCTCATCGCGCGTCGGACAGCTCGCCGCAGGCGAAGCGCGCCGCGAGCCGGGCCGGGTAGAGCCCCGCCAGCGCGGCTCCGGCCACGACCGCCACCGTCGCCTGCGCCAGGAAACCGGCCGGCAGGTGGAACCGAATCGTCCATCCGAAGCTCTGGACATTGATTACGTAGATGAGGATTGCCGACAGCGCGAGGCCGACGGCCAGACCCACCGCCTGCGCCACGACGCCGAGCGCCCCCGCCTCGATCACGATCATGCGCCGCAGATGGCGGCTCTCGGCGCCCACGAGGCGGAGCATTGCAATCTCGCGGCGCCGCTCCAGGGCCAGTGCGAGCAGTGTCGCGGCGATTCCGAACATCGAGACGGCAATGGCGATCGCCTCGAGCGCGTAGGTGATCGCGAACGTCGCGTCGAAGATGCGCAGCACGGATTCGCGAAGCGACGCATTGGTGTTGAAGAACAGGCGCCGCTCCGGTCCGAGGGCCGCCCGCAGCTCGTCGCGGACGGTCTCCGCGTCCGCGCCCGGCGCCAGGTAGACGCTGAGGCCGGCCGGCCGGCGCGGGCCGAAGTGGCGGGCGAACGTCTCCTCGTCCATGACCACGCCCCCGCGGTCGCTCGAGTAGTCGTAGTAGACCGCCATGACGTCGAAGGAGGTGGGGCCGTGCGGAGTCGGCAGATGGATCCGGTCGCCCGGTCCGGCGCCATGCCGGAGCGAGAAGGCCTCGGTGACGACCACGGCATCCCTGCCGACGGCGCGGCGCATGGCCTCCCCCCCATCCGCCGGGGCCTTGAACTGCAGTCCGCCGTGGGCGGTCACGACGTCGAAGCGACCTGCCCCGATGGAAATCACCGATCCGCCGTAGCGCGCCTCGACGCTCGCGAACCCGTCGATCGCCGCCACCGCCGGGTGGGCCGCGATGACGGCCTCGGTCTCGTCCGAGATCGCCGCGCGAGCGTCCGTCGGGCCGCGCCGGGACGCGGCTATGAACAGGTCCGCCTGCAACGTCTGCCCGACCCAGTAGACGACGGTCTCGCGGAAGCTCCCGACCATGATCGCAATCGCCACCATCATCGCCAGGCTGGCCGCGAGCGCCGCCACCGAGATGGAGAGACGCGGGATCGCGGCGCCGAGGTTGGCGTGCGCGAGCCGGCCCTCGACCCGGCCCCAGCGCGCCAGGGTCGCCCCGGCCGCGCCCCGGAAGGCGACGAGCACGGCCGGCATGGCCGTCGCGGCACCGAGCACGACGGCCAG
>JAPOYG010000333.1 GCA_026706755.1 Acidobacteriota bacterium
GGCGCATCGCCTCGTTGACTTCCCTGAGCGCCGTCTCCTGCGTGCGCCCGTGCGCGATGCAGCCCGGAAGCTCCGGCACTTCGGCGACGAACGCGTCGTCTTCGTTGCTCCAGTAAAGGATGATCTCGTACTTGTACATCACTCCTCCCCGACCAGACCGTACTTCAACAGGATCCGCCGAACCTGCCGCACCTGATACGGTTTCGCATGGCTGCCGTCTCGTTGCAGGTTGACCCGCTCGACGACGCCTGACCTGCTGAACAAATGATGGCTTCCCCGCGTGCGTTGCTCGAACCCGATGGAGGACAGCAGATTGCGGAGGTCGTCGAAGCGGATGTTGGCGTCCGACCCGCCGCCAAGCACGTCCTTCAGAATCCGCTCGCTACGTGCCATCGACCGTGCCGTTGAGGAAGCCGCATCGCCCCGAGTATCGCACGCGGCCGGAGACGCGCCGCGGAGCGGCAGGCTTCTGAACCAGTGAAGCGCGCTCTCATAGACGGGCTGACGGGCTCACTCCGCCCTCGCCATCCTCCAGCCGCCGAACTCGCGCTCCAGTACGGCGGCGACGGCGAGCGCGACCTCGTCCTCGCCGGGCCGCGCGACGATCTGCACGGACAGCGGCAGGCCGTCGCGCGACAGGCCCAGCGGCACGGCGGCGGCCGGGAAGCCGAGGGCGTTGAAGACCAGCGTCAGGCCCAGGTTGCCGTACGGTCCCCAGGAGAATCCGTGGCGGCGCGCGGTGGTCGGGAACACGGGCAGAAGGAACACCGCGCCGTCCCGCATGGCGTCGAGAAACCGGGCGCGCAGCGCGTCGAGCCGTCCCGCGCGCCCGAAGCCGAACGCGCGCACGAGCAGTCCGGAGGCCGAGATGTAGGCGACGGGCGCCAGGCACGCGGGGTTGACCCGCACGTCGCCGCTGCGCCCGCCGCGGAGCGCAGACCACACGGAGACGGATCGGTCGCCGCCGAGGACGCGGCGGTGGCTCGGCAGGAAGTGGCGGTGCAGGAGGGCGAGGGTCTCGAGGAGCGTCCTCGCCAGGGGCAGCGCCGCGCGCCGTCGGACCGTCATCCCGGCCGCGCCGAGCACGCCCGCCGCGTCGGTCACGGCCCTCGCGACCTCGCGGCTGACGGGTGGCCAGAAGACCAGCCGGGGCAGGAGCACCGGGCGGGCGGCCGGCCAGCCGGGGCGTCGCCTCGTCCGTCGCGGGCTTCCCCGACAGGACGCCGAGCGCGAGGCGCAGGTCCTCCACGCGGCGCGCCATCGGCCCCACGCAGAGCCAGCCGGCGATGGCGGCCGGCGCTCGCGGCACGTTGCCGTCCGTTGAGACACGCCCCGCGGTGGGCTTCAGGCCAACCACCCCGCAGAACGCGGACGGGATCCGGATGCTGCCCGCGATGTCGGTTCCCAAGCCGAGGGGTGAGCCGCCGGCGGCGATGATCGCCCCCTCGCCGCCGGAGCTGCCTCCCGCGGACCGCTCGAGCCGCCACGGGTTTCGCGTCCGGCCGATGATGGGGTTGACCGTCTCCAGCGAGCCGCTCATGTCCGAGCAGCTCGACTTGCCCAGCACGATGGCCCCGGCCGCCTTCATGCGCCGGACCGCTTCCGCGTCCCGCTCCGCGACGTGCCCGCGCAGCCGGTCCGAGCCCGCCGTGAACCGCACGCCCGCCACGGCCAGCGCGTCCTTGACGGTGAGGGGAACGCCGTGGAGCGGCGGCGGATCGGCGGGAACGCCGGCCTCGGACATCCGCCGCGCCGTGTTCCGGGCGGCGTCGAACGTGGTGGTGATCAGCGCGTTGATGTGCGGCCCGACCTTCTCGATCCGCGCGATGTGGGCGTCGACGACCTCCAGCGGGCTCGTGTCGCCGATGCGGATGCGCCGCGCCAGCTCCGCCGCGCCGAGTGTCGTGAGCTCGTCCGGGGAGGCGGGCGCCCCTTGCTCCTCGGCCGTCGCGCTCACGGGGACGACGGCACGCCGTTTCTGATCGCCGGAGCGTCGCTCGGCATGTGTGGGACGAGGTCAGTGCGGGTGCTCTGCCAGGTGCTGCCGGAGCAGGTCCTTGCCGTAGTCGTTGCCGTTGGGCGTGCGCACCACCGTGTGCACGTGGCTGCGGCTCGGCCGGTCGGGACCATCGAGCGCCACCGGCGTCTGGTGGTCGTACTCGATCAGGATTACCGGCGAGTGGATGCGGTAGTAGAAGACCGCGTCCGGACCCGTGTCGCCGACCCAGGCGAAGTACGTGTCGTCCCAGTGCCGCACGACTTCCGAAAGACGGACCTCGGCATGCCCGGTCCGCAGGTTCCCGGCGTACAGCCCGACCAGCCGGAGGGCCAGCTCCCGCTGGACGTCATCGAGCTCGCCAAGGCGAAGGCCCTCGTACGGCACCACCGCGTTGTCCTGGAACAGCTCCCCGCGGTTGTCGTTCGCGGTCTTGTCCGGATCGAGGATCGCGACCGCCCGCTGCTGGTCGTCGAGCGCGTTGATCAGGGCGAGGCCGGCCGCCAGCTCCTCCTCCAGGATCGCCGTGCCCGCGAACCGTCCCCGGTTGGCTCGCGGCGGCTCGGAACCCATGAACGTCGGCGTGAGCACCACCTGATCGCCAAGGACGAAGCAGTTCACGATGAGATGGTGACCGTCGAGCTGCCAACCCCACGGCTGGCTCTCCGACGGCTCGCCCATCACCGTGAACCAGTAGCGGAGTTCGCCGTACTCGTCGTGGTTGTCCATCAGGTCGGCCAGGTACCCCTCGAGGCGCATGATGTTCCGGGACGTCTCGAATCCCCGGGCGCTCAGGGTCGCCGCCATCAGGCCGAACGCGGCCGCGGTCTGCGCTGCATCCATCTCCAGGAGGCCGACGCCCTGCCGTGTCGAGATGTGGATGTTGGCCCAGCGCCGCCATTCCAGGTCATCGACGGGGAACAGCGTGCGGTCGCGCTGCTCCGGGGTGAGGCTCTCGAGGAACGTGATCGCGGCGTCACGGATCGGCTCGGTGCTGACCCCCGTGGCCTCGACGGGGAACAGGTCGGGCTCCGTTTCGCCGTCGGCGGTGATGCCGAGAAACGGCTCGCGGAGCATCACGTTCTCCACCATCGGCCACAGGACGCGGGACGCCGCGACGGGGTTCCAGACCGCCAGGCCGATCAAGACGACCAGAACGGCCATCCCGACTCCGACCGCCTGCAGGACTCGGCGCATCGTTCTCCTTCCAGGACGACCCTTCAGTGTAGGGAGGGGGCGACCACCTGGCAACGGCAGACCGCGATGCCCCGCCGCACGGCGCGGCCCCTCCGCGCTCCGATGCCGTCGCGTTCGGCGGGTTCGGCGGCTCCCGGCGGGCGCGGTAGCATACGGGCGTGGCCAGAGGCACGAGCCGGCGGGGACCGGCCGGAACGGCGAGCGCGACCGCCTCGAACGGCTGCTCGACGCCGTCCAGGAAGCGCCGGCCGCGCAGGGCGGGCGGGTAGCAGGCAAGTGAAGCGCTCTGATCTTCTCGAACTCGTCGCGGGCGGTGAGAACTCCGGCGTCGAGTTCAAGCGGGACGACGTGCGCCCGGAGCAGATCGCCCGGGAAGTCGTCGCGCTGGCCAACTTCCAGGGCGGCCGCATCCTCCTCGGGGTGGAAGACGACGGCGCCGTCACCGGCATCCGGCGCGAGGGCCTCGAGCGTTGGGTGATGGACTCCGTGTTCGGCCAGCTGGTGCATCCGATGATGCTGCCGTTCTACGAGGAGGTTCCGGTGGACGATGCGCGCCGCGTCGCGGTCGTCACCGTGACGCAGGGCGCCACCAAGCCGTACGTCGTGCGGTATCGCGGCTGGGAGGACATCTACGTTCGCGTCGGCAGCACGTCGCGGCTGGCGTCCCGCGAGCAGCAGGCACGCCTGTTCGCGCTCGGCGGCCTCATCCACACGGAGCTGCTGCCGGTCTCCGGCAGCGGCCTCCGCGACCTCAGCCGGGAGCGGCTGGCCGACTACCTCACCGCCATCGTCGGCGACCGGGACCCGCCGGCGACGGACGACGCATGGCACGCGCGGCTCTGCGCCCTCGGTTTCCTGGTCGAGCGGGAGGACGGCCCCCCGGCGTGCACCATCGCCGGGCTGGTACTGTTCGGGTACCGGCCCCGGCGCCTGCTGCGGCACGCCGGCGTGCGTTGGATGCGCTTCGACGGCGGGACGAAGGCGTACGACGCGCTCGACGACCAGGTACTCGAAGGACCGCTCGTCGACCTGTGGCAGGTGCTGTCGGGGGGCCGCGAGCGTGTCGAGAAGGGGCTGATCGAACGGCTCGCCGATGCGATGCGGCCGTTCGTGTCCGAGGAGCCCGGCACGGTCGGCGAGTCGCTGCGCCGGGAACGCCGCTGGCACTACCCGCTGGAGGCGCTCCGCGAGGGCATCGTGAACGCCCTGACGCACCGCGACTGGACCCGCTACGAGGAGATCGAGGTGGTGCGCTACGCGGACCGGGTCGAGATCACCAGTCCCGGCGCGCTGCAGAACGGCATGACGGTCGAGAAGATGCTGGCCGGGCAGCGCGTCCCCCGCAACCTGCTCATCTCCGAGACGCTACGCGACTACCGCTACTCCGACGCGCGCGGGATGGGCGTGCGCAACAAGATCATCCCGTCCATGCGGGCCCAGAACGGCGTCGACCCGGAGTTCGAGGCTACCGAGGACCACCTGCGGCTGACGCTTCGGCGACGGCCGGCGTGACCGGCTGGCGGTCCTGGCGCCGCTCGATTCGTGTCGAGCACCTCGTCCGGCTCATCCTGGGCGGCGAACGCAGACTCGGCCCTGATGGTCCCTCAGCGCGCGGTCAGCAGAGACGCGCGCCCCGGCGGCAGGTGCTGGTCGAACGCGATGAGCAGCGTCGCGTCGGCGACGTGCCCCGCCATCAGGTCGACGAGGTCGACGAGGT
>JAPOYG010000145.1:0-35547 GCA_026706755.1 Acidobacteriota bacterium
TCTTCAGGCGATTCGGCTGTCACGTCGTCTGTCATGGTCGGACGATGCCGCCTGCGCGACGAGAACGCGGCTCACGGCTCGCGAAACCCGATCCACGGCGGCGATGGCGCGCGAGTAGCGCATGCGGCGAGGGCCGATGATGCCGATGCTGCCGGTGCACCCGCCATCGAAGTACGTGGAGGTCACCAGGCTGAAGTGCCGCATCTCCGGGGAGATGTGCTCGGTACCGATCACGACCGTGAGGCCGGGACCCTCGATGTACTCGTGCAGGAGCCGAACCAGCAGGTCCTTGCGCTCGATCAATGCGAGCAGAGCGCGCAGCGTGGCGAGGGGCACGCGATCCTCGCCGTCGGACACCCCTTCGACGAGGAAGCCCGTGCCCTCCACGAAGAGCCGGTCCTGGGGCGCCATGTCCTCGAGGGTGGAGCTGGCGAGCCGCAGCACGGAGGAACGAAGCTGGTCGTAGAGCATCCGTTCCTGGCGGAGCTGCTCCACGACGGCGGCGCGGACCTCCCAGAGGGGCAGTCCGGTGAACTCCTGATTCAGGTAGAGAGCGCCCTGCTCCAGCGCACCGCGGCCGATCGGCTCGCCGAGGTCGATCGCCTTGTGCGCGACCTGGCCGTCCTGCGTGGACACGACGACCAGAATGCGCGTGCCGTCGAGGGGGACGAACTCGATGTGGCGAAAGGTGCCCGACGCAACCTGCGGCATCAGCGCGAACGCCAGGTGCCGCGACGCCAGGGAGAGCTCGTGCGAGACGTTGGACAGGACGTCGCCGAGCGTCCCCGCCTGGCGCAGGCGCGCCTCCACCTCCCGCGTCGGCTGCGTGCCGCGCCGCCGCTCCAGCAGCAGATCGACGAAGCAACGGTAGCCGTGGTCCGTGGGGACCCGGCCGGCGGACTTGTGGGGCTGATGGACGTAGCCGAGATCCTCGAGCTCGGCCATGATGTTGCGGACCGAGGCCGACGAGAGACCGACGTCGCCGTGCTCCGCCAGCCACAGCGAGGAAACCGGCTCGCCGGTGTCGATGTAGTGCTTGACGAGCGTGGCCAGGATGGCGCGGGAACGGGCCGACAGGCCGTCACCGGCGGCACCCTGCTTGTCGGAATGTCGACTCATGGTGACCAGGCCGCCGTTCGTCGCCTGCGGCTCCGCTCGGCGCCCAATCCAATCCTTCAGGAGCGCGCGCCGTTCTGCGGCCCGGACCCCTGACCCGCATTATATCAGCCGTCCTCGGCCACCCTCCCGACGCGATCCGCCGTCCCGCGTCAGGGTTCGGCGGGTGCCGCGGCGGCGGGCGCCGCGCTCGCCTGCGGCCGCCAGCGCAGCGAGCGGACTCGCGTGTCGCGGGTCGCTTCGTCGTGGTCGAGCTTGCCGTACTTGACCGCGATCAGCTCGGCCAGGATGCTGACGGCGATCTCCTGCGGCGATACGGCGCCGATGTCCAGGCCGACGGGAGCGTGCAGGCCGTCCAGGTCGTGGAACGCGACGCCCTCCTCGTGGAGCGCCTCGTGGAGACGCGCCACCTTGGCGCGGCTGCCGATGAGGCCCAGGTACCGCAGCTCGCGGGTGGCCAGGGCGCGGAGCGCGTCGAGATCGTGGCGATGCCCCCGGGTGAGGATGACCACGTAGGCGTTCGGCGGGATCGTGGCGCGGGTCAGCCACTCCGGAACGTCGTCGACGGCCACCTCGACCGCCTCCGGGAAGCGTTCCGCGTTGGCGAACTTCTCGCGGTCGTCGAGCACGTGGATCCGGAACCCGACCGTCGCGGCCAGCCGGCCGAGGTGATAGGCGACGTGCCCGCCCCCGACGAGATAGAGGTGCGGCGCGGCCTCGAGCGGTTCGATGTACACCTCCATCTGACCCCCGCAGATGAGCCCGGACTCCTCGGCCAGGTCGTCGGCGAGCTCGTACTTCGCCACGAGCGGCTGCCGCGTCTCGAGGGCGCGGCGCGCCTTCCAGAAGGCATCGTTCTCGTAGCAGCCCCCTCCGATCGTGCCGACCGATCGACCGTCGGGGAAGACCAGCATCTTCGCCCCGACACGTTGCGGCGTGGAGCCCTGGGTGCGGATCACGGTCACCAGCGCGGCCGATTCCCCGCGCCGCAGCATGTCGCCGACGGCCTGGAACACCTCTTCGTTCATAGGTAGGTCTCGATCTCGCCGGCGGCCCGCAGCCGGGCGACGAGCTCCGCCGCGAGCGCCTGACGCGCCTGCGCGACGAGCATGCGCCGAATTCCGTCGCCGGCCTCCTCGAAGGGAACGACGCGCGCGTCTCGCCGGCCGTCGGCGCGGATTACGTGAAAGCCGAACTGCGACTCGGTCACCGGCCCGACCTCGCCGGGTTGCAGGGCGAAGAGGGCCTCCTCGAACGGCGGGACGGTCTGTCCCCGAACCACGAAGCCGAGCTCGCCGCCCGCCGCCGCCGTCGCTCGGTCGTCGGAGTGCTCCCGCGCGAGGGCGCCGAAGTCGGCCCCCGCCGCCAGCGCCTCGCTCCGAATCGCCTCCGCTCGCGCCCGGGCGGCGTCCCGCTCGGCCGGCGCTCCGTCGGACGCCGCCTCGATGAGGATGTGGCTGGCCCGCACCGCCTCCGTCTCCGCGAACTGGTCCGGGTGCTGGTCGTAGAAGGCCCGCACCGCTTCGTCGCCCACGGCGATCCGGGGTGCCACGTCGGCCTCGATGAGCTTCGCGATCAACATGTCCCGGCGCCGCTCCGCCCGCAGCTCGTCGAGCGACGTGCCCCACTGGGAGAGCTGGGCCTCGAAGGCCTCCTCGGAGGGGAAGTCCTCGCGGATTCGGTCGATCTCGGCATCGACCTCGCCGTCGTCGACGACGAGTTGCCGGGCCCGGGCCTCCTGGAGGAGAAGGTGAAACACGATCAGGCGGTCGAGCACGCGGTCGTAGATCGCCGCGCGGAGCGACGCGGGGACCACCTGTCCCGCCCGCACCTCCGCGGAACGGACGGCGCGCTCGAACTCGTGCCGCGGTATGGAGATGCCGTTGACGTGCGCCACGACCTCGGGAAGGTCGGCCTGCGATTCGGGCGTCTCGGCGGTTGCCGTCGCGCCTCCACCGGAAGCTGCGTCGCATCCCGCCAGGGCCGTCCCCGCCAGGAGCCCGGCGGCAATCACCACGGGGAACCGAAGCTGCACCTGCGTGTCCTGTCCTGACAGTAGGCGATTTGCTGAGAGTATACCGTCGTCTGCGGCGCTGGCCCGCCGTCGTCGCCTGCGGCAAAGACTCCTAGATGGTCAGCAGCCAGTGCCGGCCGGGGTCGAGCGGGAGGTCGGCCAGCAGCCGATCGACGAAGGCGGGGCCGTAGCGGTTGAGGAAGTAGATGGTGCCGACGCTTCTCTCCTGGGGCTCGCCGTTCGGGAACGCCTGCGCGCGGGCTCGCCGAAACTGCCGGCGCAGCGTCTCATCCCGCCGCTTCGCCGCCTGCACGACCTTCCCGCGGAGCGTGGCCAGATCGCGCTGCATCCGCTTGCGCGTCGACGCCACCACCCCGGACAGGGTGGGATCGAGCAACGGTGCGGCCGCCGAGACCGCGGCGAGGCGCTCGTCCACCGCCGCGTCCGCCCCCGCCAGCGCCGTCTCCAGCTCGGCCGGGATCAGCGCGGCGAGCAGGCGGTTGAGCACGGCGTCGTCGCGCGGCCGGAGATTGGCGAAGTCGAGCCCGTAGCGCTCCAGGAACCTCACGGTCGCCCGGTCTACGATGGTTGCGCTCGTCCGCGGGAAGATGATCGGCATCGGTATGCCGAACCGGTCGTAGACGCCCCGAAGCTGGCCCAGATAGGCGAGCTCGTTCGGACCGGAGACGTACGCGGCGGTCGGGAACAGCGCGTCCTGCACCAGTGGTCGGAGCAGGACGTTCGGGCTGAAGCGCGCCGGGTGGGCGTCGACCTCGCGCAGCAGTTCGTCGGCGCCGACCACGCGCCCGCCCACCGCGAATCCCTCCGGCGCCACCCGGATGGCCTGCCGCGTCTCGCCCAGACGGAAGAGCGCCACGCCTTCGGGCTGCGGCTCGACCTGCGCGTGGTAGCCGGCGGCCACGAGCGCCGCGCCCGCCGCGGCAGCCTGGCGCGCGGTCTCGCCCGAAGCCCGCAGCTCGTCCGTGAAGAGCGACCGGACGAGGGGTTTCGCGGCGGGGTCGGAAGCGTCGAACACGACGAGCCCTGCGGGGCCGGCCAGCCGGTCGAGCCAGCGGGCGAACGCTTCCACCAGTCGCGTGCCCTCGGCGTACGCGGCGTCGAGACCGCCGAGCACCTCGTCCGTGAACTCGGTCGGCGGCAACAGCTCGCGGAGGGCGGCCGTGGCGTCGCGCACGTTGGCCGCCAGGCGGACGGCGGCCGCCGCCGTGCCGCGCGGAGAATCGAGGTCGAGACTGATTGCGTGCGGGTCGAGATTGTCGTCGAGGAGCGGGCAGGCACGAATCTCGTCGAGGTCGTGGTCCTCCGCGTCCACCCAGAATATGGGGACGACGGTCGCATCGTGCTCGCGTGCGAGGCGCTCGGCAAGCCGAATGCCGGTCAGTGCCTTGAGCAGCGTGTACAGCGGGCCGCCGAAGAGGCCCGCCTGCTGTCCGGTCACCACGGCCACGGCCCCCGGCTCCGCAAGGCGCCGGGCCGCCGCCTGCGCCGCGGCGGGTGCCGCCCGCGCAGCCAGTTGCGCGGCCAGCACGTCCGCGATGGCGGGCCGCGGGGGACGGCGACGGCAGCGCTCGACCGCCTCCGCCCACGCCTCCGGCGCGGCCGGCGAGCCCGCGTAGAAGGGAGCCAGCCGGTCGAACGCGTGACTGTAGTCGCGCACGAGTCGACGCGTCCACGGCAGGCGGCGAAGGTCGATGGACACACCCGACGAGGAGGGGCTCGAGGACGGCACGTCGGCGGGCACGCTCAACGTACTCTCGCAAACGCGGGATTGCACTGTCAAGGCCCCGCCGGCCCCTCACCCGGTCCGGCCAACCCATTGAAACGACGCCGCTTCCATGGTACGATCGCGCCACTGGCCCGGGGGACTGCACCACTGACATTCGAGGACGCCGCGTCGCCTTCCGCTCCCGGTGCGTTCGGCCCGTTCCGAGTGCTGCATCAGCTCGGGGCGGGTGTCCTCGGCCCCGTGTACCGCGCCTCGGATCCGGCGAACGGCGAGGCCGTTGCGGTCAAGGCCTTCCACCTCGATCTCACGCCGGAGCTCGCCGACGAGCTCGCCGACGCCCTGCAGCGGCTGGTCGGGGCCGGGTTGGCGCATCCGGGCATCGTCACGCCGCTCGCGGTCGGGTGCGAGGGGAGCGTTCCCTATCTCGCGCAGGAGTACGTCGCCGCCGAGTCGCTGGACGTCGCGATGCGCCACTACGCGCCGGCTGCCGCCGAACGCGCCATGCCGCTGCTCCATCAGCTCGCGGGCGCCGTCGACGCGGCGCACGACGCTGGCGTCCTGCACGGGAGCCTTCATCTGCGCGATGTGTTCGTGTCACCGGAAGAGGCCCGTGCGACGGGCTTCGGGGTGGCGCGCGCCCTCGCGGATGTCGGGCTCCGCGCGCCGGTGCGGCGTCCGTACGCCGCCCCGGAAGTGGTGGACGGGACCGACTGGGGTGCCGAGGCGGATCGCTACGCCGTGGCCGCGATCGCCTACGAGCTGTTGACCGGGCGTCGCGCCACCGGCAGCGGGGACGAGATCATCGAGCGGCTGGGTTCCATCTACGTGGGGGACGAGGGGGCGTTGCCCGCCCTGCGGGACGCGTTCTCCTGGGGGCTCTCCGAGGAACCCGCCGACCGGCCGAGCCGCGCCGTCGAGCTCGTGGCCTCGCTCGCCGCGGCGCTGGGCGTCGAGGTGATGGAGCCGGAACCGATCGACGCTGCGGCGCAAACGGTCCGTCCCGCCTCGTCTCCGACGCTGTCGGACCGGGCCGGCGACGGCGTGCTCCCGGGTCCCGACGAGGAGCTCGACGGCGAGCGCGAGCCCTCCGCGGCCGATGACGCCGAGCCGGGACTCCCGCCGAGCCTCCGCGAGCGCCTGCCCGGGCCGCGGTCGGATGGCGCGCACGACGCCGACGGGCACGAGGCCGCACGGGTTGCCGCCGGCCCGGAGAGCGACGCGGATCTGCTCGAGGACCTGGAGCCGATCGAGGACGAGGAGCCTCTCTCCATGGGAGAGCGGGTGCGCGGCATCCTGCAGGGAACCGCTGCGGTCCTCCTCGGCGTCCTCGGCGCGGGCGTGCTCTACTTCCTCTTCGCGCCGGAGGCAGGGGTGGGTGGCGGCGACGCGGCCGCCCCCGGCGCGGAGGCTGGCTTGGGCGAACGGTCGGAGCCCCGCGAGATCCCCGAGGATCCGCCGCTGCGGATGGGGGACCTCGACGCGCTGCCGCCCGAGGCGCCCGCTCGCGAGCCGGGTGGCGAGAGCCTGCCGCCCGGGGGGGCGTTCCGGCCGGCCGAGCCTGAGCCGCCGGTGGATTCCCGGGCGCCAGGGGATGCCTTCGCGTCGGTGGTGGGCGACGCGTTCCCGCTGGCGGACCCGGTTCCGACCCTGCCGGCCGCCCCTGCCGCGGAGCAGGCGTCGGCGACAGCCGCCCCGCAGGTCGGGTGGCTGCTCGTCCGCACGTCTCCGCCGGGGGCAACCGTCACCGTGGAGGGGGTCGATCGGGGGCGAACGCCGCTCTCTCTCCAGGACGTGCCCTACGGCACCCACCGGGTCGGGATCGAGGCCCCCGGCTACGGCTTGCAGACTCGCGAGGTCACGCTTTCCACGGCGGCGAAGGTGGCGGCGCTCAGCGTCGAGCTGGTGCGGAGCGGCGTACCGCCCGCGGCCGAGACCCTGCCGCCGGCCCCCGCCGAGCCCGCCACCCCTCCCGCTCCCGTCATCGCCGGAGCCGGCGCCGGAACGACCGGGTCGGTCTTCGTCGAGTCCCGGCCGGCCGGCGCCCGCGTCCTCATCGACGGCGAGCGCGCCGGACTCACGCCGATCGTCGTCGCCGATCTCCCGGCGGGCCGCCTCGAGGTACGCATCGAGCAGGACGGGTACGCGCCGTGGGTCACCGTGGTCGACGTGCCGGCGCTCGACCGCGTCCGCGTCGCGGCGTCACTCGATCGGGCACGCCCATGAACGCGGTCCTCGCGCTGGAGAGCGGCGCGTCGTTCGTGGGCCGGGCCGTCGGTGCGGCGGGCCGGGCGACGGGCGAGGTGGTCTTCAACACGAGCATGACCGGGTACCAGGAGGTCCTGACCGACCCGTCCTATGCCGGGCAGATCGTGACGATGACCTGTCCGCAGATCGGCAACTACGGGGTCGCTCCCGACGACGTGGAGTCCGGACGGCCTCACGTGGCCGGGTTCGTCATTCGCGAGGCCTCGCCCATCGCCAGCAACTGGCGCGCCACGGGGACGCTCGACGACTACCTGGCCGCGCATGGCGTGGTGGCGATTGCGGGCATCGATACGCGAGCCCTGACCCGTACGCTGCGGTCGTCGGGCGTCATGCGGGGCGTGATCGGCACGGGCGCCGTCAACCCGGACGACCTCGTCGACCAGGCGCGGGCCGCGCCGGCGATGGAAGGCAGCGATCTCGTCCGCGGGGTCACCTGCACGGAGCCGTTCGACTGGCGGGCGTCGGGGCCGCCGCCCGGCTTCGCCCTCGACCCTCCCCGCCGCGCGGCGCGGCGGTTGCGGGTCGCCGCCTACGACCTCGGGATGAAACGCAACATCCTGCGTCGGCTCGACAGCCACGGCTGCGACGTGCGGGTCTTCCCGGCCGCCGCTCCCGCCGCGGAGCTCCTCGCGATGCAGCCCGACGGCGTCTTCCTCAGCAACGGTCCCGGCGACCCGTCGCCGCTCGACTACGCCGTCGCCAACGCCCGCGATCTCATGGGCTCGGGCGTACCGCTGTTCGGCATCTGTCTCGGGCACCAGGTTCTGGGCCTCGCCATGGGCGCCACCACCTACAAGCTCAAGTTCGGCCACCGGGGAGCCAACCACCCGGTCAAGAACCTGCGGACCGGGCAGGTGGAGATCACGTCGCAGAACCACGGCTTCGCGGTCGACCAGGATTCCGTGCCGGACGACGTCGAAATCACCCACCGGAACCTGTACGACGGCACGGTCGAGGGGCTGCGGCACAAGCGCCTGCCCGTCTCCTGCGTGCAGTATCATCCCGAGGCCTCGCCCGGGCCCCACGACGCCGACTACTTGTTCTCCGCGTTCGTCGACGCGATGGAGCGGCCGCCGTCACGGTGAGCCCTCACCCTGCACCGTCATGCCCCGCCGCACCGATCTCGAGACCGTCCTCGTCATAGGCTCCGGCCCCATCGTCATCGGGCAGGCCTGCGAGTTCGACTACTCCGGCACGCAGGCCTGCAAGGCCCTGCGCAGCGAGGGGCTCCGGGTGGTGCTGATGAACAGCAACCCGGCGACGATCATGACCGACCCGGAAGTGGCCGACCGGACCTACGTCGAGCCGCTCTCCTGGGAGTACGCGCGGTCGGTCATCGAGCGGGAGCGGCCCGACGCGCTGTTGCCGACGGTGGGCGGGCAGACGGCGCTGAACCTGGCGCGCGAGCTGGCGGGCCAGGGCGTGCTCGAGGAGCACGGGGTGGCGCTGATCGGCGCGTCCGTCGACGCGATCACGGTGGCCGAGGACCGCCTGAAGTTCCGCGAGGCCATGGAGTCGATCGGCATCGAGGTGCCGGCCAGCGAGTACGCCCGCTCCTACGAGGACGCGGTCCGGATGGTCGACCGCTTCGGCTTCCCGGTCATCATTCGGCCGTCGTTCACGCTCGGCGGCGTCGGCGGCGGCATCGCCTACAACATCGAGGAGTTCCGCGAGCTGGCGAGCCGCGGCATCCAGCTCAGCCCCGTCCACGAGGTGCTCATCGAGGAGTCGGTCATCGGCTGGAAGGAGTTCGAGCTCGAGGTGATGCGCGACGGCGCGGACAACTTCGTCGTCATCTGCTCCATCGAGAACATCGATCCGATGGGCGTGCACACGGGCGACAGCATCACCGTCGCACCGGCCCTCACGCTGACCGACAAGGAGTACCAGCGGATGCGCGACGCCGCGCGCCGCATCATCACCAGGGTCGGGGTGGAGACCGGCGGGTCGAACATTCAGTTCGCGATCAACCCCGACGACGGGCGGATGGTGGCGATCGAGATGAACCCGCGGGTCTCCCGGTCGTCGGCCCTCGCGTCCAAGGCGACCGGATTCCCCATCGCGAAGATCGCGGCGAAGCTCGCGCTCGGCTACCGGCTCGAGGAAATCCCCAACGACATCACCCGGCTCACCCCGGCGTCGTTCGAGCCGACCATCGACTACGTCGTGGTGAAGATCCCGCGCTGGACCTTCGAGAAGTTCCCGCAGGCCGACCGCACGCTGACGACCCAGATGAAGTCGGTCGGCGAGGTGATGGCGATCGGCCGAACCTTCAAGGAGGCGTTTCTCAAGGGCATGCGCTCGCTCGAGCTCGGGCGCAGCGGGCGGCTCTTCGCGGCGGACGACGACGTCGACTCCGGCCAGCTCCAGCGCCGGCTCGTGTCGCCGAACGACCGGCGCATCTGGTCGATCTTCCGGGCCCTGGAACTCGGCTGGTCGGTGGAGCGCATCCGGGAGGCGACCCGCATCGATCCCTGGTTCCTGACCCAGTTCGCAGAGATCGCGGAACTCCGCCGCGCGGCGGGCCTCGTCGGCTTTCGTTCGCTGTCGGCGGAGACGCTCGCCGAGCTGAAGCGGGCGGGTTTCGGCGACGAGGAGATCGGGGCCGCCCTCGGGGTCGGCGGGAACGCCGTCGCGGCCCGCCGGGAGGAGGAGAAGCTCGCTCCGGTCTACAAGCGCATCGACACCTGCGCGGCGGAGTTCGAGTCGTTCACGCCCTACCTCTACGGGACGTACGAGCGCGAATGCGAGGCGGAGCCGACGGATCGACCCAAGGTGATCATCCTCGGCAGCGGCCCGAACCGCATCGGGCAGGGGCTCGAGTTCGACTACTGCTGCTGTCACGCGGCGTTCGCGCTGCGCGAGCAGGGCTACGAGACGGTGATGGTCAACTGCAACCCCGAGACCGTCTCCACCGACTACGACACCGTCGACCGGCTCTACTTCGAGCCGCTGACCCTCGAGGACGTTCTGGCCGTCGTCCGCCGCGAGCAGTCGGCCGGGGCCGAGGTCTCCTGCATCGTGCAGTTCGGCGGGCAGACGCCCCTGAAGCTCGCCCTCGGGCTGCAGGGGGCGGGCGCGAGGATCATCGGCACCTCGCCCGACTCGATCGACCTGGCCGAGGATCGCCAGCGGTTCGCGCGCCTGCTGTGGGACCTCGGAGTTCCGCAGGCGCCGAGCGGCATCGCGACGTCGCGCGAGGAGGCCCGCGAGGTCGCGAGCGGCATCGGCTATCCGGTCGTCGTGCGCCCGTCCTACGTCCTCGGCGGCCGGGCGATGGCGATCGTCTACGACCCCGGCGCACTGGACCGCTACATGGCGGAGGCGGTCGACGCTTCGCCCGAGCACCCCATCCTCGTCGACAAGTTCCTGGAGGACGCCTTCGAGCTCGACGTCGACGCCGTCGCCGACACGACCGGCGATGTCGTCATCGGCGGGGTCATGGAGCACATCGAGGAAGCCGGCATCCACTCCGGCGACAGCTCGTGCGTCGTGCCGCCCTACCTGGTTCCGGAGCGGCACCTGCGCGTCATCCGCGACTACACCCGCCGGTTGGCGCGCGCCCTCAAGGTCGTCGGCCTGCTCAACATCCAGTTCGCGATCCGGGACGACACGGTCTACCTCCTCGAG
Source organism: Acidobacteriota bacterium (assembly GCA_026706755.1). GTDB lineage: Bacteria > Acidobacteriota > Vicinamibacteria > Vicinamibacterales > UBA8438 > JAGWAJ01. Next base: position 10,773 of record JAPOYG010000145.1, read on the forward strand.
GTCAACCCGCGCGCCTCCCGCACCGTGCCCTACCTGTCGAAGGCTACCGGCGTGCCGTTGGCGAAGGTCGCCGCGCGGGTCATGGTGGGCAGGACCCTCGCCGAGCAGGGTCTGGTCGACGACCTCGAGGTGGCGGGCGTGTTCGTCAAGGCCCCGGTGTTCCCCTTCGTCCGGTTCCCCGGTGTGGACACGATCCTGGGTCCCGAGATGAAGTCGACGGGGGAGGTGATGGGGGGCGCGGACACCTTCGGCAAAGCGTTCGCGCGGGCCCAGCTCGCCGCAGGCCAGCGCCTCCCCGACAGCGGCCGGGCGTTCATCAGCGTCAACGACGACGACAAGGAGAACGTCGTGCCGGTGGCGCGCGATCTGGCCGCCCTCGGTTTCGATCTCGTCGCCTCGAAGGGCACGGCGGCATACCTGCGCGCCCACGGCCTCGACGTCGACGTGGTCTTCAAGATCAACGAGGGCCGCCCGCACGTCGGCGACCGCCTCCTGAACCGCGAGGTGCAGCTCGTCATCAACACGCCGCTCGGACGCGAGTCGTACTTCGACGACCTGACGATGCGCCGGGTAGCGATGCTGTACGGCGTGCCGTGCGTCACCACCCTGACGGGCGCGGCCGCGACCGTCGCCGCCATCCGCGCCCTCCGCGCCGAGACGCACGCGGTCCACCCGCTGCAGGAGTACCACGCCGGGATCACCGCCGGCAGCGCCGGCCAGTAGGCCTCCCGCGATCCGAACCGGGCGCACCCCTTGCATGCCCGCCCCGCATGCTGCACGGGGCGATTGCGCCGGCTGCCGCGATGCTCTCCGGTGCGGCGGCCGGCTGGGCGCTCGGACGGGCGGTCCCGCTGGCCGTGGCCGTCGCCATCCTTGCCTGGGCCGTCGCCGCCCTTCTCCTCCGGCGTCACGCGGAGCGGTGGTTCGTGGTCGCGTCCCTCCTGGGATTCACCGCCTGCGGCACGGCCCTCGGCGGGATTGCCCGCGCGGAGTTGCGCACGCCGTTGGTGGCGTGGTACGCGGCACAGCGGGCGGGGGAACCGCGCACCGGGGGACCCCGACGGGTGGTGGTCGTCGAGGGGCGCCTCCGCCGGGACGCGCTGGCGACGGACTACGGCGCGAGCCTCGTCGTCGACGTCGACCGGCTGACCGACCGGGGCCGCGAGGTTGCGGTGCGCGGGGGCGTGCGAGCCTCCGTCGGCGGTCGATTCGTCGAGGCGCGCATGCCTGCGTGGCGCGTCGGCCGGCGCGTACGCGTGCCGGTCGCCCTGCGCTGGCCGCCTCGCTACGCCAACTTCGGCACGCCCGACCAGGCCCACCGCCTCCGGACGCGCGGCATTGGTCTGCTCGGCTCGGTGAAGAGCGCTCTGCTCGTCGAGGTGCTGGAGCCGGCGGCCCGGCGCGCGGAATGGGCGGCCGCGGTGCGCGCCAGGGTGCGCGGCTGGATCGCCCGCTCGGTGGGTGCCACAGCACCCGCTCCGCGGGCATCGTGACGGCGGTGCTGATCGGGGACCGGGCGGGGCTCGATCCCGAGACGACGCGGCGCCTGCAGGAGGCGGGGACGTACCACGTCATCGCGATCTCGGGCGGCAACATCGCGGTCCTGGCGGGCCTGCTCGTCGCCGCGTGCCGGCTGGCCGGAGCGGGGCGCCGCGCGGCCGCGCTCTTCGCCGCGGCGGGCCTCCTCGCCTACGCGGAGGTCGTGGGCCCGGAGCCGTCCGTCGCCCGGGCCACGTTCACCGCCGTCACGTTCCTGCTCGCCCGCGCCGCCGACCTTCGCACGCGGCCGCTCAACACGCTGGCCCTCGCCGGAGCCTGCCTCGTGGCCGCATCGCCGGGGCAACTGGCCGATCCCGGCTTCCAGCTCACGTTCGGCGCCACGCTGGGCATCCTCGCCGGGATGCCGCGGCTGGCCGGATCCGCCGCGTCAACCGCGGTGGACAGGCTCGGTTCGCTCGGCCGCCCGGCGGCGAAGGCGGCGCTCCTGCTCCTCGGGGCAACGGTTTGCGCCGAGGTGGCGCTGCTGCCGGTCGCGGCCACGTGGTTCTCGCGCATCAGCCTCGCCGGCCTCCTGTTGAATTTCGCCGCGATTCCCCTGATGACGGTTACCCAGCTCGCCGGCATGGCGGCGGCCGCGCTCGCCCCCGCGTGGCCCGCGGCCGCGGCCGGGGTCGGCTTCGTGGCCCATCTCGCCGCGTTCGGCATCGTGGAGTCGACCCGCCTGGTCGACGCGGCGCCGGGCCTGGTGGTGGACGTGGCGAGGCCGTACCCGGCGCTGGCCGCGGTCTACTACGGCACCTGGGCCCTCTGGCTCTGCGCCCCGCGCCGCCGGGTACGCGCGTGCGGACTCTGCGCGGCGGCCCTGGCCACGGCCGCGGTCGTGTCGCCGCCCGGCTTCGCCAGTCCCTCCCGGTGGCTCGCCAGCTCGACGTGCGCGGGGCTCGACGGCCCGGATGCCGCGGGGGACGCGCGGCTGCGGGTGCTGTTCCTCGACGTGGGGCAGGCCGACGCCACGCTCGTGCTGCTGCCGGGAGGGCGGTCGCTGCTCGTCGACGCCGCCGGGTCCGCGACGGGCGGATCCGGCATCGGTCGTCGCGTCGTGGTGCCCGCCTTGCGCGCGGCAGGGGTGCGGCGGCTGGACTACCTTCTCGTGACGCACGCGCATCCGGACCACATCGGAGGGGCGGCGGAGGTCGTTCGCGAGTTCGCACCGCGCGAGATCTGGGAGGGGGTGCCGGTTCCCGCGTCGCCCCCGCGAGCCGAGTTGCTGGCGCTCGCGCGCGCGACCTCGGCGACCTGGCGGACGCGCAACGCCGGAGAGCGGTTCGTCGCAGGCGGCGCGGTGGTGCGGGTCGTCCATCCTCCGCGGCCCGACTGGGAACGGCCCCGCGTGCGCAACGACGACTCGGTCGTCCTCGACGTCCGGCTGGGCGACGTGTCGGTCGTGCTGCCGGGCGACGTCGGCGCTGCCGTGGAGGCGGAGCTGGCCGCCGCCTGGACTCCCGCCCCGATCCGCGTCCTCAAGGCGCCGCACCACGGAAGCCGCACCTCCAGCTCCGAGGGACTCCTGACGGCCCTCGAGCCCGACGTGGCCATCGTCAGCGCCGGCCGCGACAGCCGCTTCGGGCACCCGCACCCCGAGGTCGTCGCGCGCTACGAGGCGCAGGGGGCGCGGCTGCTCGAGACCGGCGAGGTGGGGGCAGTCTCGGTCTGCACCGACGGTCGCCGGGCCGTCGTGGCGACGGCGGTGGACGGCATGCGGTTCACTCTCGACCCTTGACGCGTCGCCACTCCGCGTCCAGCTCCGCGGGCGAGGCGTCGCGGAGCTCGCTTCCCCGGTCGCGAAACCGCTGCTCGAGCGCGCGGAACCGCGCCGCGAACTTCCGATTGGCGGCGCGCAGCGCGGCTTCGGGATCGACGTCGAGATGCCGTGCGAGATTCGCCAGCGCGAACAGGAGGTCGCCGAGCTCCTCCTCCACCTCGCGCCGCGAGCCCGCGGTCCGGGCCTCCCGGAGCTCCCGGAGCTCCTCGTCCACCTTCGCCTCGACCTCGGCGGGCGCCGTCCAGTCGAAGCCGGCGGTGGCCGCACGCTTCCCGATGCGGTAGGCCCGCAGCAGCGCCGGCAGGGCCTCGGGGATCTCGCCCAGAGCCTCCGGCTCGCGGCCGGCGGAGGTCCGCTCGTCCGCCTTGATGGCCTCCCACTGCCGCTTGACGTCGTCGGCCGACAGGGGGGGAGCCGCCCCGTCGGCGGGGCCGAACACGTGCGGGTGCCGCCGCACGAGCTTCGCGCAGACCGCATCGAGGGAATCGCGAATCCCGAAGGCTCCCTGCTCGTGCGCCACCTGGGCCAGGAACACCGCCTCGAGCACGAAGTCCCCGATCTCCTCCCGGAGCGCCGCGAGGTCGCCCCGGTCGATGGCGTCGACCACCTCGTAGGCCTCTTCGAGCACGAAGGGACGCAGCGAGGCCAGGGTCTGCTCGCGGTCCCAGGCGCAGCCGCCGGGAGACCGCAGGGTCCGCATGGTCTCGACGAGACGATCGAAGGCGGCGCCGGGGGTCGGTCGGCCGGGGTCGCGCGGTGACGACATGCTGGCGTATGCTTGGAATCCGGAGCCGGACAGATTATGCCGTGCCACCACGGCCCGGACCAGCCCGAGCGTGACTGGAGTTACCTTCAACGGCTTTGTAGTCTCGCTGGCGACGACCGCCGCCGTCCACTTTGGCGACGTCGCCGATCCCGGCTCCGGCGAGAAGGGGCCCGCCAACCTCTCCGCGGCCGGTCAGGCGATCGCCATGCTGGCCCTGCTCGAGGAGAAGACCCGCGGCAACCTCACCGACGAAGAAACGCGGTTCCTGCGGCAGGTGCTGTACGAGTTGCGGCGCCGCCTGGCCGATGCGCGGAAGCGGACTTCCGACGACGCCGGCCAGGCCGCCTCGCCGGACGAGACGACGTTCGACGGGGAAGGGTAGGAGTCTGCGCCGCCCGTGCGGATCACGTTCCTGGGGACGGGCACATCGTCGGGCGTGCCGGTAATCGCCTGCGAATGCGAGACTTGTCGCTCCAGCGACGTTCGGGACCGGCGCTGGCGCACGTCGGTGGCCCTCGCGCTCGACGACGGTACGTCGGTGCTCGTCGATGCCTCGCCGGACCTCCGTGCGCAGGCCCTCGCCTTCGGCCTGAAGCGCGTCGACGCGATTCTCCTCACGCACGAGCACGCGGACCACGTGCTTGGCCTCGACGACGTTCGCATCTACAACTTCCGGCAGCGCCGGGCGATCCCGTGCCTCGGCACGGCCCGGACGCTGGCGCGGGTGCGGGGCATGTTCTCGTACGTCTTCGACCCCGAGACGCCGCGCGGAGGCGGCCTCCCGCAACTGGCCCTGTCGACGGTGGTCGGCCCGTTCTCCATCGGCCGACGCCTGGTCGTCCCGATTCCGCTGCTCCACGGCACGCTGCCCGTGCTCGGGTTCCGCATCGGGGCGTTCGCCTACCTTACCGACTGCAACGCCATCCCGGACGCCTCGTGGCCGCTGTTGCGGGGACTCGACGTCGTGGTCCTCGATGCGTTGCGCCGCAAGCCTCACGCGACCCACTTCACCCTCGACGAGGCGGTGGCGGCCGCCCGGCGGATCGGCGCCGCGCGCACCTATTTCACCCACATGGCGCACGATCTCGCGCATGCGGCAACGTGCGACGAGCTGCCGGCGGGGATGACGTTGGCCTACGACGGGCTGTGCCTGGAAGTGGACGGGGGCGCGGAGCCGTCCGTGCCGGCGAATCCTGCGCCTTGGACTATGATCCCGTGATCGAGCGTGGAGGTCATTCACTATCCTGACGACCGGCCGCCGGCGGCGTGGACGCAGACCGCCCTGGCGCTCGGCAACTTCGACGGCCTGCACCGGGGTCATACCAAGCTCGTCGAGCGCGTGCGGAGCCAGGCGGACGAGCGCGGCGGCACCGGTGTGGTGCTGACGTTCGACCCCCACCCGCCCCGCGTCGTCCGGCCGGATCGCGCCCCGCCGCTCCTGATGACGCTCCCCCAGAAGCTCCGGGGCCTGGCCGACCTCGGCATGGACGGCGCCGCGGTAGTGCGTTTCACCCTCGAGCTGTCGCGTTGGGATCCGGAGCGGTTCGTGCGGACCGTGCTCGTCGAGTGGCTGGCGGTGCGCGACGTCTGGGTGGGCGCGAACTTCCTGTTCGGCCGCGACCGCCGCGGCAATTTCTCCCTCCTGCGCGCGCTCGGGGCGCAGTACGGCTTTCGCACGGAGCGGATCGAGCCGGTACGCTACAAGGACTTCGTCGTCAGCAGCACGCGGCTGCGACGCCTGGTGGGCGAGGGCCGCGTGGACGAGGCCGGCGCCCTCCTCGGCCACCACTACGCCATCGAGGGCACGGTCGTGCACGGAGCGGGCCGGGGCCGGAACCAGGGGTTTCCGACCGCCAACCTCGACAGCGACAACGAGCTGCTGCCCCCGGACGGCGTCTACGCGACGACTGCGACCGTGGACGGGATCCTGCATCCGTCCATTACCAACATCGGTGTCCGGCCGACGTTCGAGAGCGCGGGACCGCGCACCGTCGAAACGCACCTGCTCGAGTCGGGTGACGATCTCTACGGTCGGCGCGTCAGGCTGGCCTTCATCCAGCGGTTGCGAGGGGAACGGCCGTTTCCGGACGCCGCCGCCCTGACCCGGCAGATCGCGGCCGACTGCGACCAGGCGCGGGCGTTGTTCAGCCGGATTTCACTATAGTGAACGCCGTGACGGAAGGGAGTGCCGCGGGCCCCGTGCCGATGCGCCTGGACATGACGGTGTCCTGCGACGAGCGCTTCCGCCCGCTGCTCGACCAGTTCGTCTCGCGCATGATCGCCTACGTGGGCTACGACGCGTCGGACGCGACGGCCGTCGCCGGCGTCGTGGAGCGTGCGATCGGCGGCGCCTGGGCCTGCATGGCCGGCACGCCGGACGCCAGCGTCGACCTGCGGTTCGTGATCGGCGAGACCGAGATGCAGATTCGCATCGGGTGTCGGCCGGCGCCCGGCGCCGGGCCGACCGGGGAAGTGGGTCTCGACCGCGCGTTGCGCGAGGGGGGGGCGGGCGAGGATGCGCCGCTCCACCGCATTCGGCAGGTAATGACGCGGGTCGAGTTCGGCCGCGAGGGCGGCCTCGACGTGTGCACCCTCGCCAAGGCCCTGCCCGGCCGGGGCTGACTGCCGACCGGTCCCCGTGCAGCCGCACGGGCGCCCGCGGCGCCGCGGAAACCGAGCCACCGACATGCGCCTCTACAACACCCTGACGCGCTCGCTCGAGGAGTTCGCCCCGTCGCACGGCGATACCGTGCGGATGTACGCGTGTGGGCTGACCGTGTACGCCCGCGGCCACATCGGCAACTTCCGGACGTTCGTCTGCCTGGACGTCCTGCGGCGCACGCTGCGGCACGTCGCGGGGCACGAGATGCGTCAGGTGGTCAACTTCACCGACGTCGACGACAAGACGATCGCCGGCGCGCGGGCGGCCGGGGTGCCGCTGCGCGAGTACACGGACCGCTACATCGACGCGTTCCGCGAGGATGCCGCCACCCTGGGGCTCGAGGCCGTCGAGGAATCGCCGCGCGCGACGGATGGCGCGAACCTGCAGGCGATGGCCGACATGATCGCGGCCCTCGAGGCGCGCGGACATACGTACCGGAGCGATGGATCGGTGTATTTCCGGATCGGCACGCTGCCCGGCTACGGCAAGCTGGCGCGTCTCGACCACGACGGGATGCGCCCCGGCGCGCGCGTCGACAGCGACGAGTACGCCAAGGAGGACGCTCGCGACTTCGTGCTCTGGAAGGCGACCGCGCCCGAGGAGCCGAGCTGGGATCTCGGGGTAGGACCCGGGCGTCCCGGGTGGCACATCGAGTGTTCCGCGATGGCCTTGCGCCTTCTGGACGGGCCACCCATCGACATCCACGCCGGCGGGGTGGATCTCGTCTTCCCCCACCACGAGAACGAGATCGCCCAGGCGGAGGGGGCAACCGGCCAGCCGTTCGCGCGCTTCTGGGTGCACGTGGAGCATCTGCTGCTCGACCGCGACGTGAAGATGTCGAAGTCGCTCGGCAATGTCTTCACGGTGCAGGACATCCTGGAGCGCGGCCACCGGGCGTCGGCGCTGCGCTTCGTCCTGCTGTCGACGCACTACCGCAAGCAGTTGCGATTCACGTGGACGAGCCTCGCGCAGGCGGAGGAGGCGCTGCAGCGGCTCATGGCATGTCTGGCCCGCGTCGAGTCGGTGTCGCGGGGCGAACGGCACGACGCGATCGCCGAGCGCGTCGAATCCGCACGCCAGGCGTTTGCCGCGCGGATGGCGGACGACCTCAACATGCCGGGCGCGCTCGGCGCGGTCTTCGAGCTCGTGCGGGACGTGAACGCGGCGATCGACGCGGGGGAGCTGGGCTCCGGCGACGCCGCGCTCGTCCGGGACGCGTTCGAGGCGTTCGATCGGGTCCTCGGGGTGATTTGCCTGCGGCGGGCCGAGGAGGCCGCGCCTCCGGTCGAGGTGGGCGAGATCGACCGCCTGATCGCCGCCCGGCGGGAGGCGCGCCGCCGGCGCGACTTCGCGACCGCCGACCGGATCCGGGACGAGCTCGACGAACGCGGCATCCAGCTCGAGGACACGTCCGACGGGACACGCTGGCGGCGGAAGTAGGCGCGGAGCTTGCAAGGACTGTCGGCGTCGTGCCGACTCCTCGACAGGCGGCGCTCGGGACTCTCGGCGAGCTTCTGGCGTGCCGCGAGTTGCGGCGGCGGGGCTACGCCATACTGGCCCGCGGATTCCGTACGCGGCACGGCGAGATCGACATCGTGGCTCGTGACGGCGACGTCCTGGTGTTCGTGGAGGTGAAGGCGCGCGCCGGCCGCCGCTACGGCACGGCGCTCGAGGCGGTCACCGCGCGCAAGCAGCGCCGGGTCGCGGCGATGGCCCGCAGCTACCTCGCCCGCGCCGGATGGGGCGAACGCCCCTGCCGGTTCGATGTCGTCGCCGTCACCGGGCGCGAGCCGGAACGAGCCCAGGTGACGGTGGTGAGGAACGCCTTCAGCCTGTGACGGCGCCGGGAACGTCGGTCGCCGGCCCGGTCCCCGGGGCCCTGCCCGCGCCCGCTCCCGCCACGCCCCGCGGGCGCCGGGGGCCGTCCTTGAAGCACTCGGATGCCCTGTGGTACGGTTGGGGGCGCGCGTTGTGGCGGGCGGGAATAACTCAGTGGTAGAGTGCGACCTTGCCAAGGTCGAAGTCGCGGGTTCGAATCCCGTTTCCCGCTCCATCCCTCCTTGCTTGAACGATTCGCGCGGCCGGTCTGACGGCGCCGTCGCCAAGTGGTAAGGCAGAGGTCTGCAAAACCTCCATCCCCGGTTCAAATCCGGGCGGCGCCTCCATCAGCCGCACGTCGAGCGAGCGCGAACGCAAAAGGACGCGAGAAACCATGAACATCACGAAGCTGTACGCGGGGCTGGCGACGGTCGCCGTCCTTGCCGGCCTGGCCGGTCCCGCCGCGGCGGCGGAGGCGGAGACGCCCACCTTCACGCGGGACGTCGCGCCCATCTTCCAGGCCAAGTGCGAGGCCTGCCACCGTGCCGACTCCATTGCGCCCATGTCGCTGGTGACGTACCAGGAGGCTCGTCCCTGGGCGCGGTCCATTCGGGAACGCGTCTCGACGCGGCAGATGCCGCCGTGGCACATCGACCGCACCGTCGGCATCGCGGAGTTCAAGAACGACCGCTCGCTCACCGACGCGGAGATCGACACCGTCGTACGGTGGGTCGACGGGGGCGCGCCGCAGGGCGATCCGGCCGACCTGCCGCCTGCGCGCGAGTGGCCCGACGCGTCGAAGTGGTACTTCGCGGAGCGGTTCGGCGGCCCGCCCGACCTCATCGTCCGCTCGGCCCCGTTCACGATGCCCGCGGAGGCGAACGACGCGTGGTGGAAGCCGCAGAGCGAGACCGGCCTGACCGAGCCGCGCTGGGTGCGGGCCATCGAGTTGCGGCCGGCCACGGTCGCCGGCCGGCGCATCACCCACCACGCGATCGCGCGCCTCGAGCAGGAGGAGACCGACCCGCTGCTGCGCAACGCGAACGCGACCGACGACGACGATCCGCTCAACAACTCCGGGCTCTTCATGGAGTGGGCGGTCGGTAAGCAGGGCGAGCTGATGCGCCCCGGCAGCGGCAAGCTCATGCTTCCCGGGTCGCGCATCATCTGGGACGTTCACTACTCGGCGGCCGGCGAGGAGATCACCGACCACGTCGAGCTGGGTATCTACTTCTACCCGCGCGACGAGGAGCCGGACCACCGTCAGGTCCTGCACCTGATGGGCGCAACCGGCGGGGGAGCGCTCGACATCCCGCCGCACAGCGTCACGGTGACCGAGGGCTTCTTCCCGCTGCGCCGGGCCGCGCGCATCGAGAGCTACCAGCCGCACATGCACCTGCGAGGCAAGGCGATGTCGATGGAGGCGATTCTCCCCACCGGCCGCGTCCGGACCCTGAGCCACGTCGGCGACTTCAACTTCAACTGGCACAACGCCTACGTCTACGCCGACGACGCCGCGCCGCTGCTGCCGCGCGGCACGGTGATCAAGGTCACCGCGTGGCACGACAACACGGCGGCCAACCGGGCCAATCCCGATCCGAACGTCTGGGTCGGGTACGGGGACCGGACCGTAGACGAGATGGCGCACGCCTGGGTCAACGTCACCTACTTCACGGACGACGACTACGAGGCGGAGCTCGAGAAGCGCGCGGCGGGGACGGACGACAATTGACGGGACGCGCGCACGCGGTGCCGGCGTCTTCCCCTGCGTCGGGCGCCCTGCCGTTCGTTCTGCTGGCGGCCATGCTGCTGGCGGCGTCCGGTGCGGGGGCGCAGCCGCCACGGGCACCGTTGCCTCTCGAGCCGGAGGGCGATCGCGGAGAGGCGATCTACCCGGCCCTGGAAGGCTGGTACCGCAACGCCGACGGGAGCCACACCATCCTGCTCGGCTACTTCAACCGCAACGCGGTACCGGTCGACCTGCCGATCGGTCCGGACAACCGCATCGAGCCCGGCGGTCCGGACCTCGGACAGCCGACGCACTTCCTGCCGCGGCGCGCCTGGGGCGTGTTCGCGATCCGCGTGCCCGCCGACTTCGCCGAGCGTCGGCTGACCTGGACGCTGGTCGCGAACAACCAGCGCGCCGAGGTCACCTTCTGGCTGAATCCCCCGTACTTCGTCGATCCGTTCCTGAACCGGGCGAACGGCAACCGGCCGCCGCTCCTGCGCGTGGCCGACGGAGGGCCGGAGCTCCAGGGACCGCCGCAGGGCGTGGCGGCGTCCCTCCGGGCGGTCGCCGGGACTCCCGTCCGACTGACCGCGTGGGCGAGGGACACGGAGCTGGAGAACCCGCCGCCGCCCCGCGCCCGCAGCCGCCCGCGGCCTCCGCTCACGGTCACCTGGCGCAAGCATCGCGGCCCGGGCGACGTCACCTTCGACGAGGCGGCGTACGAGTACGAGAGCCTCGCGGGCGGGGAGGCATCGACGATGGCGACCTTCGCGGAGCCGGGCGCCTACCGTCTCACCGTAACCGCGAACGACATCTCGGGGAACGGAGGGGGTGGCGACCAGTGCTGCTGGACGACCGCCCACGTCGACGTCGTCGTCGAGCCGGCCCCGCTGTCGCCGTGATTTCGTGCTTGCCTCCGGAGGGGGCGAAGTGGCACGCTTGGGGCGCGATAGCGAAACGTCAGGAGGCATACATGATCCGGAAGTTCGGCTGTCTGATGGTGGTGGCGCTCCTCGCGGTCACCGTGGCGTGCGGTGGGGGCCCCATTCCCGGAGTGCAGGCGCAGGGCTCGGAGCTGCCCCCGACCACGGGCGAGGGCGCGCCGACGTTCGAGGTGGACCCGTTCTGGCCGAAGCCGCTGCCGAACAACTGGCTGCTCGGCTCGACGATCGGGGTCGCGGTTGACTCCGACGACCACGTCTGGATCGTGCACCGCGGCAACCTCGGCAACAACGAGATTCCTGCCGCCCTCGATCCGCCGCTCGCGGCAGAGTGCTGCTTCCCGGCGCCGCCGATTCTGGAGTTCGATTCGGAAGGCAACCTGCTGCAGCACTGGGGCGGCCCGGGCGAGGGCTACGACTGGCCCGAGTCGAACCACGGCATCTTCGTCGACCACATGAACAACGTCTGGATCGGCGGCAACGGCGGGGACGACTCGCACGCGCTGAAGTTCAGCCACAACGGCGAGTTCCTGCTGCAGATCGGCGAGGACGGTCACCCGGAACCGGATAGCAGCTCCACCACGCGCTACTCGCGGGTGGCCAAGGTGGCCTTCGACGCCTCGGCGAACGAGGCGTATCTCGCGGACGGCTACGGCAACCGGCGGGTGGCGGTGGTCGACGGGGACAGCGGCGAGCTGAAGCGCTTCTGGGGTGCCTACGGCAACACGCCGAGCGACGATCCCTTGCCGCCGTACGACCTCGACGGCGCTCCGGAGCATGGCGCGGTCAGCAGCGACAAGTCCGGCGATCCGCAGTTCCGGAATCCCGTGCATTGCGCCGATCCGACGAACGACGGCCTGGTCTACGCCTGCGACCGTCCGGGCAACCGCGTGCAGGTGTTCGAGAAGGACGGGACGTTCGTCGAGGAGATCTACCTGCAGACGAAGACCCTCGGGGCCGGGGCGGTCTGGGACATCGCGTTCTCGACCGATCCGGATCAGACCTTCGCCTACGTGGCCGACGGCATGAACGAGAAGGTCCACGTGCTGCGCCGCAAGCCGCTCGAGTACATCTACAGCTTCGGGAGCGGCGGCCGCATGGCGGGCCAGTTCTACGGCAACCACAGCATCGCCGTCGACTCGCAGGGCAACGTCTACACGACGGAGACCTACGAGGGGAAGCGGGTGCAGAAGTTCCGCTACACCGGCATGGGGAATCCCATGGGGGATGTCGGCGTTCCGCATCCGCAATAGGCTTCCGTCCGCGACCGGCAACGCACGAAGGCCGGGTGCCGATCGCACCCGGCCTTCGTGTGTACGAGTTGCCGGCCCCAGGCCTCCCGCCTTACGATTCGGGGAAGGGCGGATGCCCGGGGCGGCGCGGCCGGAGGTGAGCCTCCTGGTCGGTCCCACCGATACGAGGAAGCAACGGAAACGGGGGCGAGGACACGACATGCGAAAGACCAGTGGGCTGTTGTTGTCGGCGGTGCTGCTCATCGCCGGGTGCGCGGAAGAGCCGGCGGGGCCGCCGCTCGACCTGCGCCACAACACGCGGGACCTCATGGCCGGGATGATCGACGCGTCCGCCGACGCGCTCTGGGATGCCGTCGGGACGGTCTGGGACGAGAACGGGGAGCAGTACTGGCAGCCGGAGACGGAAGAGGACTGGCTCGCTGTGACGGGCGCCGCGATGACGCTGGTCGAGTCGGGCAACCTGCTCATGCTCGGCGACCGTCCGCGTGACGACACGCAATGGATGAGCTTCTCCCAGGACATGATCGACGCGGCGTCGGTGGCGCTCGAGGCGGCGCAGGCGCGCGACCCGGATGGCGTCTTCGACAGCGGCGAAGTGGTCTACAACTCCTGCAACACCTGCCACAGCGTCTACTGGGTGGGCGACGAGCAGCGCGGTCGCGCCATCCAGTGACGGGCGCCCGGCGGCGGTCGGCAAGCTCCTAGGACGGTGGGGGCTGGGGCCGACCCGGAGCGTGCGACGGGTTGGCGGCGCTAGGAGCTTGCGCCGCAGAACGCCAACGGAGTGCGTGCCGCGGCGCAGGCTCCTAGGACGGTGGGGGCTGGGGCCGACCCGGAGCGTGCGACGGGTTGGCGGCGCTAGGAGCTTGCGCCGCAGAACGCCAACGGAGTGCGTGCCGCGGCGCAGGCTCCTAGGACGGTGGGGGCTGGGGCCGACCCGGAGCGTGCGACGGGTTGGCGGCGCTAGCGTTGGGAGAGGGTCGCGATCTCGGGGCTCGATTCGCGTTCGCAGAGAGCCGCGCGCGTTGCCGGCTCCGCCGGACCCGAAGGACGCCGGGCGACGTTGAGGAGATAGAGCCGATAGGCGCCCGGGTCGCGCCCCGGGTGGCCGCACAAGATAACCGCGTCCCCACGCGCGAGCGCGTCCCCCCGCACCCCGGCCCGTGAGAGCCGGTCGGCGGCGCGCCACTCCACGGCCCACGTGCGGGTGAGCCCGCGGTCGTCGGGGACACGAACGTGCAGGACGGAGTGCGGGTTCCCGAAGAGGAACGCCTCCACCTCGCCGTCGAGGACGATGGTCTGCTCTTCGTCGTAAATCTCACCGATTGCGTGGTGTCCTGCGGCCGGGGCACCGGGCGCCAGCATCTCGGGAGCCGGGCGGCCGGGCATTCCGGTCGCCGGCAGCAGAGAGGCGGCGATCAGAACGGGCAGCGTGCTCTTCATGGGCCGTTCTCCACTTCTGCCGAGGGCGGGCTCTTCTCGCGACGGGGCGGTCGCCGGCGTGGCCGCCACGGGTCGGCCCGCAACCCGCCACCTGCAACCTATCATAGTGCGCGGCGGCCTGTCCCTGTCTGAAGATCCCCTGAAGATCCTGTCGCTCGCGCCCCGAGGGCCGTTATGCTCGACGGAAATGCCAGCCGGCGAACACGGGTTCGAGGCGGCGGAGGGCATGGAGGCCACATCCGCAACGCAGCGGTTGCGCGCGCTGGTCGTCGAGGACGAGCCGAAGGTGGCGGCGGCCCTGCGGGAGGGGCTCGAAGGTGAAGGGTACGAGGTAGCCGTAGAGGGGTCCGGCGAGGCCGCGTTCTTCCGCCTGACCACCGACAGCTTCGACGTCGTGCTCCTCGACCTGCGGCTCCCGGGTCGGGACGGTATCGAGATCCTCTCGGCCGCCCGGCGGCGGGGTGTCGCGACGCCGGTCGTCGTGTTGACGGCGCGCGACACGCTGGAGGACAGGGTGATCGGCCTCGACGCGGGGGCCGACGACTACGTCGTCAAGCCGTTCGCCTTCGCCGAGTTGCTGGCCCGCATCCGCGCGGTCGTGCGGCGCGGCCGAACGGCCGAGCCCGCGCGCCTCGTGATCGACACCCTGGTCGTCGACCGCGTCTCGCGCCAGGTGACGCGCGCGGGCGAGGCGGTGGAGTTGACGGTGAAGGAATTCGACCTGCTGCTTCATCTGGCGCGCCACGCCCGACAGGTAGTTTCCCGCGACACGCTGGTCCGCGATGTGTGGCGGGAAACCTCCCGCAGCACGACGCTGGACAACGTGATCGACGTCCACGTGTCGCGCCTGCGGCGGAAGGTGGACACACAGCGGCCGGTCAAGCTGATCCACACCGTGCGCGGCGTCGGGTTCGTGCTGCGGGAGGCCCAGTGAGCGGCCGCTGGTTGCCGCGCACGCTTCGCGTCCGGCTCACCGCCTGGCACGTCGCCGTGATGGTCGTCGTGCTCGCGATCTACGTGACCGCCGTCCTGCTGATCGTGGCGCGCAATGCCTCGCGCGCCCTCGACGCGCGCCTGCGCAGTGATTTTCGATGGGCCGCGGGGATGGCGCAGCGGGACTCCGACGGTGCCCTCTCGTGGTTCGAGGGCGACCCGTGGAGCGAGGACAGCCCGTGGCTGCAGGTGTGGACGAACGACGGAAGACTGATCTACCGGACGGCGGTCGCCCGGCGCCTCCCGGTACCGGCGAGCGAGGCGTTGCTCGACCGCGCCGACGGACGCATCGTGTCGCTGCCCAGCGAGCCCGCGCCGTTCCGCGTGCTGGGGCGGCGCGTCACCCTCGGCGGAGAGCCGGTCATCGCGCAGGTGGGGCGGTCGGAGGCGCTCATGCGCCAGGAGATCGCCGAGCTGGCCTTCGTGCTCCTGCTGGGACTGCCGCTGAGCGTGGTGGCGGCCGGCCTCGGGGGCTACTACCTGGCCCGCCGGGCGCTGGCGCCCCTGGCGCGGATGACGGACCGGGCGCGTGCCATTACGGCGTCGCGTCTCGGCGAGCGCCTGCCCATCGACGACCCGCAGGACGAGCTCGGACGCCTGGCGGTCGTGTTCAACGAGACGCTGGGCCGCCTGGAGGCGTCGTTCACCGAGATGCGGCGGTTCACGGCCAATGTCTCGCACGAGTTGCGCACGCCCTTGACCGCGATTCGCAGCGTCGGCGAGGTGGGCCTGCGCGAGCCTCGCGACGCAGCGTCGTACCGGGCGGTGATCGAGAGCATGCTCGAGGAGGCGGATCGGCTGAGCTGCCTGGTCGATCAGCTGCTGACGGTGTCCCGGGCCGACGGCGGCGAGGGCGCGCGCGCCGGCCGCATCGACCTCGCGGACCTCGCCGAGAACGTGGCCGCCCACCTGGGAGTGCTCGCCGAGGAAAAGAGCCAGTCGATGGTCGTCGTGCGAGACGCCGCACCTGTCTGCCGCGGCGATCAGGTCGTTCTGCGGCAGGCGCTGATCAACCTGGTGGACAACGCGATCAAGTACACGCCCGCGGGCGGCCGCATCGAGCTCAGGGTGGCCGCGACGGAGGGGGAGGCGCTCCTGGAGGTGAGCGACAACGGTCCGGGTGTGGCGGACCGGCACGCGCCGCGACTGTTCGACCGCCTGTACCGGGCCGGAGACGGCGACCGGACCGACGCCGGGACACCGGTACCGGACACGGTCGGCGCCGGACTCGGCCTGGCGCTTGCCCGCTGGGCGGTCGAGGCCAATCATGGGCGCCTCAGCTACCAGCCCGCGGACGGCCCCGGGAGCATCTTCCGCATCGTCTTGCCGGAGCACGCACGTGACATTCACCCATGAGGCCGCCGCCGTGGTTCGAGAGTGGAGGAACAGGCGCGGGACCCTGAGCCCGCCCGTGAGCGGGGGCGGCCGGCAATGACGCAAACGGTCCTCCGGGGGCTGATTCTGCTGCACCGCTACCTCGGGATTCCGCTCGGCGTGCTCTTCGTAGTCTGGTTCGCCTCGGGCATCGTGATGATGTACACGGGCGACATGCCTCGCCTGACGCCCGAACGGCAGGTGGAGCGGCGTCCGCCGCTCGACCTCGCCGGGGTCGCCCTGTCGCCGGCCGCGGCGGCTCGACGGGCGCTCCTCGCGCCGGCCCCGCGCCGCGCCCTGCTTCTGACGGTGCTCGATCGGCCGGCCTACCGCTTCGACGGAGTGACCGTGTTCGCGGACACCGGGGAGCGCCTGGGGAAGGTCGGGCCGGCGGCGGCCGTTCGGGTCGCGAGTCGCTTCGCCGGCCTGCCGCTCGATGCCGTCGAGCACGTCCGCACCCTGGACGAGCCCGATCAGTGGACGCTCGTGGAACGAGGGCGGCTTCCGCTGCACCAGCTTCGGGTCGCCGACGCGGCCGGCACCGTCCTCTACGTCTCGCCTCGCACCGGCGAGGTCGTCCTGGAGACGACCAGGCGCAGCCGGGCGCTCGCCTGGCTCGGTGCGATCCCGCACTGGTTCTACTTCACCGCACTCCGCACGAACCAGCCGCTGTGGTCCGCCGTCGTCGTCTGGACGGCGACCCTCGGATGCGTGCTCGCGGTGCTCGGTCTCGCCCTCGGCGTGACGCAGTTCCGGTGGCGCACGCGCAGCAAGACCGCGCGCTCGGGCCGCGCCGGACCGCGGATCCCGTACGCAGGCTGGATGCGGTGGCACTACCTGACCGGCGTGGTCTTCGGCGTGGTGACGCTGACCTGGGTCTTCAGCGGCCTGCTCTCGATGGAACCCTACGCCTGGACGAGGGCGCGCGGCCTGGAAGTGCCGCCGGATGCGTTGGCCGGGGGAAGGCTCGATCTCACGCGCTTCCCGCCCGTCGATCCGCAGGCGTGGGCACGACTTGCGGAGGGGCGGGTCGTCAAGGAGATCGAGCTCCTGCGCGTTCAGGACGATCCGTACTACCTGATCCGCACGGTGCCGGGGCCGGATGGCGAGGCCTCGCCGCCGGGCTCCGGCCCGGCGGACCTGCTCGCGGCGGCCGACACGCTCGGGGTGCGAAGCGAGCCCTTCGACGTGGAGGCGCTGCTGGCGCGGTTGACGGCGGCGATTCCCGGGACGCCGATCGTCGCCTCCGAGCTCCTGCACGACTACGACGCCTACTACTACGCCCGGCGGAGCGCGGCGCCGCTGCCCGTGCTGCGGGTGAAGCTCGGCGACCCGCAGGAGACCTGGGTCTACGTCGACCCCGCACGAGGCAGGGTGGTCTCGAGCACACACCGGCTCGGCCGCGTCGAGCGGTGGCTCTTCAACGGCCTGCACAGCCTCGACTTCGCGTTCTGGTACGACCGCCGGCCGCTCTGGGACATCGGGCTCATCGTCCTGAGCCTTGGCGGCGTCGCATCGAGCGGCATCGGTCTCTGGATCGGCTGGGGCCGCGTGCGCCGGGCGATTGGTCGCGGCCTCCCGGCGCGGGCGGTTCGCACCGGGCGGGCGCGCGCGCGGGCTACTCCTCGTCGGTGACGCGGTCGGGATGCGCCGCCATCCAGGCCGTGACGGCGTCCACGATCTCCGGGACGTCTGCGAGGTGCCGGGTCAGGACGTCGTACAGCTCGGGCTCGGTCACTTCGTCGTACATGTGCACCAGCCGGTTTCGGTAGCGCGCCATGAGCACCAGCCGCTCGGCCTGGTCCGGAGACACGACGCCCACGTCTCCGAGTTGGCGCGCTACCTCGGCGTACTCGGTGGCGCCGCGCCCGAACGCTCTGGCCAGCACGTGGCGGGCGATATCGAGCAGCGCCTCGAGCGCGCGGCGGAGGTAGGACTCCGCGGCGGCGACCATGCGCGGGTCACGCTGAAACTCGCGGAGATCGTCGAGGGGGAGTGTCGCGATCCCGTCGAGCAGTCGATGGATCAGGGCGACCTTGTCGGCGACGACGGCGCGCCGGATCGGTCCCGGGGTCATCGTCGCGGCGAGAGGAGCAGCGCGCGGCGCTCGCGTTCGAACGGCAGGAGATCCCCGGCCCGCCGCAACACGTACAGCTCGAAGAGGTCGGTTTCGAGCGGGTCGCGTGTGTAGAGCCGTTCACCGCGGACGACGGCTAGGGCCAGGTAGGCGCTCGCCCTCGACACATCGATCAGGTCGATCCGGTGGGGAGAGACCCGGTCGAGCATCTCTTCCAGCCGCAACGTGGCCTCCAGCCGTTGCCGCGCGGTGTACAGCACGCCCAGGTCGAGGTCGGCGTCCGGGTTCGCCTCGCCGTCGAGTCTCGAGCCGAAGGCATAGAGCGCGCGCACCGTCGGCCGACCTGCACCACGGCGCACAGTCGCCCGACGAGCGCGGCCGGCAGCCCCATCCAGAGAGTATAGATACGGTTCCGGGTGAGAACGGCGACGTGTTCGGCGGTCGGGCCGCAGTGCCCGCTGCCGTCGGGCCGCGACATCCCGCCGTGACGCAGAGTTCAGCGAAACTTCAGTCTGCGACGGCACGCACCGCGGGTAGGATGCGGGGTCGTGGTGCGGTGCGGAGTGCGCGCGAGCGCACCGGGAGCGGCAGCGAGGTGGTCATGCGACGGAGAGCGATGGTCGGAGCCGTGGTCGTGGCAGCGGCGGTGACGGGGCTTGCGGCGCAGGGGCCGGATGCCGACGGCTACGATTGGAAGTTGCCGCCCGGCGTGTCGCCCCCGCGACTGCCCCTCGACGCTCCGATGACGAGCGAGCGAGTGGAGCTGGGCCGGCATCTCTTCTACGACACGCGGCTGTCGGGGAACGGCACGCAGTCGTGCGCGACGTGCCACATCCAGGCCCTGGCCTTCACCGACGGCCGTGCGCAGGGGCTTGGATCGACGGGCGAGCGCCACCCGCGCAGTGCGATGTCGCTCGTCAACGTAGCCTATCGGGACGCGTTGACGTGGGCGGACCCCACGCTGCATTCGCTGGAGGAGCAGGCGCTGGTCCCGATGCTCGGGACGGACCCGGTCGAGCTGGGGCTGTCGGGGCACGAGCCCCGCGTCTACGCGGCGCTGGCCGCCTCGCCGGTGTACCAACGCCTGTTCGCGGCGGCGTTCCCTCCTCCGCCCCCCGCCGACGCGCACGAGGACGGCATCGAGTCGCTCGTCACGACCCGCAACGTCGCGCTCGCCCTGGCCGCGTTCCAGCGCTCGATCATCTCGTTCCGGTCGCCGTACGACCGCTATCGCTTCCACGGAGACGAGGCGGCGCTCACGCCTGCGGCCCGCCGCGGGATGGCGCTCTTCTTCTCGCGCCGGGCGCGGTGCGGCGGCTGCCACCTGGGCCATACGGTGTCGACCGCGATCGGCCTCAATCTGGACGGGGGGTCGAAGGCCTCGACGAGCCCGCTGAGCGACCCGCCGGTGTTCCTGTTCCACAACACCGGTCTCTACAATCTGCCCGGCCGGATGCCGTACCCGGCCGACAACACGGGCAAGTACGCCCATACCGGGAAGCTGGAGGACGCGGGCCGCTTTCGCATTCCGACGCTGCGCAACGTGGCCGTGACCGCTCCCTACATGCACGACGGGAGCATCGCGGCGCTCGGTGAGGTGCTCGACCACTACGTGGCCGGCGGACGCGCGCCGAATCCACAGCAGAGCGAGTCGATCCAGCCGTTGACGCTGCGCGACGACGAGCGCCGCGACCTCATCGCGTTCCTCCAGAGCCTGACCGACGAGGCGCTGTTGCGCGACCCGCGCTGGAGCGACCCCTGGAGCGTCGATCCGTAACCGTCGGCGCCGCGCGACGAGCCGGCCTCGGGCTCTCCCCCGAACCCTCGGCCGGCTGGAACCGTCAGCCCCCGATCTCGAAGCGGCCGCCCGCCATGACGGCCCGCGGCAGGCCGGGATACCCGAGGGCGCCCTCGTACGCCTCGTCCGTCAGGTTCTCGACGCGCAGGAAGAGCGTGAAGTCGTTCCGCACCCGGAGCTGCCCGCCTACGCCGAGCAGGACGTAGCCCGGATTGACGGTGATGTCGACCGGGCGGCCGTCGGAGAGCCGCTGGAGCCCGAGGAATGCGCTGTCGTGGCGGTCGCCGGTCACCCGCACGTTCAGGTGCAGGCTGCCGCGGCCGCGCGCGTAGTCGACCCGCGCGCCGCCGGAGTGCCGGGGCCGGCGGAGCAGCGGCTGCCCCGGCTGGAACTGCTGGCTGGTGCTCACGTTGGTGACGACCTCGGTGTCGACGAGGGCGTACCAGGCGCTCGCGGTCAGGCCGCCCAGTGGCCGCTCCAGGCCGGATTCGAGCTCCAGGCCGGACGCCCGCGACCCGTCGATGTTCACGTAGTCGGGAACGCCGTCCCCTCCGAATCCCAGGGAGGGCGAGTAGGCGATCTGGTCGGTGTAGTCGTTGGCGAACCAGGTGACGCGGGCCAGCCAGCGCTGATCGTCGAACGTGAACTCCGCCCCCGCGTCGATGGAGACGGCCTGCTCGGGCTGCAGCAACAGGTCGCCGTCGACCCACTGCGAGCCGTAGATCTGCGAGAAGCTCGGGTTCTTGATGCCGCGGCCGACGTTCGCGGACAGCCGAACCGACGACAGCGCCCCGGATCGGTACGGCAGCGGGTAGCCGCCCGCGGAGAGCTTCGGGTTGACCGCGGTTCCGTAGTGGGCGTTGTCGTCGATGCGCGCCCCGCCGGTGACGAACCAGGCGTCCGCGAGATTGAGCTGCTGCTGCACGAAGTACGAGTGGTTCTCCACCCGCTGCAGTTCCTCGAGCGCGTTCGTCTCGCGGTAGTAGTCGTAGCCCGCGCTCAGCACCTGGCTGTCCATCCACGTCGCGTTGATCTGGTAGCGGACGGAGGGGCGGCGGAACTGCGTCTCGAAGGTGAACGGGTAGTCGTAGCCGCTGAACGGGCCGCTCCGGGCCAGGAACTGCCCGCCGGGGAGGCTCGACGGATCGGCCGCCAGCGCATCGAACTCCCGCTGATCGAGCAGGCGCACGAGTCGCGTTCCGGCCGGGTACAGCGCTCCCGGCTCGCCGGCGAGGATCGCGCGCACGAGCTGGCGCGGATCGCCGATCGCGTCCGCCGACTGGCGTCCGGATCGGAAGTAGCTCACCGTGGCCGCGTGGTCCACGCGCGACGAGAGCTGCTGGTCGAGGTCGACGTGCCACGACAGGTCGTCCGTGTCGTAGCTCGTGCCGGTGTCGCCCGCCGTGTAGGCGATGGGCCCCACGGAGTTGGCACGGGCGTCGCTGTGGCGGACGCCGGTGCGCAGTCGGGTGTTGTCGCCCAGGATGGCGCCGACGTTGGCATCGACCGTGGTCTGGTCGAAGCGATCGGGGTCGGCGAGGCGGTCTCCGAAAGCGCCGTCCGTGCCCCGGTAGGTGACCCCGAGCTGGTAGTCGACGCGTCGACTGGCGCCCCCGAGCAGGCGCAGATCGCCGCGCGACGTGCCGAACGAGCCGCCCTCGACGGAACCCGACAGGCCGGGCCCGCTGTCGGGCGCGCCCCGCTTCGTGAAGATCTGAATCACGGAGCCCATGGCGTCCGAGCCGTAGAGTGCGGACTGGGCTCCCCGCACCACCTCGACCCGTTCGATCTCGGACGCCGAGACTCGGCCGAAGTCGTAGTAGCCCCCGTTGGCGTTCACCCGCACGCCATCGATCAGCACGTGGTTGTAATCCGACTCCCCGCCGCGGGAGAAGAGCGACGACAGGCTTCCCTCGCGTCCGGTCGCCTCGATGCTCAGGCCGGGCACGTGCCGGAGCACGTCCGCCACGGAGGAGCTGCCGAGCGTCTGGATCTCCTCCGCGGTGAGGACGGCGTGGGACTCCATGACGGAGGCGCGCCCCTCCGCCGTCCGCGACGCCGTCACGATGATCGAGTCCCGCAGGGGAGCGATGTCGAGGCTAAAGTCGGCGGTCCCGGCTCCGGCAGCGGTCACCTCGGTCTCGCCGGCCGCGAAGCCGTCGAGGTGCGCGGTCACGAGGTAGACGCCCTCCGACGGCAGATCGAGGCGGTAGCCGCCGTCCTGCCCGGTCGATGTGCCGGCGACGACGCGGAGGCCGCGCAGAGCCGCGATCGACGCTCCCGGCAAGACGCCGCCCGACGAGTCGGTGACGACGCCGGTCACGGTGGCGGGAGCCTGCGCGGCGGCTGGCAAGACGGCCAGGGCCCACACGGCGAGGGCAGAGAGCGGAAGCGAACGGTTCATGAGTACAGCTCCTCTCGTATCCGGGGCGGACGAGCGCGTACGCACGACGAACGCGTGCGCACGGGTCGCCGAGTCAAGGCCCGGGATGATCGAGCCAGCCGGAGCGTACCGAACACCGCCCCGGCCGATCCTGAAGACCTACTGAAGATTCCCTGAAGATTGCCTGCCCGGCGGGTGCCGCTGGCGGATCACCGGTTCCTCCTCGCCTCCCCTTCGGAGGCAGTCGTGAGGCGCGGCTGGATCGGTCTCCTGGCTTGCAGGATCGGCCTACTCTCCGCGTCTTCCCACCCGTTGCCGGGCAGTGACCTGGGTGCGGATTTCGTTCCTGCTCACAGTTGCGAGGGCAGCGCCGGCTTCGCACCGGACTTCCCGTGCATCCAGCCGCAACCGCGTGGCGAACGAACCTTAGGGCCGCGCGTGGCAACGTGTCAAGCTGGGTACGGACACCTGAAGTCTTCCTGAATTCGGGAGGCACGCCGCGCCTTCCGCTCGTGAGCGGGCGTCGTTGGCATAGACTTGCCGCGTCGACGGGCTGGGAACCTGCGCCGCCGCACGGGCCGCGCTCGGCCTCGCGCGAAACGCGGACTCCCAAACGAGCCGGACAGGGCGCTGGCGCCCCATCGCGTCGTGCTGGACGATGGACTAGGTCTGCTGTGTGCGCTCGGCGCGGCGGTGCTGGCCGCGGCTGCCGCCCGCCGGCGTGACGCCGTGGCGATGGCGGCCGGTTTCGGCGCCGCCGCCCTGTGGCTGCCGCCCGAGCCCGGGTTCACGGGCGCGGCCGTGGCGGTGGTGGCCGGGGCGGTCCTGGTTCGGCCGGGCCGCGTGCGGTTGGTGGGGGCGGCGGCCGCCGGACTGCTGGCCGGCACGTGGACGCACGTTCTGGCGGCGCACGGCTTCGCGCGGTGGAGCGCCTGGCTGTTGGCGGCCGGCGTCGTGGCGGTTTCGGCGGCCGCAGCGCGCCGCAGTCCGCGCTTCGCGCCGCGAGCGATTCGCGAGGAGGCGCTCGCCGTGCTCGCCGTGGGAGCCTTGATAGTGGCTGCCGCCCCCGCGGTGGCCGCGGGGTGGAGCGCGGCGGAGGCGATGAACCTGAGGGCCGGCGACGTGAACCGGTCCGCGGTCCACCCCGTGGTGCTCGCGGTCCTGGGTGCGGTCGTGGCGCTCGGAGGCGCGCACGCGCTTCGGAGGCGTCAGTGAATCTGCTCGGGGCGCTCGAGAACGGCCTGTTCGCGTTGGCGCAGGTGCTGCGCCTGCCGGTCATCACCCTGCTCTGGGTAGCGGTCGGGGCGGCCGTCTTCATGGCGGGCGGGTGTGTGGTGGAGTGGCTCGCCCGCCGGCGTGAGCGCGCTGGGTTCAATCTCAACGCGTGGCTCGAGGCCGGAGCCGTGCTCGGCGCCGACGCCGCACGCCGTTCGGCGCTCCCTGCACCGCTGCGCGGTCTGCTCCGGGATGTCGAAAGCGAGCGGCGGAAGCCGTCGTTCGGCGACGGAGGCCTCGAGCACCTCGTCCTCGAACGTGAGGAGCGGGTGAGGCGCACGCTGAACGGGTCGCGGGTGTTGGTCAAGGTCGGGCCGAGCCTGGGTCTGCTCGGGACCCTCATCCCGATGGGGACGGCGCTGGCTTCGCTGACTGCCGGCAACCTCGAGGCCATGGCCGGCCAGATGGTCGTGGCTTTCACGACGACCATCGTGGGTCTGGCGGCGGGGACCGTCGCGTACGTCATTCAGGTCGTACGTCACGGCTGGGTCAACGAGACCGTGCGGGAGCAGCGGTTCCTGGCCGAGCGCGTCGCCGGCGAGATCGCCCGCGGCGAGGCGGGTACGGACGCGGGCGCCCCGGCGCCGGGGGCCGCGCAGGAGGAACGGGACGATGGCGCGCTTTCTGCATCTGCCGTCGCCGGCTGACGCCGAGGACGAGGATCCGCTGGCAGGTGTCGCCAACATCTTCGACGTGTCGGTCGTGTTCATCGTCGGCCTGATGATCACGCTCTTCTCCGTCTACCGCATCGGCGACCTGGTCGATCCGGAGAGCGAGGTCACGCTGGTCAAGACGAACGCCGACGGCCTCAGCGAGATCATCATCAAGGAAGGCACGGAGATCACCGCCTACGAGCTCACCGGCGAGGCGCTCGGCGGTCAGGGCGAGCGCCTCGGCACGGCGTACCGCCTCGCCGACGGCCAGGTGATCTACGTGCCCGA
>JAPOYG010000145.1:36006-38738 GCA_026706755.1 Acidobacteriota bacterium
GTCGGCGAGGGGCTCCTCCCGCGGGAGCACTACGTGGAGCGCGGGGTGGTCTGGGACGCGCGCGCCCGCGCCTACTGGGAGCACTCGGGCCACGCCAACCAGGTGGGGTTGCTCCGCTACGTGCTGGCCGCCGCGGGCATCGAGGGGCTGTCTCCTCCGGAGCCCCAGCCGAGCCTGGAAGCCGGCTACTACTACCCGGATCCCGAAGCCCCGGGATCAGCCCTCGGCTCCGGAGGGCGCGTGTTCGCAACCTGGGAGGCGTTCGACGCCTGGCGCCGCGGCGCCGGCAAGCTCCGGCCCGGGGCGCCGCGGGTGGCGCTGGGGTTCTACGGATCGAACTTCGACGACGGAGACACCGCGCTCATCGACGCGGTCGTCGCCGAGATCGAGCGGCAGGGCGCGGAGGCGATTCCGGTCTTCGGGTACCCGGCCGGCATCGCCTTCGAGACGCTGCTGCTCGACCCGGAAGGGGCGGCGCGCGCCGACGTGGCGCTGGCGTTCCTCTTCCGCTTCGCGGGGCCCGAGGCGGGAGCGTCGCTCGAGAAGCTCGACATCCCCGTCCTCAGCCTGATCAGCCTCTACGGCCGGAGCGAGGCGGAGTGGCGCGCGTCGCCGCGGGGGCTCTCCATGTTCGAGGGGACCTTCCAGGTGGCCGTGCCGGAGCTCGCCGGGCTCGTCGCGCCGACGGTGGTGGGCAGCAAGGAGCGACGCACGGATCCGGAGACGGGGCTGACCCTCGTCGCCAGCCGGCCGATTCCCGCGCGGGTAACGATGGCCGTCCGGCGGGCCCTCGGCTATGCGGCCCTGGCCGCGAAGCCGAACACCGACAAGCGGGTGGCGATCCTCTTCTACAACTACCCGCCGGGGAAGGCGGGGGTCGGCGCCAGCTACCTGAACGTCGCCGACTCCCTGGCCAACGTCCTCCAGCGGCTGCGGGCGGACGGCTACGACCTCGGAGGCCCTGCATCCGATCTTTCATCCGAGGCGCTCCTGGACAGCATCCTCGACCGGGCGCGCAACGTGGGCGGCTACGCGCCGGGCGAGCTGGCCGCGATGCTCGGGGAGGGCGGGGCCTCCCGGGTCTGGCCGGGCGACTACCAGCGCTGGCTGAACCAGGGCTACGTCCCCGAGCTTCGCGACAAGGTGATCGCCGACTGGGGCGATCCGGCCGACGCGTCGCTCATGGCCGCGGACGGGAGCCTGATCATCCCTGCCTTGCGCTTCGGCAACGTCGCCGTGCTGCCGCAGCCGGCGCGGGGCTGGGGCGAGGACGCCGAGCAGCTCTACCACGCCGACGATCTCGCGCCGCACCACCAGTACGTCGCCGCGTACACCTGGCTGCGGGCGGAGGAGCCGGTCGGCTTCGACGCCGACGCGGTGATCCACCTCGGGACGCACGGCACGCTCGAGTGGCTCGACGGCAAGGACCTCGGCCTCTCGGCCGCCGACGCCCCCGACGCCCTGATTGCCGACCTTCCCAACCTGTACGTCTACAACGTCGACGTCGTCGGCGAGGGGCTGGTGGCGCGGCGGCGCGGCATGGCGACCCTGGTCGACCACATGGTCCCGCCGTTCGTCGAGAGCGAGCTGCTTCCCGACCTGGCCGCCCTCAGCGAGAGCGTCGACGACTACCACGAGGCCGTGCACAAGAACGAGCAGCTCGCCGAGGCGTACGCCGACCAGCTCCGGCAGCAGGCGACGGACCTCGGGATGGTCAAGGACCTGCAGCTCGACCTCGGGACGGGGGCGGAGATCGACCACGACGCCCTGCACGCCGTCGAGGACTACCTGCGGGAACTGCAGGGGCAGAGCATCCCGTACGGTCTGCATGCCTTCGGGCGCACCCCCGCACCGGAGATGCGGGCGAGCACGGTGGACGCCATCGTCTCGGTCGACCGCAGCCTCCTGCCGGAGGGGGTGGAGGTGATGGCGGCCGACATGGAGCGCCGCATCGTGGAGTCCGGCCCCCGCGAGCTCGACCGCCTGCTGCACGCTCTCGACGGCGGCTACGTCCCCGCCGGCGGCGGGGGAGAGCCGATCCGCAACCCGGATGCCTATCCCACCGGCAAGAACTTCTACGGGATCGATCCCGACAAGGTGCCGAAGCTCGCCGCGTGGCGGCTGGGCGTGGTCCTCGCCGACCGCATGCTGGCGGACCATGTCGCCGAGCACGGGCGCTATCCGGAGAAGGTCTCGTTCGTCATCTGGGGCACGGAGACGCTGCGGCACGAGGGCGTGCTCGAATCGCAGATCTTCCACCTCCTCGGCACGCGCCCGGTCTGGGACGCCCGCGGGAAGGTGGTCGACGTGGAGGTGGTCCCGCGGCACGAGCTCGGCCGCCCGCGCGTCGACATCGTGATCGCCTCGGCGGCCGAGGGGATGTTCAACAACGTCACCCGGCTGATGGACGAGGCGGTGCAGCGGGTGAAGGTGCTGGAGGAGGCCGAGAACTACGTCCGCCGGCACTACCTGGCGACGAAGGCGGCGTTGGTCGAACGGGGCTACTCGGAGGAGGACGCGGACCGCCGCGCCGGCGTGCGGATCTTCGACGAGCCGCCGGGCCGGTACAACCTGAACACCTCGCGCATCGCGGCCGCGAGCGGGACGTGGGACAGCGACCGGCCGATGGCCGACGAGTACCTCTCGAAGCTGGGGCACGGCTTCGGCAACGGCTTCTGGGGCGAGCCGATGGAGGACGTCTTCCGCCTCGCCCTCTCCGGCACCGAGAAGGT
>JAPOYG010000388.1 GCA_026706755.1 Acidobacteriota bacterium
GCCGCGCCGCCCGGTGCGCCGCGCCGGCGCAGGGCCGGGGCGCCGTCGGGGCCGGGCTCGGGCCGGGGCCGATGCTATCATTGAAACCGGCCGCCGCGACCCGCGGGGGAGGCTCTCATGCAGGAACGCCGCATCGCTCCGATCGTCGCCCTGGCGTTCGGCCTGCTGCTGTCGACGACCGCCGCCGGGGCGGGGCAGCGCCAGCCGGACGCGTGGACACCGGCCGCCGGGTCGCAGGACGCCGCTCCGCAGGGAGGCGGGGCGGAAGCGGCGGCCGCGGACCCGTCGGCGATCTTCCGGAGCGGCATCAACTACATCCGCGTGGACGTCATCGCCACCGACGAGGACGGCAACCACGTCACGGACCTCACGCTGGACGACTTCGAGGTGTACGAGGACGACATCCGGCAGGAGGTCGACTCGTTCCAGCTCGTCGAGGTCGATCTGCTGCCCGCGCTGGGGGACGCGCCGCTGGTCCCGGTGGGCGTGCGGCGCTCCGACCAGGAGCTGGCCGCTTCGCAGGCCGACGTCCGCGTGTTCGTGTTCTTCCTCGACGACTACCACGTACGGGAGGGCAACAGCCTGCGGATGCGGCAGGTGCTGGGCGAGTTCCTCCAGAACGAGCTCATCCCGACGGACCTCGTCGGCGTGATGTACCCGCTGATGCCGCTCGACGCACTGCGCCTGACGCGCGACCACGAGGCGGTCATCAACGCCGTGAACGACTTCCGCGGCGTCAAGTACGACTACGAGATCCGCAACAACTTCGAGGCGCGCTACAACTTCTATCCGACGCAGGTCGTCGAGCGGATGCGCAACGAGGTCTCCCTGTCGGCGCTGCGGGGGCTGATGATCCGCCTCGGGGGGATGCGGGAAGGGCGCAAGACGGTCGTCGTCGTCAGCGAGGGCTTCACGAACTACGTGCCCCCGCAGTTGATGGCCCGCAACGCGGAGCTCGGCCCCGACCGACGCTTCAATCCGGCCGTCGGCAACCCCTTCGCCGGCGAGGGCATGTTCCAGGAGACGGTGGCCGCCTTCGAGGACAGCATGCTCATGCTGGACCTGCAGCGGGTGTACGAGACAGCCAACCGCTTCAACACGTCGCTCTACACGCTCGACCCGCGCGGGCTGGCCGTCTTCGAGTTCGATCTGGACCAGCCCGCCGTCGGCGCCCGGACCGACGGCCGGGCCCTGCGCCGGACGCAGAGCACGCTGCGTCTGCTCGCCGAGCAGACCGACGGCCTGGCCATCGTGAACCAGAACAACTTCACGCGCGGCCTGCGGCAGATGCTGTACGACGCCAGCTCGTACTATCTGCTCGGCTACAACTCCAGCCTGGAGGCGACCGACGGCGAGTTCCACGAGATCGACGTGCGCGTCAGGCGGGAAGACGTCCGCGTGCGCGCCCGTCCGGGCTACTGGGCGATCACTGAGCGCGACGCGGAGCGCGCCCTCCTGCCGCCGGTCAACGAGCCGCCCCGCGCGGTCGAGGTCGCCCTGTCCGCGCTGGCGGAGCCACGCCGCGGCCGGCTGGTGCGGACGTGGGTCGGCACCGCGCCGGCCGCGAACGGCCGCACGCGGGTGACCTTCGTCTGGGAGCCGGTGGACGGGCGCGGCCGGCGGGACGCGGCGGCGAGCGTGCTGGTGACCGCGATGGGAGACCGGGGCGGCGCCTACTTCCGCGGCCGTGTCCCGGAGCCGACGTCGCGCTCGGGCCGCGGCACGCGGCGCAGCCGGCGGCAGGCGGCCGCCCCGCCGCCCCTGACCCGGGTGGAGTTCGAGGCCGACCCGGGGACGCTGCAGCTCAGCCTCGCCATCGAGGGCGATGCCGGCGAGGTGCTCGACCGCGACCGCGACGAGATCGAGATACCCGACTTCACGGGGCCCGACCTGGTGCTGGGCACGCCGTCCTTCGTGCGGGCGCGCAACGCGCTCGAGCTGCGCCAGATCGTCGACGACTTCACCGTAGTGCCGCTCGCCGTGCGGGAGTTCCGGCGCACCGACCATCTGCTCGTGCGCGTCGACGCGCACGCGCCCGGGGGAGTGGCGCCGACCGTCGAGGCACGGCTGCTCAACCGGCGTGGCGACTCCATCTATCCCCTGGACGTGCAGCAGGCGGCCGACGGCCGGCCGTACCAGGTGTACGTGACCCCGGTCAGCCTGCCCCCGGCCGAGTACCTCATCGAGGTGCGAGCCACCACCCCGACCGACGACGCCACCCGGCTCGTGGCCTTCCGGCTGGTTTCCTGACGACGGCATGAAGACGACGACCGCCGCGGAGGCGCCTCCCGCCGCGCCCGGCCGCCCCCGGGGCGAGGCCCGCGACCACACGACGGTTTCCGGCCGGCCCGTGGAGGCGCTCTACACCGCACCCGACGTGGCCGAGGTCGACTACGACCGCGACCTGGGAGACCCGGGGAGCTTCCCCTACACGCGCGGCATCCACCCGGCCGGATACGGCGGCAAGCTGTGGACGATGCGGCAGTTCGCCGGATACGGGACTCCCGAGGAGACCAACGCCCGCTACCGGGAGCTCCAGGCGGCGGGCGGCACGGGCCTGAGCGTCGCCTTCGACCTGCCGACGCTGATGGGCCGCGACCCGGACCACGAGCTGTCGCTCGGGGAGGTCGGCAAGTGCGGTGTCAGCGTCGCCTCGGTGGCCGACATGGAGCGGCTCTTCGACGGCATCGCGCTCGACCGGGTGACTACGTCGATGACGATCAACTCGCCGGCCGCGATGATCTTCGCGATGTACCTCGTCGTGGCCGAGCGGCAGGGCGTCGACTGGTCCGTGCTGTCGGGCACGATCCAGAACGACATCCTCAAGGAGTACATCGCGCAGAAGGAGTACATCTACCCGCCGCGGCCGTCGATGCGCCTCGTGACCGACGTCTTCGCCTTCTGCGCCGAGCGCGTGCCGCGGTGGAACACCATCTCGGTCAGCGGCTACCACATCCGCGAGGCGGGGGCCACGGCGCTCCAGGAACTGGCGTTCACGCTTCGCGACGGCATCGAGTACGTGCAGTACGGCGTCGACGCGGGGCTGCCGGTGGATCGCTTCGCGCCGCGCATCTCCTTCTTCTTCAACGCGCACAACGACTTCTTCGAGGAGATCGCCAAGTACCGCGCCGCGCGCAAGCTCTGGGCGACGGTCATGCGCGAGCGCTTCGGGGCCGAGGACGAGCGCTCGTGGAAGCTGCGCTTCCACGCCCAGACCGCCGGCGTCTCGCTGACCGCGCAGCAGCCCTACAACAACGTCGTCCGGACCGCCGTCCAGGCTCTGGCCGCGGTCCTCGGCGGGACGAACTCGCTGCACACCAACTCGCTCGACGAGGCGCTCGCGCTGCCGGCGCGGGAGGCGGCGCTCCTCGCTCTGCGGACCCAGCAGGTCATCGCCCACGAGAGCGGGGTGCCCGCGGTGACCGACCCGTTCGGCGGCTCGTACTTCCTGGAGCGGCTCACGCGCGACCTCGAGGTGGGGTCGCGGGAGATCTTCGAGAAGATCGACGCGCTGGGCGGGATGGTGCCGGCCATCGAGCAGGGCTACCCGCAGCGGGAAATCGCGAACAGCGCGTACCGGTTCCAGCAGGCGCTGGACCGGGGCACGAAGACGTGCGTCGGGGTGAACCGCTACGTGACCGACGCCGAGGCGCCGATCGAGACCCTCTACATCGACGAGGCGGCGGCCGAGCGGCAGGTGAGCGGCGTCCGCGCCCTGCGGCAGGAGCGCGACGCGGCGCGCGTGACCGCCGCGCTCGACGGCTTGCGGCGCGCGGCCGAGGGCACCGACAACCTGATGCCGCTGCTCCTCGACGCAGCGCGCGCCGGCGCCACGCTTGGCGAGATGTGCGACGCGCTGCGCGACGTCTGGGGCGAGTACGAGGAGACCGCCGCGCTGTAGGTGTCTGTGCCGCAGAACGGTGCTGCCTCCCGCGGGAGGCGCAGATTCCCTGAAGGGTTGGCTGGGCATCAAGCGTAGCCGCGCGGCGAGTGGTGGGCGAGCCGGAGCTGGTCGGAGGGACGCACGATGCGGAAGATCCGGGTGGTGATAGCCAAGCCGGGCCTCGACGGTCACGACCGGGGGGCGAAGGTGATCGCGCGCTCCCTGCGCGACGCCGGCATGGAGGTGATCTACACCGGACTCCGGCAGACCCCCGAGCAGATCGTCGGCGCGGCGCTCCAGGAGGACGCCGACGCCATCGGCGTCTCGATCCTCTCCGGCGCCCACAACCACATCTGCCCCCGCATCATGGAGCTGCTCTCCGAGCGCGGCCTCGACGACGTGCTCGTCGTCGTCGGCGGCATCATCCCCGACGCGGACATCCCGCGCCTCCGCGAGATTGGCATCGAGGGCGTCTTCCAGCCCGGCACCCCGATGCAGGCCATCGTCGACTACATCAGCGAGCACGTGCGTCCCGGTCGGGGCGAGGACGGGCCGTCGCAGGCCGGCGCCTCGGCCTGACTCGCGCGCGACCGCACCGGCGAGCTGCGAGGCGCGCCCGCTGGTAACCGGCGTCGCACCCGACGGGCAGGAGCGAACCTCCCGAGGCAGCAAGGCGACCAAGCCAATCGCCACCCGACAGGTGTCATCCGTCGCGCCGTTCGGCGGCGTACAGGGCGCTTCCTAGCACCGCGCTGGCCGGGACCATCGCCGGGCGAGGTCGTCGAGCCGCGTTCGTCGGTGGATGCGGGGACACTCCCGGGCGAACGCCCAGAGAAACGACGGCGCGACGGCGAAAGCCAGGGGATTCGCGTACAGCAGCAGGAAGCCCTGGCTCGGCGAGCGCATCTCCCAGATTTCTGCGGGTTCGCGCCGAAGACCTTGGTTGGCGCCCCTCCGTTTGCAGGGCGACGAGCGGGCCCTGCTACTGGTACT